>NZ_CP009227.1:601792-902689 GCF_000775995.1 Treponema sp. OMZ 838 | reverse complement strand
GTGGATCATCCGGGGCATTTTAGGTACGGCGGTGTCTGTATTGCGGGAAAAGACGGCATCAGTCATATTGCTCCTCCTGCCGATCGGGTTCCCTTTTTGATGGATGATTTATTTCAATGGCTCAAAGATACGGATACTCATCCGCTCATTAAAAGCAGTGTATTTCATTACGAGTTTGAATTTATTCATCCCTTTGAAGACGGTAACGGCAGAATGGGGAGGCTCTGGCATTCACGTATTCTAGCAGAATGGAATCCATTGTTTATACATCTGCCGATAGAAAATATGATTTTACAAAATCAAGCTGCCTATTATAAAGCATTGGAACACAGTACGGCAGCAAACGACTCCGGGATTTTTATAGACTTTATGCTTGAAATCATTATGCAAACGATACAAGAAAATAAACAGGATGATACTGTAAATGATGCTGTAAATGATACTGTAAATATGATTTTAACCTGTATTAAAGAAAATCCTGCTATTTCCTACGAAGAACTCGCAAAAAAAACAGGCAAATCGCGGATAACAATAAGCCGCAAACTTGCAGAGCTAAAAAAAGCAGGACTCATCACCCGTGTCGGCGCCGACAAAAACGGCTACTGGCGTGTTGAAGAGAATAACTAAGGATAATAATAGGGTAATAGTTAATGTTTACGGAACGGCCTATTTTTTTCAAAACAAGCAAGGTAAACACATCAGCCACCCAGACCACATATCGCAAAATAAGAGGTTGGAACACCATTTGAGCCGCAAAGCGGCGAAACTCTGGTGGTACAGCCTCTCATTTTGCGGGAATATACTCCAAAATGGCTGATGCGTTTACCTTAGGAGAACGGCTAATGCAATTTGATTTATTGAAAACCGAAGATATTGATAAAAACGGACTGTATCTTGATTTTTTTCAAGTGTACAACTGGGGTGTTTTTGATTCAAAAGTGTACACGATGCGGTGCGGAAAGAAGGCGACGCTGTTGACCGGCTTAAACGGTTCCGGGAAGACGACGCTGGTGGATGCTTTTTTGTCGCTGATCGTGCCGCCGCGGCAACGCTTTTATAACCAATCCGCCGGAGCGGAGAGTAAGCGGGAACGTGATGAAATCAGCTATGTGCTGGGTACGTATGGAAACAAACGCGAGGAAGAGTTTACCTCCGGCACTGCAAAAAATTTACGCACAAAAGAAAACTGTATTTCTATTTTGCTCGGCTGCTTTGTGTTGGGAGATGATCAAAGGCCGATAACGCTTATGCAAGTGCGTTTTTTTTCCGGCGGCGGAGCCTTGCAAAAAATCTATTCGATAACGCATACGCGGCTTTCAATTGAAGAGATACAAAAAGCAGGGATTGATTTTACACCGCAGAGCAATTGGAAAAAACGCATGACCGAAGTATTCGGAACCAAATTTTACGTCGATAATTTTACCCCGTATGCAGAAGCATTCTCTCAGCTTGCAGGCTTGCGTTCGGATCGGGCTCTCTATCTTTTTTCCCAAACGGTTGGACTGAAAGGAGTCGGCAACTTAAATGACTTTATTAGAACCTATATGTTTGAAGGCCGCGATACCGAACGCGATTTTGATGATTTGGTAAAGCATTATGAAGAGCTTTCTCAGATATACAACGAGATAGAAAAAGCACAAGAACAGCTCAGACTGCTGCAGGAAATTTTAGATGCCGGAAAAATATTTGAAGACTGCGAGCAAACGAACAGAACATTAAAACAGTTCAAAATGATTTTACAGCTGTGGTATATACAAACAGTCCTGGATACGATTACAAAACGAATAGTTGTTTTGCAACAAGAAAAGTTGCTCGCTGATAATAAAAGAAATATGCTTGAAGCTGAAATAAAACAGCTTGATGCCGATATGGATTCGCTCAAAGCAGTTATTCAAAAAAACAGTACGGCAATTCTGATCAAAGAAATTGAGCATAAGATTCAATTCAATGAATTGCGGTTGCAGACATGCCGGAATAATGTGCGGGATTATGAACAGTGCGCCCGTGTTTTATCTTTGGAAATTCCGCAAACGGAAAAGAAATTTAAAGAAAATATCAAATTGCTGCCGGAATTAAAAAAACAGCTGAGTGCGGAAAGAGATTTGCTGTATAAATCAAGTCTTGAACGGAATGCGCAAAATCAGGTAAATAAAAAAGAAGAACAAGCAATTATCGAAGAATTGGAATCGCTGAGTAAACGGACAACGAATATCCCTGCGCATAATATCGGGATACGGGATCAAATATGCGCACATATCGGCTGCTCGGAAAAAGAACTGGTGTTTGCCGGAGAGCTATTGCAGGTTGCAAAAGACGAAAGCCGTTGGGAAGCTGCGATAGAAAAACTACTGCATAATTTTGCGTTATGTTTGCTGGTGCCTCCTCATCTTTATACCAAGGTGAATACGTATGCTGCAACGCATAATTTACGGGGACGGCTCGTCTATCTTAAAACCGATACCAAACCGCAGCTGAAAAAAACATACCCGAAAAAAATTCACTTATTGCGAAATTGGAAATACAGCGGAAGCATGAACTTTCCGATTGGCTTGAATCGTATTTACATGATACATTCGATTATATCTGCACGGATGATACGGAAGTATTTAGCAGGGCGGCAAAGGCGCTTACCTCAACAGGTTTAATTAAGGCAAAAATACGTCATGAAAAAGACGACCGTCCGCAGCATTCGGGACGGCAAACCTTTGTACTCGGATGGGATAATATTCAAAAGCGGCAGGAACTTTCGTTCAGCTTGAAAAAATTGCAAAACGAAATTGAGAAAAACGACACCGCGCTGGAAGACAGCAAGAAAAAACAAGATGATATAACTGGTCAGCTTGCTATCTTGAGCAGTTTGGAAAAGATGCAATTCTGGGATGATCTTGATGTGCAAAAATATTCGGCTGCATTGAATGCGTCTCTTGAAGAAAAGGAAGCTATTCTCCGCGGAGACAAAGAATTGCGGCAGCTTGAAAATAAATTGCAAGGTTTGCAAATTGAAAAGCAAACAAAAGAAGAAGCGCGTACCGGTTATATTGAAACATCGTCGAAAGCGGAACAGCAGTTGACGGATATCCGCATCAAACAGGAACGATTTACCGCTCAGCTGCATCAGTATGCCGATGGAGAAAGTGAAGAAACACAAAGAGCGCTCGCTATTTTTACAGAGTATTTTACCGTGCAAAAAACTTTTGAACAGCCTGAAGCCGTTGATACCGAACGGGATCGGATTGAATTGGCATTGAATAAAGAGAGCGAACAGGCAGAAACAGCTGTCAGAAATGCAGAGCGGAAAGTCCGCGAAAAAATGTCCGCAGTGAAAAACCCTAAGCCGGATATAAAACGAAAGTTTCCGTCGTGGGAGGCTGATGTACGGGACTTCCAAGCGGAAGTATCGGGGCTTGCAGACTTTCAAGCCTTTTACGATCGAGTGAACCGCGATGATTTACCTTCGTGCCGGAAAAAATTTAAGTTCATTTTTAATGAGCACGTAAAAAACGATATTACCAATTTTAAGACCATACTTGATACCGGACGTCAGCAGATTATTGTCGGAATAGAGGAATTAAATAAAAGCTTAAAAACAATTCCATACAGCAAAAATCCTCCGACGTATATCAAGCTGGAAAACCGCAAAACAACCGATCAGTCCATAAAAGATTTTCAGGCTCTGTTGTTAGCCGCATTGCCTGACTCCGCCTCCATTTTTAACCGCACATCCGGTTCGGAATTTGAAGAGTATAAAAAAATTGAAACGCTGATTGCCTACTTAAAAGAAAATGATCCGCGCCGTAAAAAAGTGCTGGACGTGCGCCAGTGGTTTAATTTTGCCGCTATTGAATATTATCTCAACGACAATACGCAAAAACAATATTACGAAGATTCTGCAAGTTTGTCGGGCGGAGAAAAATCAAAATTAACCTATACGATTTTAGCATCGGCAATTGCATTTCAATTCGGCATTACCGGTGGAGAGGGATATTCGTTACGGCTGGTGATCATCGATGAAGTATTCAGCAAAATCGATATGGACAATTCGTGCTATGCAATGGAGCTGTTTAAAGAGATCGGGCTCCAGATGATTCTCGTAACACCGATGGATAAAATCAACATCGTAGAAGATTATATCGCATCGGTTCACATTACCGAAAAGCATAACGATAATACCTCGCGCCTACTGAATATCACGATTGACCGATATCGGGAAGAGAAAGAACAGTATGATTAGCGTTGAAGAAATCAGAAAAAAAGCCGAGCATAAATTTCTCAATTATTTGTATTCCGTACTTAACGGAGACAGCGCTTTTTTTCCGCTGCATATTCCGGCGGCACGAGGTTCCGCAACGGATGATTTTGCCATGCGGAAAACGGAAGCGGAAAAACTGTACCGGCATTCAAAGCAGGCAAAGGGATTCGGTTACACGGTGATAAGCTCTGTCGTTAAAACCCGCAGCAAGGGCATGCAGACCGTTATTGAAAAAATCCTATTTGAAAGCGAAGCTGATTTTTTGCGATTTATTCAAAAAGAAACGGAAGCCTGCAATTTCAAAACAAACCTCGAACATATTAAAACGCAATGCCTCAAACTTGATGCTGCCGATATTGTGCATGACTGGACGGTCAAGCATAGCTCCGTTTTAACCGAGTCGTTTGAGGCACAGTATTGGGAGCAGCTTTTTTTATGCGCGGATTGGTTTATACATCATAGTCCGTGCGGATTATACCTGCGTGAAATTCCGCTTCCGGTACACACAAAGTTTATCGAACAAAACCGTATGCTTATTTTTTCGCTGTATTGCGCACTCAAAAGAGATAGGCATCGAGATGAAACCGGTGGGCAGCGCAGTGATAGAGCACAACCGTTCGCTGCTGAATCCTGCAATGGGCGTAGTGCGGGAGAAAAAGCAACGGAATTACAAAACACTGCGGAAGCCGTATATGCCGAATGGGGAGTCCGCACGGTATCGCCGTTTGTCCGTTTCCGTTTATTGGATGATGCAATCGGTGTAACTATTGCGGGAGAAACGCTCAAAAGTAGTGAAGTACAACTACCGCTTGAATCGTTTGCCGCGCAGCGCTTTAATTCCGTCGATACTATTTTTATTGTTGAAAATCTGCTGGTGTATTTGACATTCCCCGCCGTTCCTAAAGGGCTCTGCATTTTCGGTTCGGGATTTGCCGCCGTACAATTACAGCACAATATCCATCTACGTCAAAAGAAGCTCTATTACTTCGGGGATATAGACGAACACGGTTTTGAAATCCTGTCGGAATTTCGCGCAATCTTTCCGGACGTTACCTCATTTTGTATGGATAGCACAACTTACCAAACATTCGCGCAGTTTGCCGTTCCCGGAAAATCCTCTAAGCGGAATAGTGCCGACCTGTGTCTCACCGCTGAAGAGTTAGCGCTTTTCCGTTATTTGCGGGAACACCCGGAGTGCAACAGACTTGAGCAGGAACGCCTTCCGCAGGATTTTATCAAGGAAAGACTCGCATCACTTATAACGATAAGGAATAGTTATGCAAAGCTCTGACAGTGCATATATAGCAACCTTAATTGCAGAAGATTCGGGATTGCGGCTTTTACGTTCAAAGAATCCCGCACCGGTTATTTCGTTTCTTTTTAAAATATTCAGAGAGCGGAATCTGCAAACCGTCAATGCCGATCGGTTTGAAACGCTGCTGGCGGATTTTTTGCGGTCGCAGGAATTTTCCGGTTTTGACAATAGCAGTATCGACGATTGGTATGATGGGGAAACAGCAGAAATACAAAACAGCGAAGAGTTTAGACTCGCACTGCAAAGCATCGAGGCGCGCGCTCATTTTTTAGCGAATAAATGGTGTTCGGAAAAGGCCGGCTATATCAAAAAATACTATAATGAGCGGCAGGATGTGATTATCGAACTGAGCGCAGGGGTGGAACGGCTGTTTACCTGGCTTGATACGATGGATTCAAAAATGTTTATCGGTACCGAATCCCGCTTTCAAGATATTCTGCATAAACTCAGAGAGCTTTCGGAAAACACTACGCACGATCCTCAAACACAAATTGCAGAACTTGAAAAACAGAAAGAAGCATTGCAGCAACGTATAGATGCAATTAAAACAACCGGAGAGGCGGAAGTGTATACGCCGGTACAAATGGTTGAACGGTTACGTGAAGTTTCAAAAGCGGCACGCGAACTCTTATCGGATTTCCGGCAGGTAGAAGAAAATTTTAAAACCATTCTTGCTGATGTATACAAAAAACAGTCGGTGAGCGAAACAAAAGGCGCGGTGCTTGGCTACGCCCTTGATGCCAATTTGGAAATGAAAGAAACTCCGCAGGGGCAAACCTTCGATTCTTTTTGGGACTTTCTTGCAGCCGATGCCGGTAAAAACGAGATCAATCGCTTAACCCGGACGATTATCGCACAGGTAACCGAGCATGGCATTGCATGGGAGGATTCCTTCCTGCTGCACTTGAAACAATATCTGCATGAAGCGGGGCGGAAGATTATCGACACCAACCATTCGCTGACGCACCGGCTCAACCGTGTGCTGCTTTCGCGTGACTGCGGTGATCACAAGCAGCTGACCGAACTTATTGCTTTTATCAAGACGAAAGCCTTTGAATTAGCCGAGCGTGATATTGTTTTTCCGAAAGAGTTTGGTATTCAAACAAAAGCGGTACTGTATTTCCCGCAGGCACGGACGCTTATCCTTCCGCCGCTTAACCAAAGCTTTGAACCGATCGTATCATTCACCGAGCAAGAGTCGGCAGCGCTGCTGCAGCGAAGCGGTATTTTTAATCAATTTTATATTGATGAAGCCTTGCTCAAAAAACATATTGAACAGTATCGCAGTCAATTTCTCCATGGCACCCTTCAATTTTCGCTACACGATTTGAGCAAAAAATTCCCGATAGAAAAAGGTCTTTCCGAAGTCGCCGCCTATTTTGCCCTTGCGCCAAAACTCAAACCCGCCGCCGTTATCCTCGATGATGCAACCGAGCGGATTACATACACATACAACGGCAAGTCCGTAGCGCTGACAGTGCCTAAGATTATATTCGGGTAGCAATAACAGGTAATGTCAAGCAAAGCTCGAAACAGCAAAAACAATGCTTACTATGGGCTATCCGCTTGACGATATTTGCAAAATTGCAGGACTCAGCCAAGCCGAGGTGGAAGCGATAAAATAATTCCTTATTAATCATTTCCCTCTATACTGCTTCCATAGGCGGATAATCAGCTTTTCGGCAATAATCAGGAAGAGGCCGAGCACGAAAGGCAGACCGATCAAGAGCGCCGGATGTTCCATACCGATCTGCGCCGCCGCGATGGTGTTTTCAAGATAGACGAACAGCAGCGCAGCGCAGATTGTTCCGATAACGGAGCGTCCGCCTGCATACGCAAGCACGAGGGCGATCCACCCCTTGCCGGCGCTTTGGTTTGGAACAAAGGCTCCCAGCTGGAGGGATAACAGGCAGCCTGCCAACGCCGCCGCTGCCCCGGACATACCCATTGCCGCTATCTTTAACCGTGCGGTATGCACCCCAATCGAATCCAAAAATACAGAATCTTTTCCGAGTATCTTTATCCGTAAGCCTGTTTTGGTGTAGCGGCAAAAGAGCGCAAGTCCGAGGCCGGTCAAAACGGCGAGCGCGGCGCTCGCCGTTTTGACGAGCTGCGGCTGAAGCAGCAGCTCCGGCGGCAGCGCAACGATGCTCCGGTTACCGAAAAACCGTGTGCTCAGTATGGAAACAAAGCCCGCAGCGGTTAAGTTTACCGCAAGTCCGACTATGTAGATATTGGCTTTACGATAGATAGCAAGATAGGTAATAAACATACTCAACCCTGCACCCAACGCAAGCGAGACGACAAGTCCCGGAATAAGACCGCCGAGGCTTTCAGTTAATAGAATTCCGCCGATTCCCGTAAAGGCGCTTAAAAGCATCAGTCCTTCTATCCCGACATTCAACAGCCCTGCATATTCCGAAACGAGGGCAGCGCAGGCGGCAATCAGCAGCGGCGCGGCTTGTGCAATCAAAGTAATCGCGGTTATCATAAAGGTTTTCTCCCTCGTTTTTGCCGGAAAAAATCAACCGTTATCAATATAAACGCAATCCCCTGCACAATTGACGAAAGGTCAAAAGAAGTGCTTGTCTGGAGCATCGCAGCCTTGCCGCCTGCTTCCATCCACGCAAAAAAGAGCGCGCCGAATACCGCACCCAACGGATGATTGCGTCCGATAAGCGCTGCGGAGATGCCGCTCCAGCCCAGTCCCGATGTAATGCCCGCATAAACATAGTGCCGCGAGCCGTATACGCTGAATGCGCCCGCAAGTCCGTGGGATGCTGCGCCGAATGTCAGCGCCAAGACTGAAATCGAGCCGACTTTAATTCCTTGGGATTGTGCGAAGGCGCGGTTATTGCCGGTTAATCCGAGTTCGTAACCGTAGCGGGTACGCTTGAACATCCAGAAAAGCAGCGCCGTTATTATCACCGTAAAAAAGATGCTGCTATTCAATGTCGAAGGATTCCAAAAGGAAGTGAAGAACCACGCTTCGCTTGTATACGGGGTTGCCATCAGATTGCTTGAGGAATCCCTGAATATGTCATTCACGCCGTAGTCGATGAGCGGGAGCAGTGCGCATGATAATAAATAGGTGCTGATCAGTTCGGTAATGCCGAGAAATTGCTTCAAAAAAGCGGAAATAAAACCTAAAAGGCCGGAGCAAAGAGCCGCGAGTATACATCCGGCGATAAGGCCGAAGGGCTGCGGGAACTGAGGTGCCAGCAATGCGAATTCCACCGCGATAAACGAAGCGAGATACGCTTGCCCCTCGCCGCCGAGGTTGAAAAAGCCTGCTTTTGCCGGAAGGATAAAGCCCATCGCACAGAGCAAAATGAGGGATGCTTGGTCGAGCATGTTGCCGAAATAAAACGTATTGGTAAAAGGGGAAATAAAAAACGCGATAAGCGTTTCGAGCGGTTCTTCGCTCTGCGCCGCCAAACAGATTGCCGCCGCAGCTGCGCTTGCGGTTACCGAAATAATACTGTTTAAAAGCGGGGCTGCTTTTTTGAGGCGGTGTTGTTGCGTATCTTTATTCATCTTTACTCGCCTGCATCATCGCCGCAATGATTTCCGCGCGGTTATAAGCGGAACGTTCCATAAAGCGGGTCAGAACGCCGCGGTATAATACATGAATACGGTCGCAGGTTTCAAGCGCAGCGTCTACGTCCGAGGTGAGCACGATAACCGCCGCCCCTTTTTCAGCGAGATTGCGGAGCCGCTGCAGCAGCGCAAGCTGTACCTTCCTGTCCAGCCCCCAATAGGGTTCGGCACAGATAACCAACTGCGGCGGCGGATTGTCGAGTTCGCGGCTGAAAATCAGTTTTTGGATCATGCCTCCCGATAAGCTCAATACCGAATCTTTCCATGAGCGGGGAATATCGAATGAACAGCTGCGCTTCCATTCTTCAACCGCTGCGGGGGAGTAAATACCGAAGCGGTACAGCGAGGCGCGTGCGCGGACGTAGAGGTTTTCCGCAATGCTGTGTCTGCCGGCAATGCCGTTCCTCATCCGCTTGCTGGGGATGTAGGCGTAGGTTTCGCGCGGTATGCGGCTCAGGGGCTGCCCGTCAAACCGGATAGTACCGCTGTCCGGCTTGAGCGTGTTGACCAGTAGATATTCCAACAGTTCCAGCCCCTGTTTTTTTATGCCGACGACGCCGGTTATCTTCCCATGCGGAACATCGATTGAAAAATCCGAAAAGCGGACGCCTCTGCTGCTGACGGCAGCAACATGCGAAACAGTCAGCCCCGCCGCCGGTTTTGCCGCAGCATCCTGAAACTGCGATGTGGAAGAACTTTGGAACTGCGATGCCGGAGATACCGTGTCGGGTTGCGGTGTATTTGTATACGATGAAATATTAGTGTTTGATGAACCGGCGGCTGTACCGGAGTCGGCTTGAATCGGCGGAGTATCCGATTGTACTTCGGCGGCAGTCCATTCCGCCTGTTCGGAACCGAAAATTTCTTGCAGCAGGAGGTTTACATTTACGGTAGAATCGATAGAACCGTTCCAGACCGTTTTACCGTTCCGCAGAATATGCACCGTGTCCATAAAGCTCAACACTTCTTGAATGCGGTGTGTTACTACGATAATACATGCGCCCCTGTCCGCGCAGCTGCGGAGTATGCCGTACAGCTGGGTAATTTCCTGCGGACTAAAGGAGGCGGATGGTTCGTCTAAAAAGAATACGGAAGGATTTTTAAGCAGCGCTTCTCCGATTGCCGCCCAGTGCAGCTGCGCCGTATCGAGCGTTTCCGCTTTTTGGGTGAGCGGCAGTACGATATCGTAGCGGGCGAGCGCCGCCGCAATTGCGTTTTGAGTTTTTTGGGGCGAAAGAACGTTGGCGGCGATATCTTTTTCGGTGTGTAATCCGATTGCAAGATTTTCCCATACCGTAAGCTCCGCCGAAAGCTGCGGATGCTGCGGCGTCAGCACGAGCCCCTGTGCAATACCGTCCGCAGCGGAACGTAAGTCCAGCGCTTCGCCGTTGTAAAGGATGCGGCCGCCGTCCGGCTGTAAATGACCGGTACAGAGGCGGGCAAGCGTTGATTTTCCGGCGCCGTTTTCGCCTAACAGCGCATGTATCTTACCTGCCTCAAACTCAATGCTTACCCCGTCTACAGCCGTAATACCGTTTTCCGGAAACGTAAAGCGTAAGTTTTCCGTCGAAAACACAAAGGAATCCTAGTGAGCGGATAAGGTCAATGCTCCGGTTTTAACGCCGTCTATCAGTTGTTTTACTTTTTGAGTAATGTCTGCCGGTACGGCGGAAGGTACTCCTTCAAAAGCAAAGTTTACCGCACCGTCTTTTATGCCGAGTTCTGCCGATGTGCCGAACTCCAAGCGTCCTTCCACAAAGGCAATCACGGAATCGGTACAGGCTGTCTTTTGGCTGACTTCCGTTGAACCGACGACAATGTCCTTCCCGTAGGAATAGCCCGGCCGGTCAAACCACATCACATACGCGCCGTGTTCACGGGCGGCTGCCACAACGCCTGCATTTCCGCCGCCGCAGATTGTTAAGATGACATCCACATTGTTTTTAATCATCGAAGCGGCCAGTTCGGAGGCTTTTGCGGCGTCATACCAATTACCGAGGACACGGAAATCGAGCTCAAAGTTTTTATTGACGGCTTTTGCTCCGTCCAAGTAGCCTTTCCGTATTTTGTCATTCATAACCGGGAATTCCTGTCCGGCGAGAAGGCCGATCTTATACGCAGCGTTTGCATTCTTCATCGAACTGCTGCTTACGAGCGCGGCGTAGTAACCGTTGAGGTAACCCTGTTCGTACTGATTAAATCCGACTGTTTTTATTTGTGCGTTTCCGGCAAGGTAGCCGTCCAGCAGCAGGAATTTTTGTTTGGGCGCGGATTGCAGCACCTTTTCTGCGATTGCCGGCAACGAAGGATTGGAACTGATAATGAGATCATACTTTTTGCTTAAGGCAAGTGCCGTCAATCCGTTTTGCCATTCACCCTGATTCACACCGCCTTCTACAACCTTGACGGTAATCGGTGTACCTTTTTTATCCAGCTGCGCCTTCGCGTCCTGTACGCCCTCTACGAGCAATTCATACGTCGGGTTCCCTTTGACAATTCCGGGCACAAAGACCGCAACGAAAACCGCTTTTGGTTTTGCAAAAAGAGGTACGCCTGCAATTAAGGCGATACTACAACCGAGTATGATGATTTTTTGTTTTAACGTCATGTTACACTCCTACTTACTATATTAACTATATTAATTATGAATAAAGCGATTAAAAATAGTAAAATTGTTAATCGGCAGGTACATACCGTACAATATTTCTCTATTCTTGTCTAGGATTTTTGACAGAGCAAGGGGGAGCTGCGTCAGACTATTTTTAACAGTCCCATAGAATAATAATGCCTATTTGTCCTCTCCTTTAATAAGTTACACCGAATTGCTACGATTGGAAAATACCTCTTTTTATGCTATAATCTTATCGACTTTACTTTAGGATTATTCTTTATGGAAGACAAATTATCTACGCTTTGTTCGGTTTTAAGCAAAGACCAACCGGTACTTATACAAACGCATGATTTTCCGGATCATGATGCCCTCGGTGCGGCGTATGCTCTTTTAAAACTTTTAGAAAGTTACGGTTACAAAGTAGAGATTGCTTATGGCGGTCATATTCAAAGTCTATCTTTAATAGAATTTGTAGAATATTTAGACTATCCTCTTTTAAAACTTGATGAAATTGCTGATTTAAAAAAATACCAAGTTGTAATTGTAGACGGCTCCCCTTTTAAGGGAACCGTAAAAAAGGTAGGCGGTATCTTAAAGGCCGTAATAGATCACCATCCGGCACGAATGCAGTCTACAGCAGCTTATACGGATATAAGGGCGGGAATCGGAGCCTGTTCTTCTATCATTTGGTCTTATTGGAAAGAATCGGGAAAAGAATATGACAGAATGACTGCGACAGCAATGATTGCGGGTATACAGCTGGATACGGCTTTTTTATCCAGAAGTGTAAACAAACTTGATCTGGATGCTTATTATGAACTTTACTTTAAATCGGACGTGCAAAAAACATATCAAATGATTAAAACGACCATAAACATCTGCGATCTTGAAGAAATAGGACGGGCTTTTACCGACTATTTACGCATAGATAATTTCTTAATTGTAGAATTAAGTGAAGATTACTCAAGAGCCATTTTGTCTATTGTAGCCGATTTTTTAATTTGGATAAAAGATATTTCTTTTGTTATTGTAATAGAAACAAACGGGCCTGAATACAAACTCTCTGCACGAAGCCGTGATAGCAAGCTTGATGCGGGGTATTTAATTCAAGAAACGGTAAAAGACATGGGGTCTGGAGGAGGCCACGCGCACATGGCTGGCGGAGCGATAGATGCAGATAGATACTGCGGCAAAACCGCATTTTTAAACGCTATTATTGCATTAGCCCATTCTGAACAAAGAAAATAAAACCGATACAAGCAGAATCAACCGATACCGCCGTAGAAAATACCGAGAATATATATGATGACGGTAACGCCGCAGTAAAGATATTTTCCTTGCACAACATACGCGCTGCCGATCGGTTTTAAGCGGCCTTTTGAAACTTCGCGTAACACGAAATCTTTATTGCATACCCAGAAGAACATAATACCGGCAAGTAAGGCTCCGAGCGGAATAATATAAATACTGATAACATCCATCCATGTACCGAGTATGTTTCCGTCTTCAACAATCAATCCGATAAGAAAACCGAGACCGAGCACAATCAGAAGCGAAACTTTCCGGCTCAGCTTAAACTTTTGCTGCAGCATTTCTACCGGTGTTTCATAGAGATTGATCAGTGAGGTAATTCCGGCGAACAATACCGCAACAAAGAATATAATCGAAAACAGGGTGCCGGCAGGCATTTCTTTAAAGATCATCGGCATGGTGATAAACATCAACGGAGGCCCTGCTGTCGGTTCAAGGTTATACACAAAGACTGCGGGGATAATAACCAATGCCGCAAGCAGCGCTGCAAGGGTATCGAATATCGCTGTGAATTTTGCACTGGTTGGAGCATCTTCATTATCCTTCAAATAGCTGCCGTATACCACAGTACCGCTTCCGGCGAGGGATAACGAAAAGAATGCTTGACCAAGCGCATAAACCCACGTTTTTACATCCGCTAATTTACTCCAGTCTGCTTTAAATAAAAAGGTATATCCGTCAGCTGCTTTCGGTAATGTCGCAACACGAATGGCAAGAATAATAAACAAGCCGAAAAATGCCGGCATCATCACTTTGTTGACTTTTTCGATACCTGATGAAATACCTGCTGCCATAATTATAAAGCAACCGATAATTGCGGTACTGTGCCACGGTAAGCTTGAAAGCCGTCCGGCAATGACCCCGAAGTATGCACCGCTGTTTTCCGCTGCAAGCATGGAACCCGAAAAAGCTCCCGCCGTAAAGCGGATAATCCATCCGACCACAACTGTATATCCGATTGCAATACCGAGCGAACCGATAACGGGAATCCATCCGATAGCAGCTCCGGAATTATTGCCGCGCATTTGAGTCGCTTTCAGAAACGCACCGTGCGGGCCTGTTCTCATTGCCCGTCCTAAACACATTTCTTCAACAATACCCGTGTATCCGATAAAAGTAACAAAGATGACGTAGGGAATTAAAAATGCCGCACCCCCGAACTGCCCGGCACGGAACGGGAACAGCCAGATATTCCCCATACCGACGGCGGAACCGATGCAAGCAAGAATAAATCCAAACTGTGAGCCGAATTGATCGCGCCGTGTTTCTTTATGTATCATATCGTGTTCCGAATGCCCGCTTAGGACTATTTAATGGGTTCCAAATGAGCTTGGAAGTGACGTAAAATCGGCGGTTCCCAGATGATGCGGTAGCCTTTCACCTGCGAAGCTCGCTCTTTGATGTTGATTAACGCTTCCGCAATGACATCCAAATGAGCCTGAGTGTATACACGGCGCGGAATAGCTAACCGTGCAAACTCAAATTCGGACTTAATCTGCTTGCCTGTTTCAGGATCATTGCCGAGCATGAACGACCCAATATCGCAGGTACGGATACCGGCTTCTTTGTACAGCTCTACACAGAGTGTATGGCCGGGGAATTCATAGTAGGGAATGTGCGGGAACATTGCGTTCGCATCGACGTAAACACCGTGTCCGCCCGCAGGATTTTGGATGGCAACACCGGCATCAAGCAGCTGAGATGCCAAATATTCCATAGAAGCATTGCGGTATTTCAGATATGCCTCATCGATACCTTCGTACAAACCAATCGCCAAGGCTTCCAGATCCCGGCCGGCAAGGCCGCCGTAGGTAATAAACCCTTCAAACGAAATACAGTTGCCTTTAATCAGCTGGTAAATATCTTTGTTGTTCTTAATACCGATAATGCCGCCCATGTTGACGATTGCATCCTTTTTTGCACTCATCGTAAAGGTGTCGGCATAGCTGAACATCTCGCGGACAATGTCCTTAATGGATTTATTGTTATATCCCGCTTCGCGCTCTTTGATAAAATAGGCGTTTTCCGCAAAACGAGCGGCATCGATATTAAATAAGATACCGTATTTTTTTGCGACCGCAGAAACCTCGCGGATGTTTTGCATGGATACGGGCTGACCGCCGGCAGAATTGTTGGTAATGGTCATAACAATCATGCCGACATTTTCTTTGCCGTATTCATTGATATACTTTTCAAGTTTTTCAACATCCATGTTGCCCTTAAACGGAGCATAGACGGACGGTTTTTTCGCTTCCGCACACACGCAGTCTACCGGTTTTCCGCCGGATAACGTAACATGCGCTCGTGTCGTATCAAAGAACATATTGGAAATAGCGAACTGCCCTTTTTTAAGCAATAAGGGGAACATAACTTTTTCCGCTGCACGTCCTTGATGTACCGGCTGGATAAATTCGTATCCGAAAATATCCTGTCCCGCTTCGAGCAATTTAAAATAGCTTTTGCCGCCGGCATACGCCTCATCACCGACCATCACACCCGCCCACTGTTTATCGCTCATTGCGTTTGTTCCGCTGTCGGTTAATAAGTCGATGTACACATCTTCCCCGCGCAGGTTGAACATATTGTACTTTGCCGCTTCAAGTTTTTTGAGGCGTTCTTCGCGGGTTGTCATTTTGATTGGCTCTACCATTTTGATTCTAAACGGTTCCGGTACATACTTTTTCATACGGCTTCTCCTTTTGTGTTACTGTGCTAAATATTCGTTAATACTCGCCGCTGCTTTGCGTCCTTCGCCCATCGCGAGGATGACGGTGGCAGCGCCAAGTACGATGTCTCCCCCCGACCACACTTTCGGGATACTGGTTTTCTGGTTTTCATCGACGATGATGTTGCCGGTCTTGGTTACCTGCAATCCTTCCGTCGTCTTTGCCATCAGCGGGTTAGAGCTATTGCCGAGCGCAACGATAACCGTATCCACTGGGATTTGATGTTCGGTGCCCGGAATGGCGACGGGGCTGCGGCGGCCGGAAGCGTCGGGCTCACCAAGCTCGTAGTTCAGCACTTCGACTGCGCACACCTTGCCGTCTTTGTCGCCGATAAAGCGTGTCGGGTTTTGCAAAAAGCAGAACTCAACACCTTCTTCTTCCGCATGGGCGATTTCTTCGGCACGGGCGGGCATTTCGGCACGGGTTCGGCGGTAAATACAGTATACTTTGTCGGCGCCGAGCCGGTATCCCATACGGGCGGCATCCATCGCGACGTTTCCGCCGCCGATAACCGCAACAACCTTTGCAGGATACAGCGGCGTGTCCGCCTTATCTTCTTGATAGGCCTTCATTAAATTGGCACGGGTTAAGTATTCGTTTGCGCTGAATACGCCGATGAGGTTTTCTCCCTCGACGTTCATAAACTTAGGTAAGCCCGCACCGGTACCGATAAAGGCGGCGTCGAATCCGTCTTCTTGGAGCAGCTGTTCCAGCGTTGCCGTCCGTCCGACTAAGAAGTTGGTTTCAAACTTGACGCCCATCTTTTTCAGATTTTCCACTTCTTTAGCGACAATGTCTTTGGGGAGGCGGAATTCGGGGATTCCGTAGACCATAACGCCGCCCGTTTTATGGAAGGCTTCGAATACGGTTACTGCATGACCGGCACGGCGGATATCGGCGGCGGCGGCAAGTCCCGCAGGCCCCGAGCCGATAATCGCAACCTTCTTTCCGGTGTCGGGCGCAATCGGCGGAATCGTTGTCTTATTATTTTCCCGTTCCCAATCCGCAACAAAGCGTTCCAATCTGCCGATTGCAACTGCCTTATCCACCGATTTATGCATTTTGCCGACAGTACATACCGCTTGGCACTGTTTTTCTTGCGGACATACGCGTCCGCAGATAGCGGGGAGTAAGTTCGTCGTTTTAATCGTATCGACGGATGCCTTAAAATCACCCTTTTGAATACAGGTGATAAATTCGGGGATGGGGATGCCGACCGGGCAGCCCTGTACGCAGGGGCGGTTCTTGCAGTTTAAGCAGCGTTCCGCTTCTATCCGTGCCTGTTCTTCGGTGTAGCCGGTTGCAACCTCGTCCATAAGGCGGGCTCTGGTATGCGGTTCAAGTACCGGCATTTCCTGTATCGGAATAGCCGCGCGATCCTTCATTTTTAATTCTTTATCTTTCAGTTCGCCCCAATATGTTTTTGCCTGTTCCGCAAGTTCTTCGCGGGGCACATAGTGATGTTCGGTATGTGTATTTTCATTTTCCATTTCATACTCCTCTATCCGGCAAGTCTCCGAAAATGCCGGTTTATCCTTGTTCGGCTTAATTGGCTCCGTTCGACAGCCCGATTCTGCATACATGACGATCGTGATCTTCCCGTTCCTTAAACGCTTTCATCCGCATCATCATGTTGTCAAAATCGACTTTATGTCCGTCAAATTCAGGACCGTCTACGCAGACAAACTTTGTCTTTCCGTCAACCGTAACGCGGCAGCCGCCGCACATTCCGGTACCGTCGATCATAATCGTATTTAACGAGACCACTGTGTGAATATTGAACGGACGGGTTGTTGCTGCGCAGAATTTCATCATAATCGGCGGGCCGATTGCAATAACCTCTTGAGGCGGCGCGGCGCTTTCGCAAATTTCTTTGAGCGGTTCGGTAACCAGCGCTTTTCTGCCGTAGCTTCCGTCATCGGTTACGATAATGAGTTCATCCGCTATCTTACGCATTTCTTCCTCGAAAATAACGAGTTCTTTTGTACGCCCGCCGATGATGATAACAACTTCATTACCCGCACGCTTATAG
Source organism: Treponema sp. OMZ 838 (assembly GCF_000775995.1). Lineage (NCBI taxonomy): Bacteria > Pseudomonadati > Spirochaetota > Spirochaetia > Treponematales > Treponemataceae > Treponema > Treponema sp. OMZ 838. Next base: position 884,845 of record NZ_CP009227.1, on the reverse strand, counting down.
GCTTGGGCAATCGGGTGTAAAGGCGCCGTACCAATGCCGCCGCCGACGCACACTACCTTTCCGACTTTTGTGATATGAGTGGGATTGCCGAGCGGCCCGAGGATTGCCGCAACCGAATCTCCCACCTCTTTCTGACAGAGCTTAATCGTGGTAGCTCCAACCGCCTGAACGACAAGCGCGATCCACCCCGCGTCAGGATCGGCATCGGCGATGGTAAGCGGAACACGCTCGCCGTAATCGATATCAAGCTGAATAATGACAAATTGTCCCGCCTTTCTCTGACGGGCAATTTCCGGCGCAGCAACGCGCAAATAGAAAACATCTTTTGAGAATTGTTTCTTCTCTAAAATTGTGTGAATCATTCGACCTCTTCTCTATATATAGGAAAAATACGGTATCGGTTTGCAGTGATACACGTGTGCGATATTTTACCCGCAAAAGTATGGAATATCAATACACGCACTGCTTCGTATCAGGGTAGAGGCATCGGTCTGATTGTTACCGGTACCCGCAGAAGCCGCTGCTTTTTGTTCATAACGCATTGCGAAAATTATCAATTTCTCTTATACTAAATATATGGATAATGTTGCAACTATACCGGTAGATAAAAACAAGATTAAACAAGCGGTGCAGATGAATATCCCCATCTCGATTAATACCTATACGCTCCCCAAGGAAACGGAAAACTATATTGTCGATGTTGCAAAGGCTTTCCTTAGCGTAATTCATCAAGATGCAATTCAAGACTATATTGTCTATTGTCTCAGTGAACTGACAACGAACGCGAAAAAGGCAAATACAAAACGGGTGTATTTTAAAGAAAAAGGCTTTGATATTTATGATCAGAAGTCCTATGACGAAGGTATGCTCAATTTTAAACAAGAAAGTCTCGAGAACATCGATTATTATCTGCAGCAACAAAAAAAAGCAGGTCTTTATATTAAAGTTATTATGCAGGTAAAGCAAGGAAACATTATTTTCGAAGTACGCAATAATGTCCAAATGGTCGCAACTGAATTCAAACGTATTTTCGACCGAATGGTGGTTGCACGGGACTATGAAAATATGGATCAAGCTTTTATGCAGGCCATCGATGATACGGAAGGTGCGGGACTTGGTTTAATTATCATGCTTCTCATGCTGAAAAAAATCGGATTGCAAGAAGATGCGTTCCAATTGATTTCGGAAAAAGACTTAACGATTAACCGGATTACCATTCCGGTTGATTTTGAAGCGAACCGGCACCTTGTAGAATTGACGAAGACGATTGTCAATTACATTGACGAAATTCCGCAATTTCCCGAAAAAATTATGCAAATACAGCATCTTATCAACGATCCGAATGCGACAATGGGGACAATTGCCTCTTTTATCAGTGATGACATTGCATTAACAACCGACCTGTTAAAACTTGTTAACTCTGTTGCATTCGGGCTTACAAAGGAATGTATGAGTATTACCGAAGCGGTTAAAATGGCCGGTATACGGGGTATTCAGCATCTGTTGTATTCCGTTGGAACGCTGCAAGTTTTAAAAGTAACGGGGAATGAGCAAAAAAGGCTGTGGGATCATACCTATCGATGTGCATTTTTTGCATATAACCTTGCTAAAATGCAGGGAAAGACCAAACTTCTCGAAGAAATATATGTTTGTGCTCTTTTGCACGATTTAGGTAAGATTGTTTTCAGTTCCATTTATCCGGAAGTATTGGAAAAAATCGACGACTTGAAAGCCGAAAAAAATATTCCCGATCAGGTTATCAAGAGCGTGATGTCGGGGATGGAGCATCAAGCGATCGGTGTTGCAGTTGCTGAAAAATGGCATTTACCCGCCGCTATTATCAATACGATAAAATACCAATATGAACCGGAAGCTGCCCCTAAAAAATATTATGAGCTTATTTCTACGGTCAGTTTTGCTGAATTTATGTTGCAGTTCTTTGACGGAAATATCAGCTACTATCAAATTCCGCCGATTTTGCTTAGGCAGCATAATATTGAAAATGAAGCACAGCTGCGTGAAATATGTGAAAAACTCAATGCAAAATTTCACGAACCGGCCTAACGTATTTTTATGAATGGACAGGAATCTTCATTTTTGCCGGCTTTTAGTCCCGCACACGAACATACCGAAGCGTGCGGAATGGTCTGTATTCAGAATTTATCGTTTAAGTACGGCGCCGGTAAAAAAGTATTATTTGAAAATCTCTGCCTTACGATTAAGCAAGGGGCGTACATCTCGATTGTCGGAGAAAACGGCACGGGAAAAAGTACCTTGATAAAGCTGATTCTTGGACTGCTGACTCCCGATACGGGGAGTATCCGCTGCAACGCACGCAGTATCGGCTATGTACCGCAAAAAAAGGCGGCGATAACGGGCTTTCCCATTACCGTTTACGAAACCTTAAATTCCTATCGGATATTACGTAAGCAGCACGATAAAGGCATCATCGACCGCTATCTTTCGGATGTCCGGCTGCTTGATTACAAGTATGCTTTGGCGGGGACGCTGTCCGGCGGGCAGCTGCAAAAAATGTATATTGCTCGCGCCCTTATCGGGGAGCCGGACTTGCTCATCCTCGATGAACCGTCAACGGGAATCGACATACAGAGCCAGCAGGAAATTTATACCTTTATTAAAAAACTGAATACGGAGCAAGGATTGACGGTTATCTCCGTTGAGCATAACCTCGACGCGGCAGTGCTCAACTCAACCGATATTTTCCATCTCGCAAACGGATGCGGGCACCTCTGCAATCCGCAAAAATATGCCGCGGAGTTTCTTCACTTCCGCCGTCCGCCGTACAATTCGGATACACGGCTCTCATGACTGTAAAATACCAATCGACTGCGGCAGCTGCTTTTTAAGCAGGTACACACCGATTTTTGCACAAACGCCTCGAACAAACTTTGTTCACGGCTTGCTTTGTTCGTTATGCTGCCGTTCCGACCGGATAAGAGCCGATAAAATACTGAAAAGGGCGATCGCATGAGCCGCAATAATGATACCGGCACTATTTTCGTAGATTCGCCAACTGCGGATTGCATTCAAACCGATACAAAGGATTCCGGATATATATACAATCCGCCCCAACCAGCGCAGCGGCTGCTTATTTTTTGCCGCCCGTACAAGATTGATAATCCAACTTATCATCATAATAAGCAAAAGAGCGCCGATAACGCACAGTATTGCCATATCTTGATTCATAAACCACCTTCTTACTTTTATTATAAAGAAACCTGATAGACCGAAACGGGATGTATGCTTCGGCCGCATAAAGAAATTATTGCATCATCGTTTACAAATGTATAGAGACTGTTGCAAATGGGATGGGATAAAACATCGACACTTTTCGGTGAACGATAAAACCCCTCCCCCGTATATTTGAGATACGCCTCTTTTTGTGTCCACAACTCGTAAAACCGTTTATCAAACAACGTCATGTCTTGGTAAAGATAGCGGTTTTCGGAATCGGTAAAACAACGGCTTGCAACGTGCGGTTTTGCCGCGCGGAGCCGTTCAATGTCAGCTCCAATCTCACCATCGGATAACGCAATGAGGCATACCCCATGCGTATACGATACACTGAAGTGCCATGCTGCATTTTTTAGGTACGGCTTCCCGTACTTTCCATACTCAAACAAAAGAGGTTCGGGACAATGAGGAAGCCGTTCGACAAGAGCAGCCTTCAGCACTTCCCTTGCCTGTGTACGTTCTTGTTCAAAAGATAATCCGTTGTGCCGGAAAATCCGCAACTCCGTCATAATGCTATTTTACGGCACAATACCGCGGGAAAGCAGCGCCGTCAATACCGCCCCGCCGAGCGCACGCGCCTTGTCGGAAATGGTAAAGCAGTTATTCAATTCGGTAAGACGCGGGTCTATGTCCGCCATTTTAAGGCCGCTGCGAACGGTAAACCCGTCAGGCAACATACCGCGGATTATTCCGTTAAGCGAAGCGGCAACGTCGGTAACGCTGCCGTCGGTATGTATGATGCGGGCAATGGTTTCGCCGCGGGCAACCGAGCTGCCGATATCGTGTATAACGCGCAGCGTACCTGCCACCGGTGCATGGATAACCCGCAAGGCGCTTTCTCCGCCGACCAGTCCGGGAACGCCGGTATTGGGGAGCGCCGTTCCTTGATAAATCAAGCGCGCTAAATTATGCCCGCGCATGGTTTCGATAACGATGTGCGCGTCTTTCCCGGCGGTAAAGCCCGGCCCCAGCGCAATCACTAACGGCGCCATATCGAGGCGCGTTCCGCAATTTTTCTTCGCAATGATGGCATCCACAACGGCGGCAGGCTGCAACTCACTAATCAACTCTCCCGTAGGGTCAACCGCAATGGGGATAAAGCTTGAACGGTTTGCTTTGGAGTCGGCGGGTAATTCGCAATTACCGGAAACGATAAGCTCTGCGGCTTGCTCCTTTGCAATTAGGCGCGCTTCGATTCCCTCTATTGAGCAATGCCCAATCCTAACAGCCTCACTGAACGCAACGGTGCGGCGGATGGCGGAAGGGTTTTCGGTTTCCAGTGCAAGGACACGAAAACCGCAAATATGGATTGCTGCCAGTACCCCGCTGGCCAAATCGCCTGCCCCGCGCACGATAATAAGCGGTGCGGATTGCTTCATGTTCGCTCCTCGGCGCAACACAGAGTACAAAACAAGTACCGTGCGCCTTTAAAAAAAGACCGTTCGGGTGAAAAACCGCTTGCATAATATGAGTAAGCCGCAATGGTTTATTCATCTTTGCGGAAGTAATGTTCAAAAATCGTTCCGTTCGGTGTACCCATGTTTCATTCACCGGCTTGCCGAGTGTCCGTGTCGAAATAAGTCCTACCGTCTTTGTGGTACGGGGGTGAATGACGGGCTCGGTATCGTTCCACCCCTTGACTGCCCGCCGTTTACTGCCGTCCGCTTCAATTAAAACCACATCATAGTTATCACAGAGGCTATCGATGACTTCCGGCGGCGGAGCACTCAGCTTTTCTCCCATCTCCGTGCCGAAAAAAGACACGGCGGAATCAAGCCGTCCCTTTTCACGTGCTCCCATCTTTGTTGTAGTAGTTACCGCAACGCGCAACCCCTGCGCCGCGAGTTCATTTGCCGCAGTAATCATGGAGGTGGTTTTGCCGCCGCTCCCGATAAAAGACACGACATCACCGCGGCAGAGGCGGAGTTTTTCCGTGAGGGAACCTATACTTCTGCGATTAAAATTGAGTATACGGCATTGTCGGTTTATGCGTGCCGGCATGCTCTACATCCGAGAATGCGCACGTGTTTATCCGTTTTACCGCGGTCAAATAGCCGGGCAATGAGGTATGAATCGGCTGGAATAGGTGCTTTACACACAGGACAAAAGCGGTCTGCATCGGGTTCTATTATCGGATAACAGTGAGGACACCCATAGATTGAACATAATCGGTCGGTTCCTTCCGATGGGTAAACCTTTGTTTTTAGCTGTTCCCCTTTCCTTAATACGGTACAGCAAACAGGGCAGACGCCGGGCGCACCCGGTTTTCCTTTCGGTAAATATTTGGCAGTTCCGGTTTTTTTGCTGTTGAAAGTAAACAAAAAATAGGCGACAACCATTAATAGTATACCGATAAACACCAATATGAACCACGAAAGCGGTGAAAGAAACGTACCCATGCCAATAAGATACACGATTCACGGACTTGCGACAACCTATAAAACGCAGTATACTTTTATAGTGGCATCGTTATATGTAGTCGGAACACCGATTGGAAATTTAGGCGATATTACAGTACGGGCATTGGAAATTTTCAAAACGGCCGACTATATTGCCTGCGAGGATACGCGGCACACGCTGGGGCTTTTAACTCATTTTGAGATACGGAAGCCGCTTATTTCGTGCAGGGCGCAGAATGAAGCGGAAGCTGCGCAGAAAATTATCGGTCTATTGGCTGACGGAAAGAACGTCGCTTATGCGAGCGATGCAGGTACTCCAGCTTTGAGCGACCCCGGAGCCGTTCTCGTCAAGCTGGTACGTGAGGCGGGGTATCCTGTCGTCCCCATTCCGGGCGCATCCGCATTTGCGGTTATGGTCAGTATTGCCGGAACGGGTGACTCGTCGGTGCTTTTTGAAGGATTCTTATCCCCTAAACAAGGGCGGAGAAAACGGCGGTTGCAGGAGCTTTTCGATATGCAAACGGGTTTCGTACTCTACGAATCCCCGTTCAGAATTATTAAGCTCTTACAAGATATTGCCGATATTGACAGCATGAGGCAGGTAGTGGTCGGCCGCGAGTTGACCAAACTGCATGAAGAAATTTTATCCGGTTCGGTATCGGATATTTTACATACATTACAGGAGCGGCAATCGATAAAAGGCGAGTTTTCGGTTTTTGTATCCGGAAGAGCTTAATTTTTTCGATAAAAATGCCGATAAAAGCTATGGAAGGCGGAAAAAACATGACGATTGATAGACTAAACGGAATTGATCCTGTAAAACCTGTACAACCTCTTCAACGGACGCAAAGGACTGAAGCATTCGGTAAAACCGATGCGGTTTCCGTTTCAAATGAAGCACGGGTATTATCAGATGCAAATATCGCATTGGAAGCGGTGAGAAATGCACCGGACATTCGTGAAGATAAGGTTGCTGAGGTAAAGAAAAAACTTGCAGATCCTTCATATATAAATAATGCTCTCTTGGAACTCGTTGCTGACAGGATATTAGACGATTACGGTCTCTAAAAGAGTGCGGCACCCGGTTAAACTGTATGGTGCCGTTTCAACGCAGTTTTAATCGCTAATATATTTTCTCCCGAAAAACCTGAAATAAAGGCGGAATACGAGTATGTCTAGTTTTACCTTTAAGCTTACATCAAATATTATCCTCGGAAGTTACTCCATAGCAAAAATCGGCGCGGAAGCCGTTCAGTTTGGAAAAAAATTCTTATTTATTGTTGATCCGTTGCTGCATGAAACCGGTATTGCAAAAAAAGTTATTGATGCATTGGAAGAAAGGGGAATATCCGTTCTCGTATTTGACGGTGTAAAACGTTCCGCCGACTCCGATATTATCGAAAATGCATTAAGTCTTGCACGCGGGGTCTTTATCGATGCTGTTATTGCCTCCGGCGGTATGGGACCGGTTGCAGTCGGCCGCGCCGTTGCCTCATTGTATAATGAAAGCGGTTCCATCTATGATTTTATCGAAGGAAAGCCCTGTACGGCGGAACCGCTTCCTTTTATCGAAGTTCCCGCTACTTGCCGCGAACCGTTCACCTTTACTCCGTTCAGTCCGATTGTTGACGCTCGTTCACGAAAAATTCATCTGTTAAAAGTGCGGAAGGATCTCTGTAAGCTCTGCGTTTTCGATACCGCTTGCTATTCAAACCTTGCACCGAATGCAACGACGGCAACTATTCTTCAAGGTGTCGGTATTGCGTTTGAAGGATATACTTCCTCAAAAACGAACTTTTTGTCGGAAACGATTTTAGGAAAGGCAATCGATCGCTTTTTATTGTCGCTTGATCCGCAACACGGACGTTCCACGGGTGCCTCCCGGGAAACGGTCATTGCGGAAGCGGCCTGTTTAACCGCCATCGGTATTTCTTTTTCCAGCCCGGGATTAGGCAGCGCCATCGCACTTGCGTGTGCAGGTCGCTATAATATCTCAAGTTCGGTAGTCGGAACCATCCTTTTGCCGTATATCCTTACGAATGCGCAAACATCGAATCTCGATAAACTCTTAAAGATCGGGCGGATGCTGAATGTCGATACGCGCGGTGTCGATCCGCTTTACGTAGCAAAGGCCGCTATTGAGGAAATCCGCCGCCGTTTAGCTCAAGCAAATTTGCCCACTCGTTTGAAAGATATCGGTTTGTCCATTGAGCAGCTGGTTGCTATTTCCGAAGACGCCGTGTCGCTCAGTTTTATGAACTATATCCCCAAACCGATGCGGAGCGACGATGTGTTTGAGCTGCTTAAACAAGCGTATTAATAACGCATGATTGAGCTTTTTAAGCTTGGCCGGCTCCCTACTACTCAAAAGATACGCAAGGTTATTAAAATCCTTGAGATACTTGAAGCCGAATGTGTTCCGGTTCCTTCCGGCTTACCGTGTTCGGCTGTTTCTCTTTCCTGCGATTCATTTTATATCGAAGGGCTTTGTACACACCTTGCGTCAATGTATCCGTCCGATTCCGCTATTACCGCTGCCGTCAAAACCTATATGTCCGCCTTACGTGCGGAAACGCTCATCGCCGGAGATTACCGCGTACTATTTAATACGCTGCGCCATGCGTTGTACCGGCAGAGCGGTGTGCAGCCTTCCGAATGGGATTTAATCGCTCCGGGGCTGCGCTATGGCATCGATACACCGAGGCATGATACAACCGTGCCGAACCCGGCAGCGCCCGATGCAGAAACACAGAGCGGTGTACCGTCGGCAGCGATTCCGGTAATGCGCCCGTTTTATCCGGGTGTCTATGTGTATGCCGAAGATATCCGCGCGCCCTTTAACCTCGGTTCCATATTCCGTACCGCAGAGGCTTTCGGTGCGGAAAAGCTGCTCTTGTCGGAGGGCTGCGTTTCCCCCGAACAGCCCCGTGCGCAGCGGTCGGCGATGGGGTGCACTCACTTTCTACCGTGGGAATATTGCCCGCTTGAAGCTCTGCCTGCCGACTTACCCGTCTTTGCGCTTGAAACCGGCGGCACTCCGATTACCTCTTTTTCTTTCCCCAAGCACGGCATTGTCCTGCTCGGCTCCGAAGAACTGGGGCTCAGTGCGGAAGCTCTCAAAAGGGTTTCCGCCGGTATTGTCAGCATTCCGATGAAGGGCATCAAAGCTTCTCTCAATGTTGCAGTCGCATTCGGCATCCTCATGCAATGCTGGATAGCCTCTTTAAAAGATGCGGTGCTTGACAAAAGCTGTTAATTATACAAAACTGTCCACAAGATGCAGGTTTTTTTTACACAAGTTAAAATTGTAGCTCAAAACCCGATTTTTTTAGCGGCGATTACAAGCTGGCTTTTGAGTCAATTTATCAAAACATTCATCGGATTTTGCGGATCATCAGTACATTCTCTGCCGGTCTTTTTTGACTTATTGGTATGGCGCACAGGAGGGATGCCCTCAAGTCATTCTGCTCTTGTGACAGCTCTCTCGACTACAATCGGTTTTAAACAGGGCGTTTCTTCGGATTTATTTATTTTTTCTATTTTTTCTGCGATGATTGTTATTAGGGACGCAATGGGCGTCCGCCGTTCAAGCGGACTTCAAGCAAAAATGTTAAACGAAGTAGGCGCTAAAATGGCCGAAACAATGGACATACCTTTTAAGCCCGTGAAAGAAGTTCAAGGTCATACCCCTGTTGAAGTTTTTGCCGGTATGATTCTCGGTGTTGTAATCGGAAGTTATTTTTCACTCTATTATACAGTATAACTCATGAAGCGGCTGAACGGTTTTTTATATTTCTTGTCGGCGTTCATCGCAACCGGAATCCTCTTGCTTTTTATTATCTTTCCTCTCCGTTTTTATGCTCCTGTGTGGGATGGCTACCGGATAGCAGCGGTTCCCTGTTCGGACGATATTGAACGGTATGTTTCTGCTGCGGAAGAGGCCGGTATATCGGGAGCTGCATCGGAGTTTTCCGTTTCAAACCGCTTTTCATTACTAGGAACCGGCCGGCATGAACGCTTTCCATTTACCGATATCGGCCGTTATACCCGATGGTTCCGCGATGACGACGGCGGATATCAATATCTGTATCTTCCATATACTTCGATTTTTAAATACCTTTCGTTCTATTTTTCGCTCTACGGTAAACGAGCTCATTTTTTTCTTGAAGCTGCTATTCCATATAGTCCGATACAAGGGCTGCTTGCGCTTATTCTGTTTGCCTACTGTATTGCCGGTTCCCGTAAAAAACTGCTGTTTTTTGCCGCTGCGTTCAGCTTTGTCTGTTACGCTTTTTGTATTAAAAGCAGTTTATCGTCTGCAACTGCCCTGTTAAGTATATTGACTGCCGCATATTGGTTGGAGGCTCTGGAAAACGAATTGACTATTCAGTGGAAGCAGCTTAAAGAGCGGATAAAGCATAATATATTCATGCTGATTCTTCCTGCTGCCCCGCTGTTGACTGCGGCTATCGATGGAATAGTTTCCTTGTGTTTTTTCTTGCTGGCGCTGCTGTTATCGGCAAGTATACTTTTTTCCGTATACAGCTTTTTACAGCTGAAAGAGACGTATTGGGAGCAGTACCGTCAACATCCTTCGTTAAAGCTGTTTGCCATGCATCCGCAATCATGGGCACAGTTCTGGAATACACGATATGCAATTACTGCTACCGTTTTAACCGGCTGTTTGCTGCTGGTGTCTGCGATTATACCGCTTGTGTTCTCAACGAACCGTTTAAGTCCCGCTGCCGCTAAATTGAATGCGCCTCAGCCGGTTTCACGGCAGCCGATTCCGTTTACCGATTCCGGCTTTTTTACCGTGCAGGCATCGCGGCCGCAAGATTATCTCCCCGATTTAAGTAACTATATAGAAGATTATTGGTATACGGCTGTTTTACCCTACCTGAATGTGCATGAACCGCTCCAGCCGCTTACGCCGAATATGCGGGTGTACTTTGATTCCTATTATGAGAATTCAGAGGGAAAACTGCATCGTGAAGAAAGAGTTATCTATTCCTTTGATACGGTGTTTATTCTTCGAGCTTTAAGAAACGAACGGCTGGCGCTGCTTCCGCTAGAAAAGATGCTGATAGCCCAAGCCGGTTTTTCTGCTGCTGCCTATCGCCCCTTATATGTATCTACACTGACTCCGTTTGCCTCGTTTTTTATTATCCTCGGCACGTTGTTATTTCCCTGTGTTCTGATTATAATGAGCAAAATACGATGATGGAATTTATACGATTTAAACGAGGACAACAGCAAGTAAAATATATCCGCTTAGATCCCCAATTTGAGGGAAATGCTTTTCTGCCGCAATATGCGCTGGTTCCGCTTGCATTTAGAACACAAACGAGCAGCCTTCCGCTGGTCTCCGTAGGAGATTTTGTGAATGAAGGGCAGATGGTTGCCCGTGCAGGGAATAGCTTATCGGCGCACGTTCATGCCTCGGTTCCCGGTATTGTTTCGGGGATTGTTGACGCACAGCTTCCAAACGGTCATTCATTCCGCGGACTCCATATCAAAACAGGAGGCAGCTTCGGTATATTGGGGAAGCAACGTACTCCGTACTTATGGAAGCAAAGCGATCAGATAGGGCTGATTCATTTCCTCGACCATGCTGGTTTAGTGAATACTTCAGGAGAAACGGTTTCTCTTGCAGAAGATATTAGAGCGGCGGTAAAGCACGGTTTAAAAACGCTAACCGTTATGCTTTACGATAAAGACCCTACCTGTATGCTGGATTCTTTTTTAGCTCACCGTTTTATCCGCGAAGTTGCAGAAGGAATCGGCATTATCGCTCATGCGATGGGCGCCGCAAAAATCATCGTTGAAACAGGTACGGAAAAAAAGACCGTACCCTTTTTGATACAATCGGAACCGTTATTTCCGACCGCGATCTTGCACATCTAACCATCCCGCAAACCTATCCGGCAGGAACTGCCCATACACGTTCGGCAGAAAAAGATGCTGTCGTGATCGACGCTTCGACTGCGTTGTCGGTTTATGAATCGGTGCAGCACAACCAACCGATGTTGACAACGTATTTGCTCCTTACCGGCAAGACATTGGAACATACCAAGGTTATTAAAGTACGCATCGGGACACCGATCGGGCACTTGATAGAAGAATGCGGCGGTTTTAAAAGCAAAAATACGCATATCATTATTAACGGTTTGTTGCGCGGAACATTGGTTGACAGTTTAGACTTACCTGCCGGCAAGGGAATTAAATCGATCCACGCGGTCGGGAAAGATATTGATATTCAACAACAACTGGAGGAATGCGGCCATTGCGGACAATGCCTACGGAGCTGCCCGGCATATATCGACCCCATCGATACGGTACGCCATATTCAAAGAGACCGGTACACCTCCGAAACGCTGCGTTCTATTGCATTATGCAGCGGTTGTGCCTGTTGTTCGGCAGTATGTCCGGTACGTATTCCGTTAAGCGCGATTATCAAATCGGCAGCAGCAAGAGGAGATAGTTATGCCGTATAACCGTACAATGCTCGCTCCTGCGCCTTACGTCTATACCGGTATGAATGCGCGGCAGACAGCTATACTCGTGCTGAGCCTCTTATCGCTTCAGCTTATCGCAATGGGCATTATGCACGATTTTGCAAGTATCTTTCTGGTCATATCCGCCGGAGCGGCAGCAGCGCTTGCGTCTTTTCTTATCGGTTATATGCAAGGGAAGGGTACCTTTGATATTCATGCGCTCGTAACCGGATTGTTGATCGGTTTTTTTCTACCGGTTAACGGAGGCTTCGTCTTTAGCTTTTTGATCGCATTTATGAGTTATTTTTTCAGCTGGGGTGTTTTCGGCGGAAAAGGTTCCTCATGGATTAATCCGGTCATGCTTGCCGTCTGTATTGCAGCAGTCTGCAAACCCGATTGCTTTGTGCAACCGGTCAGTGCCGATCGGATACTCTCCGGCGGCAGCGTTTTTGCAGCGATGGACGGTTCCGGTCTGTTGCAGACACCGGCCGACCAATATATAACGTCCGTGTTTAATTCAACATTTTTGCACGGGGTTGATGTAACGCTGCCGGAAGGGTATATCAGTCTTTTCCTTCATTATCCATCCGCCGTACCGGCTTTCCGTTATAATCTCTTAACGTTATGTTCTTCGATTGTATTGCTGTCAGTAAAAACGATTCATAAAACACTTCCTTTTACCTTTTTGATCGTTTACGGTCTGCTTGTGTATTTGTTTCCCTCCGCAGCGCAAGCAAGTGCATACGGACAGGGTGATATATTATCTGCGCTACTGACGAGCGGCGCTCTTTTTTCGGCCTTTTTTGTCATGAACGACAGCGGCTCTATTCCCCGTTCATGGGAAGGGAGATTCATCACGGGTATACTGACCGGCATCTTAGCTTTTTGTATTGCGGGTCCCGGTGCGATACCGGCCGGTATTCCTTTCGCCGTTTTATTTGTTGATTGCCTCACCCCCCTCATCGAGTGGCTCGAAGCATATTTTTATAAAAGAAGACGAGGTGCATTATGACCGATGCTGCAAAATACCTTTTAAAAAAATATGCCGCACTTGCCGGAATTGTGCTTGTATTCTTGGCCTCATTTTTTGGGCTGTCATATCTACGGAAAAAAGCGGATGCCCAATATTTGACCGCTGCAGCAGAAAAGCTTTGCCGTGCATATCCGGGCTTTAAGGATCAACAAATAACAATCACGGGCATTGGTAACTCAAGAGTATCCGGGTTACCATTCCGTGCGGTATTGTCCGCATCATATTCAGGATATGATGCTTTTGTATTTATGCTCCCGCTAACCGGTAAGTACGGTGTTTATCCTGCTGTCTTTTTTTATGAACGCTCAATCGGTTGCATCTTCTGCGGACTCGCCGGAGTTGACGCCCTTCCGGAGCAAGCGGAGCGCTACGGAATAACGCAGACAGCCGTTGCAATGCAGCAAGATAAAATTGAAACGGTAATGAAGCGGTGGGAGTGGTGGTAATATGATAAACAAATCTATTGTCTTTTTTTAGGTTTATGTCCGGTCATCCCCCTCGCAGCTCATTTTGCTGAAGGTTTGATCTTTATTGCGGAATTTTGGTTTCTTTTGGCTGTCGGAATAGTAAGTAAGATGCTTATCGCTTATTTTAAAATTGATAAGTTTTCTCAGATGATACTCTACCTTGATATTATTTTTGCGGCAGCCTTATATGCGCAAATCGTAGGGGTAATTTTTCCCGTGATGGCAATTAGCCTTGAAAGATACATATATATGGTTGGGTTTTCGTATATACTGATTATCAGCATCGGTATGTATGATTCAAGCCAATATCCGTTTGAAATGCCGATACTCTATTCGATTCTCTTAGCGGCTATTTCGATATTGCGGGAACTCGTGGTGTTCGGTACGGTTTCTTTACCTGCTCGCTCCGGCTTATTCAGTATTACGCTTATCCCGTTCCCTTTACCGCTTAAATTTTTTGGGAGCAGCGCCGGTGTTCTTATGATGCTCGGTGTTGCACTCTGGCTTTTCCGCAGTTTTCATAAGGGTGAACTTTTGCCGTTCCAAACCGATGAATCGTATCGAAACCGGCAGTAGGGGAGATTCCGTATGTTTATTGCATCCTTGATCTTTTTTTATACTTTTCCTGCTTCATTAGTCTTTTTGCACGGTATCGGTTTGGAACGCCTTTCGATGAATGCGCGTTCAACCCGCGTAGTGATTCCGTTTATTCTACGGGATGGTGCAGTGATACTCATTTCTGCGTCACTCAGCTGGCTGCTTGAATTTTCTATTTTATTACCGCTCGATATCGTAAGTATAACGCCGATTGCCGCATTGATAATCGTATATCTGTGCGATCTGACCGTACACCGAATATTTTTTAAACATTCTGAAAGTCGGCTGATACGGGAGCGCTTGTTTTCGGGCGGTACCGTTATCTTTGCCCTCTATCAGGCTTTCACCTATATCGAATTGATTGCTATTCTGGTGAGCGCCTTAGTAAGTATGCTTGTTTGGTCGTTTGTGCTTTGTGCCGTCAGACGGAGGGTTGAGGAAAGCAATGTCAGCGCGCAATGGAAAAATGCACCGCTATTACTAATCAGTATGGGGCTGATTGCATTAGCGCTCTATGCATGGGACGTTGCATGGTTAACGCCGGCGCTTCTGTAACTTATGGTACAGGGTGATTGTTTACAGATACTTTACAAGGCAAGTTTGATATTGTTTTATCGGGATCTTCTACAAATCTATACGTGAGTTTTTAGAGATGCCCAATCCTATAAAATGAGATGGAGTTGAATTCCTTTATGAAACGTTGTTGGTTATTTTTCTTTTTTTCTGTTTTGATATGGAATACCTTTGCGCAAGAAGCTGCCGAAACTCAAGAACCGGAAACACCGTCTGCGCAAGCCCCTATTGCCGCTTATGTTTATGAACCTATTCGGAAGGGCGATCAGTTTATCCGCATGGGGTTACAGTTGGGGATACCGCTTTTTAATACCTCGCCGAATAAGTTTGCGATTAACCCCAAGATTTATCCGGGCGGCAGCATCTTCCTCGGTTATACTCACTATCTGACGAAAGGAGTTTCCATCGGCGGTGATGTTGCTTTTACCTTTCATTTAACGCGCGGCAGTAATCTCTATTTTGCCATTCCCTTTACCATCAATTCAGGATATACCTTTGCAATCGAAAAATTCCGTATTCCGCTCACGTTCGGGATCGGCGGTGATTTTCAATCCTATAACGGTACGCGGTATTTCAGCTTGTTCTTTAGACCGCAAGCCGGCGTTTTCTATCAGTATTCCCCCGAATGGTCGTTCGGCGGCGAATTATCATGGGATATAGTTCCGCAATGGTATAAAGATTCAAGCTTTAATCGTACGGGCAATTTCTTGAATATCGGCTTTGCAGCCCGGTATCACTTCTAAAAAGGAACAGAACTATGAAAAAAATAAAAATACTATTTGCCGCTACTCTCGCGGTTTCTCTTGTAATCGTGTTATCAGCATGTAAAAACCCGCCGATATTCGCTGCGATAGAGCAGGAGGTAAAACTCAACCCTGCTTCCGTTAAAGGCCGCGTCCGCGGAATAGTTGAGATTAGCAATACGTTATATGCTTCAAACGGAAAAATATGGTACAAGGAAAAGGGAAAAACAGGAAAATGGTCGGAGATGAAGGATTGCCCTTCTGGTCTGTGCACAGGACTTGCTGTCGATGGCCCCAACCTCTATGCCGCATTTGAACAAAGCGATACCTTTACAATTCATTGGTACGACCCGGGAACTAAATCTTGGACTAAGGTGCCTGGATCAACGGCGCAGGCTGTTTTCGGATCGCGGGCTATTTTTGCAATCGAATCGAGAAAGAGCGGTAATGCAACAACCTATACGATAAGAACCATTACAGGTGGTAGTACGTTATCGGCTGCATGGGCGTCGCCTACCGACAAGGCGCCGGTCGGTGCGGCCGGTTTATACTGCTTATTGGAAAACGGGCTTTACAAGAATGACGGGACACCGAAAAATGGTAGCGGTAGTCCTTCTTCGGGACTAAAGGGTATTTGTGAAGGACCTGCAAACTCCGTCTTTGTTGTTGACAACACGAAATTGTACTGTTATGACGGCACTCATTGGACAAGTACCGCGCATGGTGTAAGCAACCCTCAAAGTATTACCTATTTGCACAATAAACACTTAGTACTGATCAGCGGTATAAAGGGGTATGGAGAAATTAAGCTTGCCGGCAGTGCGCCTACTCTTGCGGGTGCACAATCGATTAAAGCGGGTTCCGCAGATTCTTCCGTCCCGCCAGGGAATATTCTTCAATATAACAACAGCGTTGGAAAATATGTGATTAATCCTATTTATGCGTTTGAGAACGGTACCGGTTATGTCATCTATGCCGGTGTAAACGATCCCAATACAAAATATAGCGGCTTGTGGGGCTTCTACAATCCCGGTCAAATAGAATGGAACCGTGAGTAACGATTTATTCGAGGCAGCGGCGGCGGCGGAACGGCTTCCGCTTGCTGCACGAATGCGCCCCCGCAGTCTTGATGAATATATCGGGCAGGAACATATTGTCGGAAAAGGGCGGTTGTTAAGGAGAGCCATCCAAGCGGACAGGCTCTCGTCCGTTATCTTTTTTGGGCCGCCGGGGACGGGAAAAACAACCCTTGCTCAAGTCATTGCCAATCATACCAAAAGTAATTTTTTAAGTTTAAACGCTGTCCTTGCAGGCGTACAGCAGATACGCGATGCGATTGCATCGGCGGAACAATATAAAAAACTCTACGGAAAACCGACCATTCTTTTTGTCGATGAAGTACACCGATGGAACCGCGCACAGCAGGATGCTTTGCTGCCGTGGGTAGAAAACGGAACCGTTATCTTTATCGGCGCGACAACCGAAAATCCTTTTTTTGAAGTGAATAAAGCCTTAGTGAGCCGCAGTCGGGTATTTCAGCTCAAGGCGCTCACCGATGCCGACCTGTACCGGACTGTGGAACGGTGCTTGCAGGATACGGAGCGGGGCTACGGAAAATGGAAGGTCTCTTTTACCGAAGGCGCATTAGAGCATCTTGTCGAAACCGCCGCAGGTGATGCCCGCAGTCTCTTAAACGCGCTTGAGTTAGCCGTTGAAACCTCTACCGAGCACTGGCCGCCGCCTGCCGGTACGGAAATCATCATCGACATGCAAGCCGCTGAGGAAAGTATCCAGCAAAAAGCGGTGCTCTACGATAAGGACGGCGATTACCATTACGATATCATCAGTGCCTTTATAAAATCCATCCGAGGGAGCGACCCCGATGCGGCGCTCTACTGGCTTGCCCGAATGGTGCGGGCAGGGGAGTCCCCTCACTTTATCTTTCGGCGTATGCTTATTTCCGCTTGCGAGGATATCGGACTTGCCGATCCTCACGCGCTGACCGTTGTTACAAGTGCGGCGGCAGCCTTTGATCGTATCGGTTTGCCGGAGGGCAGGTACCACCTCACCCATGCAGCGCTGTATCTTGCGACATGCCCTAAATCGAATAGCTCGCTCGGTTTCTTTGACGCTCTCAAGGCGGTAGAAAAGGAACAAACCGAGGTGCCGAACCATTTGAAAGATGCAAACCGCGACGGAGAATCGCTCGGGCACGGAGAAGGCTATCTGTATCCCCATGCCTATCGCGACCACTGGATTGCGCAGCAGTATCTGCCCGACGAACTGATCGGCAGGGTATTTTACACACCCGGATACACCGGCTACGAAGAAAAGATACGGAATGAGGTACTGGCAAAGCGGGAAACCCAGCTGGCTGCCATACACGAAGCTGCCGAGGGAAAGAAGGATGCCTTTACGGTTGAGGATTGGCAGGCACGGACGGAAGGCAGCAGCGCCGAAATACTGGAGCAGATACGGGACACCCTTATCGGGCTGGCAAACCTGTCCGCCGATGACCGCGTGTTGGTGTACCGGGCTGACGGGGGGCTTTTGCTGTGGCCGAGTACCCGTATCACCCTTAACGGATGTACCGCAGGAATCTTTGAACACCAAGAAGCCTTGCAATCCGCACAGCGGTACGCGGAAACCTTTGAATTTTTAAACCGTCCGATTATGACCGTGCTTCCAGCCTGTACCCACCCTAGTGAAAAAACACCTGCCGCTACTCAGCTCGATGAAACCCCATCCGCTGCGTCAGAGGATAGAACGCTTTTTCCCGAGCTGGCGTTTGATGTTGTGCTTTCGTATAACCCCGCTGCGACTGCGGACGGTTTTATCGCTTTCTTTTCCCGTATCGCGCAAGAGCATACCGCCGGTGCGCGTATCCTCTTCGCATTCGCGCTTCCGCAACAGGGACTCCGGCTGTCGGCACTGCTCCCGTCTGACGAATCCGTAAATCGTTTTGCGGCTGCCGAAGCCGCATTTTTTTCCGACAGCCGAAATACACGTACCGCATGGACGGAAAACACCATTGCGAACATCGCCGAAAAAGCGGGGTACCGCGTACAACTCTTAAAAAAAGTAGACTATCAGGAGAAGCGGCTGGTAACGCAGGCGGAACTCGGTCGATGGTTCTCGGCAGAATCCGAATACGGCACGGCAATCCGCAAGGCTTTTGGTTCGGAGGAAGGTGCCCTCGAAAAAATCATTCAGCAGCTGGAACAGCGGTGTAGAAAACCTGCCGTGTATACCCGCACCGTCATATACATGAGTGTTTCCCTTTAGAGGAACTCCACCATAACGGCGTTTTACCCAATCCTTAGTTTCTATCCCCATTACGAATTACATATCGCATCGATATGCCGGAGCAGCTGTTCGCAGGTATATCCGCTGATAAGGTAGGCATTTGAGCTGCGGCTGTCGAAGAATACATAGTCGCCGCTTTGCAGGGGGGTAAACGAAAAGCGCAGTTCCGTGCCGTTACCGAACGCTAAACGCACCCGTACCGTTTGAGGACTTTGCAATGGCGGCGCGCTGTATATATCGATACAGGAGAATTTTTCTAAAAAGCTTTCCAATGCACGGAACGCATCGCCGTTCGCTTCCGTCCTGATTACGCTGTGATTTCCGTACTCCAAACCTTGGATGCCTGTGCTGCGGAAAAGCGCCGCGTATATCTGTAAATCGAGCCAGAAGGGAGCGGCGACCGTTAAAAAAGGTTCAAACGCATTATCGATTAAAAACACCTTGACGCTTGTTCCCGTCCGTACATATTGACCGGCGCCGGCCGTATCGGTCATCCCGAAAAAGAGCTCAGAAAGGATGGTTTTATCCTTCCGCACAAAGACAATACGCGAAGCGTGTCCGTCATCGATTTGGTAATCGGGATAATCCTGCGGGCGTGCCGATATGGGGAGAAAGGAGCGTCCGGCGCCGAGCAGCGAAAAGAAACGATCGATAATTTCCTGCCTGACCGGATAGCTGCCGTTTCCGGTGCGGAGATAAAAACGGACGCCGTCTTTAATCAGTGTCATTTCGCCCATCTCTACCGGTTCAGCCCTTGTCGGAATAGAAAACCGGATTTCCGCAACCGCGCGGATATCCTGTTCATGCATCAAGCTGCTCGAAAAAACACCCGCCCGGGAAGGCCGGTGTAAAAAACTCAGCACATAGCAGCAGAGCAGCACGCAGAGGGTGATAAACAGAACCTTTGTTTCTTTTTTCACGCGCGGTTCCTCCGCCGGAGGATGTATAGCGCGGCGCCTGCACCGATAATCAGCATGGGTACCAGCACAAGGTTAAAGATACGGGCGGCGGCGATAATGCGGTTAAACGCCGCATCGCTTTCAAAGTAGCGGAAAGGCAAAACCGCAGGCTGTTTATTTTTCAGCTGCAAAAGCGCATCCTGCCGCGCAATCCAGTACACGGTATTCACCATAAAGTCCAAATTCGCATCGGAATTTGTGTATTCTACGGCGGAACTCACGCAATACTCATCCGCAACCACCAAGAGCCGCGCATTGTCTGCGCCGCTGATACCGCTCACCTCATTGACGCCCCGTTCGCTGAAGGCTGCCAGCGGATAGGCTGTGTGTTCGCCGTTCGCGGCTGCGGCAAGCTGAGTTCCGTGCGGGTCGGTGTTATACGGCGGCAATTGCAGCGCCGACCTGTTGCTTGAAACAAGCACCGGAAGCGGCGTCTTTCCCTGCGCGGCGGTACAAATAACCTCCGACGGCCAGAAAAACTGCACGGGCTTTGCTGCAGATAGCAGCGGAGGCATCGCTTCCGCCTCCTGCCGGAATACCTGAACCCAAAACGGATAGTTGATATGCTCGTACCGAGTACCGTCGGCGGCCGGTAATGTCATGCGGAAGTTTACGGGATCCATCACAAGATTAGCCTGCACCGCAAAACCTGAGCGGGCGAGCAGTTCAAGCAGCCCGTCATCCTTTTTGGGTGTTGCCTCCCAGCTGCCGCCGATATCCACGGTGTTTGCGGACACAAAAAAGACAGCGGAACCGTGCCTGTTAATGAAGGTATCAACAGCCGTCAGCATATCGGCATCAAAATAGGAAGAGCCGATTACCAATAGCGGAATTTCAGGGTGCAGCTCAGGGTAGGGTTTGGTCAACGTAATCGGTACAAAACCCGCATACTCAAGCCACGGCAACACATATTTATAATTACCCGTTACGCCGTTTTCTGCGCTGCCTTCAGGAAGCGCAACATAAACGGAGCGGTCGAGTTTTCTCCCCTGCGCATCCTGATTCATCTCGGAAATAAAACGCGCAATATCAGCTTCAAGGGTGTAGATATCGGAGAGGAACGGAATAACGCGGCTCTCCCCGCGGTATTCGCACAGTAATCCCGAATAGAGGTTTTGCAGTACCTGCATATTATTGCTGTTCCGCTCAATTTGCCGAGCGACAATACCGAGCTGATTCAGCTGTTGCGGGGAAAACTTCTCCGTATCCTTGTATAGCACGAGGCAGCGTCCGTCCGCAGTACGTTGATATTCTGCGAGGATATCTTCAACATATTGCAGCGACGGCAGGAACCCGTCAATATTATACGAGCGGAACCACGT
Organism: Treponema sp. OMZ 838; assembly: GCF_000775995.1. NCBI lineage: Bacteria > Pseudomonadati > Spirochaetota > Spirochaetia > Treponematales > Treponemataceae > Treponema > Treponema sp. OMZ 838. Next base: position 863,694 of record NZ_CP009227.1, on the reverse strand, counting down.
GATTGTTACCGTCCCTTCAAGGCTGTTCAGTATCGATCGGGTATAGGCTGAAAGTGAATAGGTGTGCTGTTGCGTCATATCAAGCCGAGCATAGAGCCGCTGTGAGAGCAGCGCTGCCGTTACTACAATGGCACCCAACAGCAGGGCTTGAATACGGTACTCTTTTACGCTGCGCATTTTTATGTTTATCGGTTTTGTTTTCATCGGCTTTCCTCCTGAACGTACAGTAAAAAGACCGAAAGCCCCTGCGCCGCAACGATGAGCAATATATAGAAGAAGAAATCACGAGTGTCGAAAATCCCGCGCGCAGCCGATTCAAAATGAAGCGTAAAAGAGCAATAGCGCAGTATTTTTACAATGGCTGACGGGAGCGGGATTACTTGAGCAAGGACATGGCTTGCGGTAAAAAAGATACCGGTAAAAAAGCTGAGTAAAAAGCTGACGGCGGTGTGCGCAGAGATGTTTGAAAGTGCGAGCGACCATGCGGTAAAGGCTGCGCCGAAAAAGAGGACAGCGCAATACGAAAGAAAAAACGGAAAAAAGTCAAAATAGACAAGCGGAATAACCGAAAGCGGAATAACCATCGTAAGCGTGGCGGCTCCTGCAAAACAGACGAGCAGGGCTGCATATTTTGCCGCGGCAAGCAGGCGCTTATCCACCGGATAGGCGGCAAGGAGGCGGTCGGTGCCGTGCTTTTTTTCATCAGCCCAGCTGTTCATCGCAAGCAGAGGAATGACAATACAGAACAGGAACGGCAGATTGAGGAAAAAGGCGCGGAAGTCCGACAGCCCCGCCGAAAACCAGTAGCCTGAACCCACGAACGGGAGTGCCGCTCCGAGGTAAAGCACGAGCGCCGCCGCATAGAGCGCGGGGCTGTATATGAGGGTATGTAGTTCCTTGTTAAAAAGCGCCTTAAACGCCGGGAATCGATTCATCGCCGCCCCCGCTTACCGGATTCGGAAACGGCGGATTCACGGAACTCGCGGGTGGTAACTCCGGCGTACTGTTCAAAGGTCTTGAATAAAAGCGTATCGGAAGCAGCATCTTCTTCAATGCCGAAGTCCTCGTATAAACGATCGGCGAGTTCCGCCCGTGTTCCTCCGGCAATCTGCCGTCCCTTGTGGAGCAGAATATGCTGCGAGCATATCCGTCCGGCAAGTTCAAGCTGATGGGTGCACAGGATGACCGCGGCATACGTGGATAGCGCGAGTATCTTTTTTTCAAAGTCTTTCAGCTGGAACGGATCAAGGCCGGATGCGGGTTCGTCCAAGAGGACGAGGCGGGGATGATGGATAATCGCTTGCGCAAGCCCTACCCGCTGCCGGTACCCCTTCGACAGCTCTTTAATCCGTTTGGTGTATACCTCTTGCAGATCGGTAAACTCAACCGCCTCGTCAAGCAGGTCTTGCTGTACGCCGTTACCGAAACCGCGCATTTGCAGCGTAAAAAGCAAGAACTCCCGCACCGTCATCGAATCATAGAGCGGGTTTTGCTCATACAAAATCCCAATATTCCGTTTAGCCTCGATCGGTTCGTTCAAAATGGAGTATCCGCAAATCGATACGTCTCCGGAAGAGGGCAGGCGGTACCCGCTGATGCTGTTCAATACCGTACTTTTTCCCGCTCCGTTTAATCCGAGCAAGGAGTAGATACCTCCAGCCTCAGCGATAAAACTGATGTGTTCGCAGCCGGTTTGCCGCTTCTTTCCTGCGCCGTAATATTTACAGATGTCCTGTACTTCAAGGATAATCACTGTCACCTCTGCCATTAAGAACTGCTTGTAGCTTTAATACTTTTAGTGCCTTATTGGAAACCTCTAAAAATCTAACCGAGTTTTTAGAGATGCCCTATTCTTTGAAAACCGTAATATCGTCCACGGTTTTCCGTTTCGGCATCGGCGGCTCTTCGGCAGCATAACCTACGGCAATAACTGCAACGATGATTTGATTTTCATCAATATTAAAAAACTTTCTGATTGCCGCCTCATCGTAAATTCCCATAATAAGTGTTGCAAGCCCCAACTCATGCGCTTTAAGGCAGAGGTTCATCGCCTGCATTCCATGGTCGTAATATTGAAAGCCGTCTTTAAGGTGCGTTTCATATTCACCGTCCCGTGTAAAGCCCGAACGCTTATTGACCACTGTAGACACAAGCAAGACCGGCGCGTTTTTCACACTCTGCCGATTAAAATCCGCAAGACATTTTGCAAGCTCTTTTTCGGCATTACCTTCCGCTACATAATAGCGCGAAACTTGAGAATTTTTCCACGAAGGAGCCAGAATCGCCGCCTGAATAATTTCCCGTACCAGTTCACGCGGTACAGGCTGATTTGTATATTTGCGCACGCTCCGGCGCTGTTCCATACATGTTTGTAAATTCATACGAATACCTCCTGATGAAGATGTACTATATCACTTTTCGGATAATCAACAAACCCCGTCACAGAGCGAAAACGGCAGGTATTAAAGCCTTTGTATGAATAAATCACATAGCTTTTTTATCGAAATCGGATTATAGTATTCGCGTGAGTAAAAGACATAAACTTATTCTAACGATATTAATACATCTGCTAACCTTTATCGCAGGGTTTCTGAACGGCGTATTTTTTATTATAGCCGGTACGGCAGTCAGCCATCATACCGGTACTATTACTCGTGTAGCGCTGACCCTTTCCAAAGGAGCGATTGCGGAGGCAGCAGCATTTTTATTGCTTATTCTTTCTTTTTATATCGGCGCATGCATCTCCGGTATGCTTTTTCACAAGAGTGATTGTACATTTTCAAAACGCTACGGCATTCTTTTATTGGTTTTTTCAACAGTCTTTTTTGCAATAGCCGTTATAGGACCTCCACTACGTATTGTCCTTTCCATAACTTGTGTGATACTCGGTATACAAAACGGTATGTTCATTCCTTATGACGGAATTTTAATACGAACTTCGCATTTTAGCGGCTATTTAACGGATGCGGGACTCGCGATGGGGAAAGTTATCCGTGGAAAAAGGCAAGAACTGCGACGCAGTGTACACTATCTGTCCGGCATTATATGTTTCGCAGCCGGTGCTGCCGCCTCCGCATTTATGCCTTCTTCTTTATTTTTTTATATTATTGCAGTTTTCTATTTCTTTACTGCGATATTTTATTTTGCTTTTATTCGTGCGGTTTAATACCTGCCGTTTTTCGGTAACGCTCTGCGTCGGGGTTGTTGATTCTCATGATATGATATTCTTACATAAAGATATTCCGTCTTAATACGGCAACTGCACCGGAAATATCCGATACAGTTGCCATACATGACGTTAAATACCTACACCGCTTCGGATTTATAAATTTCCGGCTTATAGAGTTTAATTATTTTTGTAAACAAAATATGCAGCAGCAAAGCACAGCCGAACGGTACAACTAAGTATGCAATCAGCAATGCACCAATCCGCACAGCAGGTGATCCGCTTAATAGCTCGTATGCCTTAATCGGACCGACAAGCCCTGCAATACCAAAGCCGGCACTCACCTTATCGCCCATAATACCTAGGAAACGCCCTGCGATCCCTGATGCAGCGGCCGTTAATACAACCGGCAATGCCATAATAGGGTAACGCACAAGGTTTGGAATCATCAGCTTCATACCGCCGAGGGCAATAGCTGCGGTAATTCCAGCCTTATTTACACGCCACGATCCTACAATAAGTACGGCAGTACAAGCAGCAACCCCCAAGTTTGCAGCCCCGGATGCCAACCCTGCAAGTCCAATCGCAATACCGATTGCCACCGTCGAAATAGGTGAGATAATGACAATAGAGAAAGATGCGGCAATAAGAATACACATCAGTACCGGCTGCAGCACGGTAAACGAGTTAATACCGCGGCCGATTGCAGCGCTTACTTCTGCTACATACGGCAAGATAAAGAGTCCCAATGCCCCCAACCCGCCTGCGACAATAATCGGCTGCACAATAATCGTAAGCGAGCCGAGCTTGTTACCCAACCACAGCGTAACAAGGGCTGCCAGTGCAACAATAATCATCACATTGATTAAGTCGCCGATACCGGCAAGTTTAACAATACCGTCTACATGGCGTACTGCTCCAGACGCGATAAAACCGGCAAGCCCGATCATAGAAGCCTTAATCGGCACAAAACCGAGCTGTATACCGACAATAAAGCCGATCACCGCAGACACCAAATATTGCACATCTGCAACAGACTGGTACAGTATACCGAATATGGTACCGTATGGCGCCAGCGCCTTAAATATCTGTCCTAAAACAGCGTTAGCAATAAGGGCAACAACAATTCCTGCAGCCATGCCATTTAAAAGCGTATTAATAAAAAATTTAACCGTAATTTTCTTTGTTTGTTCAGCCATAATGTTCTCGATCTTATATCCTTATACTATCAAATACGGGAGTACCCCAAAATGATACTCCCATTGCCCTTTTATAACCCGAATAATTTCTCTTTGCCGTGTACAAAGGTGGTAATAAGATCACAATACGGTGTAGGGATATGCAGTTCTTTACCTTTACGGGAAATATAACCATTTAAGAAATCAATTTCGGTTAAACGGTGATTTTTGATCAGATCCTGGTGCATCGAAGGATAGTGCTTTGCCCCGACAAAGTCCGGCTGCGTAAACCCGTAAACGTAGTCAGTTACGGAGTCGATATCCAATGTAACCCCTTGTGTTTTTGCTATTGCGGCAAATTCAGAGATGATACAGCGCATCATATCTTTACAACCTACGATACTGCCAAGCTCCAGCATATTGCATTCCATAATTGTGCAGGTGCTGTTCATTGCTCCATTGAGTGCTGCCTTCCGCCAAATAGACCATAAAATATTATCGGAATAAACTGCAGGCATTGTTGCTTTATTGAGCGCTTCTACAATGACCTTCGCACCGGCTTTACCTTCCGGTACAATATTCTGAATTTCTGTTTTTCCATGACTTGACAACACTGCACTTCCCGGCCCCTTCATACCGGCAGTTACTACCGTAACACCCATAAAAATATTTTTAGGAGCGATAAACTTTTTCAGTGTTTCAGTATGACCGAGTCCATTCAAAAGACAGAGGATTTTTGTATCATCTCGCAGAACATGTTTAATACTACTCAGCATATGTTCCAACTGCATCGATTTTGTAAACACGATAACAAAATCGGCAGTGCCCTTAAACTCTTCCGGTTTATAAACATCGATCTTTGTCGATAGTTCCGCAGTACCGTCTTGCAAGTGCAAACCGTTTTTTCTAATTGCATCGATATTATCCTGCCAACCGTCCAGCAGTGTTACATCATTACCGCTTTTTTGCAGCATAAAACCGAAACTGCAGCCCATAGCACCTGAGCCGGCAATAACAACCTTCATAAAAACTCCTCTATTAGGATAGACCGGCATAATAGATAGTATATTATCTATAAAAATAGGATTATAAAACCCGTATATAACACCGCTATCCTAATAGCCGGTATTTTATCGCTTTTCATATACAATGTCTATAAATCAGACGCCGGTATCACGGAACTCACAGTGTTGGGCAAAACTGAGCTCCCTGATAATATTTATAAATTATTGCAGGCTTTCAGCTTATTTTCTTCCGTTTAAGAATAGAGACGGTTCATATAAAAAAGAAACAGTTTATATTTGCAAAGACGATAAACATCTTGAAATAGATAAAAAGGAGGGGAAGCTCATTTCGGTAACCCCAACAATCGATTTTCAAAATAGATTGAAAATCGATTGCCGGAGGCGTTCATCCTGCGGGGATAACTTCTATGGCTAATATGCCATCCCTTCTACCGCTAAAGAATCCATCCACAGCATCTTAACCACTGTAACAGTCAGTGTGCCATTTTCGGTTTGGGTACCCTTGCGTACATAGACGGTAATACCATCGGTGTTAAAGGTATCGTAGTTATCGAGCGAATCAGGCGAACCGGCAAACACGGCCGGTTGAGGTACGACGCCTCCTCACGTGCGGCATCCGCCTAAGTAGGTATACACGCTGGTTTCATTGTGTTTTGCAAGAAAGGCTCTTGCTTTTTCATCAACAGTAACTGTCATAGTTCCTCCTTTTTCTTTAATACATTAAAGAAATGCTTTATAGTTATAGGATTTATTCCTATTTTCTAGAGGTAATATAAAAAAATTTTGACTTTTCGTCAAATCTATTAAAAAAATGTCAGGGTAAACTTATTGGATGTTGTTTGATGTATTTACCAGTAATATGCGATGTGCAGATCACTTGACAAAGTCAAGAAATAGCACAACCATACATATTATGTTATATAATAAACATTCATTATGCTTTGCTCTTCTGTTCGTTTATATTGCAGTGGTATTTCTTCCTCTCTATAGTGCTGAATCAAAAATGTCTAGCAATTCAACAGAGGAAGCAGCAGAACATCAGAAAAAAAATTTATTTGGAGATGTTTCTCGAAGCTCGCCTTTTTCTGAGCAAGAATATGACCGACTTATTTTAAAAATGTATGTTAGTTCCGCCAATATCCCGTTGTATTGGTTTGAAAAAGGCGAATGGCAATTAAAAGAAGATAATTGTTGGGTGTCAGGGAGTGAGGATGAGGTTGTTTCTCCCTACCAATTTAATATGATAAAGCATGTTCGCTATTATAGATACAAAAATATGCATCCGCTTGACTCTGCATACTATGCGCAAGATGAAGGTACCGTAAATTTCCTAAAGAGGTTTTGTTTTTATCGTTTTACGGGGAAAACCTTGTTACCATGGCTTGATGTGTATCTTTTCGCGCTGGATATGCATACAGGTCTTCTCTTTTACTATGCACTTCCAAGTAGATTTGATAAAATTTTGGGAAACAGCGTCCCTCGGGATTGGGTTGCGCTTGAAAAGCACCCTTATGTAAAGGAAAAATTTCCTAATAAAAAATTTTATGAATTTGATCCGATTGGTATTATGCAAACAAATGGAAAGATTTTCTTATATGAGTGGTTTACTGAACAAAATAAACGAAAAGATTCCGATATCGGTGTTTATATTCCGCATTTTGACGACTACAAAGACATTGCTTCACAAGCATCTTCAGGCTATTCTCCATATCGGATAAAATGAGTTTTTAACGAATTGCCTTTTCGTATACGGAGGCAGCTTCTTTTGCGTGCCGGAATTTTTCCCAATCCGGTGTATGCGGTATAGAGAAGTTGTCGGCAGCAATGGGCTTGCTTGTATCGATGAGTTTCACTTTTTGCTTGGCAGTTAAAACGTGAAGCACTGCTTCGTCAAGCCGCTTTGCAAACGCAGTATCGGTGCGGGCTTTTTCGGCAATGGCTGTAATCAACGGATAGATTTTCGACAGCGAACACATAACCATATCACAGCCGGCAGCGATTGCACGTACAGCATTTTCTTCAGGCGATGCGCCGTTCCGGTTTAATGCCTGCATTGCAATGTCGTCTGTGATGATAAGGCCGGAAAAGCTCAATTTATTACGGAGCAGTGCAATTCCTTTTGCGGAAAAGCAGAACGGCACTGCTTCAATTGCCGGTACCATAATATGAGAAATGAGCACCGCTGCCGTACCGTCTGTAATTGAAGGCCGGAATACTGAGCAATAGCGGCTGAGGAAGGTGTCATAGTCAACGGTTAATTCAGCAGCGCCTTTGTGTAAATCTGCGGCGCCGTTGCCGGGAAAGTGTTTGACCGCCGCAAGAATGCCGGTGCCCTGCATACCCCGCACTGCGGCGGCGGCGTATTGCCCCGCTTGTTCGGGTTCCGGGCTGAATGTCCGCGTACCGAGCGCCGTTGCAACATCTTCCGTTCCTGCTTCCGCAACCGGCGCCAGATTAAGATGGAGACCTAGTTCCCGCATTTGTTGACCCAATAACCGATAGAGCTCCTCCGTTTCCTCGACGGAAAAACGCTTGCCGATTTCCTCTGCAGCGGGCAGCGGGGCGGTGATGCGGCGGGTTCGGTACACGGTACCGCCTTCGTTATCGAGCGCGAAAAGCGGCGGGATAAAAGTATGACCTGAACGGCGCGCTGTGTCTTGAAAGCCTTGTACGGCCGATTCCAAAAAGTCTGTAACCGCTTGGGGGGTGTCCGCGATATTATATCCGAACAAAAGCACGGCGCCCGGAACGGTTCCTTTAAACGATGTGATGCTTTTTGCATCCGCTGTTTTGCGCCCTGCGATATTGACCATCAGTACTTGCGCTGCTTTTTCTTCAAGCGAAAGCTGAGAAACAACGGCACGTAGGGCTTCCTCATTTTGAGATGATGCCGTATGTTCGGAAGCTACTGTTGATATGGCAAGATTGCAGAGCTGTGCGGCTCTCTTGCCGATATGTTCGGGAGAGCTGCCGTTCTGCGCTGATGTTGACGCTGCTTGTGCCAAGGCGGCAAAAGGCTGCACAAATAAAGCGGAGATGATAAAAAAGAAAACAGCTGCAGCCGTCAAACAACATCTGCAGCATATTTTTTTTAGTACTAGCATAGATACGCGATACCGGCGGAGCGGCTGTTAACGGATTTCTGCGAGTGAGTCGCCTTCTGCAATCTGTGCACCGGCTGTAGCCGTAAAGTGAATAACGCCCGCCTTATGCGCATTGATTTCCAACTCCATCTTCATCGATTCGAGCATGATAACCGTTTGCCCTTCGCTCACCTGTGCACCTTCCGCAACAGTGTAGCGGAGCAGGGTACCGGTTACCGGAGCGAGCAGCTTTGCACCACTGTCGCTTGCTGTTGATGAAGATGCCGCAGCAGGTTTAGAAGCAGTCTGAGCAGCGGAATGTTGTGCTGTCGACTTGGAGGCCGGTGCTGCTTGCGCTGCGGCAGGAGCTGCTGATGTGGTTGATGCCGAAGCTGCGGCAGCCGTTTTTTGCGTAGATGCGGCGGATGCATTCTCTTTTACACTCACCGCGTATGCAGTACCGTTTACGGTGAATGTGCCGTTAGATGAAGAAACCGCATAATCGGTTCCGTTTACCGTTACCGTATATGAGCCGCTGCCGTTTGCAGTACCCGCAGCTTTTTTCTCCGCCGCCGGCGCCGTAAACACAACAGGGCCTTTACTGCGCTCTTTAAAGAATTTGGGCGCAACCTTGGGGAACATCGCGTAAGTCAAAACATCTTCGATGGAATTGCCTGCTCCGTTTTCTTTTGCTTCGGCTTTTATTTTATCCAGCTCATTGGGAATGAGGTCGGCAGGACGCGCTGTTACAGGGGCTTCTACTTTTGCTTCTGCCAAAGCAATTTTTACCAGTTCTTCATTGCACGGAGCAGGGGTTTTACCATACCGGCCGATGAGCAGATCGCGGGTCTCTGCGGTCAGTTTTTTATACCGGCCGAACAAGACATTGAATACCGACTGAGTACCGACAATCTGGCTGGTCGGAGTAACAAGCGGAATATAGCCGCAGTCCTTTTGAACAATCGGGATCTCTTTTAATACCGCATCCATTTTGTCGGAAGCTTTAAGGTCGCGCAGCTGGTTTTCGAGGTTGGAAAGCATACCGCCCGGTACCTGCGACACGAGGATACGGGTATCTGCGCCGAGGAAGCTCGATTCAAACTGAGCGTAATGCTTGCGCACTTCACGGAAGTAAGCGGCAATTTCAAGGAGTAGGTTAATATCCAAACCGGTATCCATTTCGGTACCGCGGAAAATTTCTACCATAGTTTCGGTCGGACTGTGGGATGTCCCCATCGACATCGACGAAATCGCAGTGTCCAAAATATCAGCTCCCGCTTCTGCCGCTTTAAGCAGTGTCGCTACGGAGAGTCCTGTCGTTGAATGGGTATGAATATTAATCGGGATACTCGTCTTTTTTTTGATAGCCGTTACTAAATCGAATGCTTCCATCGGCTTTAAAAGCCCTGCCATATCTTTAATACAGATGGAATCGGCACCGAATTCCGTATACGTTTTTGCCAGTTCTGCATATTTTTCGATAGTATGATACGGAGTCGTCGCAAAGGAGATCGCCATTTGGACATGCTTGCCGGTTTTCTTTGCTGCATCCGCCGCACGTTTAAGATTGCGCGGGTCATTAAGCGCATCAAAGATACGGAATACACCGACGCCGTTATCGGCAGCAGCTTTTACAAACGCATCGACGACATCATCGGCATAGTGCCGGTAACCCAATAAGTTTTGTCCGCGCAGCAACATCATAATGGGAGTATTCGGCAAAGCCTTATGCAAAGAGCGCAGCCGCTCCCACGGATCTTCATTTAAAAAACGGATACATGAATCGAACGTCGCTCCGCCCCATGCTTCCAGGCTCCAATACCCGACGCTGTCAAGCTTGCTGCAAATAGGCAGCATATCTGCCGTTGTCATGCGCGTTGCGTGTAAAGACTGATGCGCATCTCTTAATACCAGATCGGAAATCCGAACTTTATGTGCCATACATTACTCCTATGCGGTTCATACATTGAACATTAAAGTATAATGATATTGCTTATTGCTGGTTTTTGCAAGGTATACACCTTTTGAAAATATACAGTGCATCTACTTCGTTGCTGCGCACAAATTAATCCTCAACGTATCAAAGATACGCCTGCGGTTAATTTGTGCTCGCGCCTCGTATCTACACTGTCTATTTTCAAAAGGCTTACGGAAAGACTGGTTTTAACAGATGGCATCTTCTAAAAGTCTAACTGAGTTTTTAGAGATGTCCAGTTACTACTTTCTGATATAATTATTGACGTCATACGGCTTACCCGCATTGTAATCGCGCAGGACAGCTGCGACGGTACCGCTTAGTAACAACAAGCTGATAAGATTCGGGATAACCATAATGCCGTTAAAGAAGTCTACCAGTTCCCATACCAAATCGATTTTCAGCAAGCTGCCTAAGAAGATAAATATTACAACCAGCAGCTTATAAGGCATTAATCCTTTTGAACCGAATAGATACCGGATATTGGTTTCACCGAAATAGTACCACCCGATAATCGTGGAGAATGCGAAAAAGAACAAACAGATTGCAATGAAGAGGTAGCCGAAGGTATGTCCGAAGAGATGCTGTGAGAAAGCCTCCTGAACCAACTGAATACCTTTCATTACCGGCTGTCCGTTTTCAAATTTGATAATTCCGGAGCTGAGCACCGTAAAAACAGTAATATTCAAAACAACAAAGGTATCGATAAATACCGCGATAATTCCCAATACACCTTGCTCAACCGGGTTATCGACATTAGCAACCGCGTGAGCATGCGGCGTCGAACCCATACCGGCTTCATTGGAAAAAAGACCGCGGGCAATACCGTAACGAGCGGCACGCCCTATACCGAATCCCAAAGCTCCTCCCCAAACTGAGCGCGGGTTAAAGGCGCCTTTAAAGATCATCGCGAACATTGCCGGAATATTGGGCGCATTCATTATAATAACGATAATCCCGACAATAATATAAACAATCGCCATTAACGGCACAACTTTTTCGGTAACGGAAGCAATACGCTTTACACCGCCCATGAAGATAATACCGGCAATAATCGCAAGGCCGATACCGGTTACCCACGTCGGCAGAGAAAAGGCGTTTAAGAACGCATCGGAAATTGAGTTCGCTTGAACCATATTTCCCATAAAACCGAGTGCAAGGATAATTGCAACGGAAAAGAACGCTGCAAGGAATTTTGAAAAGCCCGTATTCCCCAAACCGCGAGAAATATAATACGCAGGGCCGCCGACGGTTTGCCCCGAATTATCTTTTGTCTTGTATACTTGCGCGATACAGGCTTCGGCAAAGTTCGTCGCCATCCCCGCTAATGCGGCGAGCCACATCCAAAAGATTGCGCCCGGTCCGCCCATAATCAAAGCAGTCATTGCACCGACAAGATTTCCGGTACCGACTTGTGCTGCAATGGCCGTTGCTACGGCTTGGAAAGAACTCATACCGTGCTTTCCCGCTTTTTCTCCCTTTAAAGAGAAATTACTGAACAACCTGCTCCATCCGGCGCCGAACTTTGAAAATTGCACCCCTTTGAGTCGGAGTGTAAAAAACATCCCTGTTCCGCAGAGCAAGGGAATAAGGAAGTAGGGACCCCATACAAAACCGTTAATACTTCCAAACACATGAGTAAGATTTTGTAAAAATGCTTCCATACAACAAGCACCTCCAATTAACAATCTTAATATATCGTATCATATATTATCGGCGCCCGCAAGAATATAATTATTTTTTATCTATTTATAAATATTTTTAATAGAACTGAAAAACGGATAATAAGTAAGACGGAAGCGTAACGAGTTTGTCATAAAATTCCGGCTCTGTTGCCCACTCTGTGAACTTAGCGGTTAATTAACATAAAATGGCTGATACATAAAGAACGCAGGGAAGCATCGAGTAAGATTTACCCATTTCCGATGCTTTCCTGCGTAAACTATTGGGTTGTATTTCTTACCGCATGTTTTCCAGAAGTTTAACGATAAACTTCCACATCCGCTCGGCTGAGGAAATACTCAAATGCTCATTCGGGGTATGCACATCGTATAAATTCGGGCCGAAGCTGAGGGCATCGATATCGGGGATGGTCTTTTTGATGAGACCGCATTCGAGTCCTGCGTGAACGGCGGAAACAACCGGCTCTTTCCCGGTAAGGTCTTTGTATGTTTTTACGGCAACGTCCCGGGCATGAGACTGCGGCGAATACTCCCACGCGGGGTACTCCGATACCTTGTTAAAGATACCGCCGGTACGCTCGGCGCAGAGCCGCAGCACTTGTACAATTTCATCCAGTTCGCTCTTCACCGAGCTGCGCACCGAAATCGTAAACTTCAGAGTTTCTCCGTCAAGGGCAAGAATGCCGTTATTCAAGCTGGTTTGCACCAATCCGGGGATATCCATACTCATGTATTGTACCCCGTCAGGCACCACCGTCATAAAGTCTATGATACCGGAGCTGACGGTACCGTTATACATCATCTTAGGCAGCGCCGTCGCTGCTTCGGCTACAATGCGGATATCTTTGTCGGCAACACGGTATTCCGCTTTGATTGCTTCAGCAAGTTTTGCAATCGCTGTCTGTACGCGGGCTGCATCCTCGACGGTGATAATCGCCTGCGCTTCTTTTGCAATGGCGTTATGCTTCGAGCCGCCCGAAATCGACACGATATGCACGGACTGCTCCGCCTTTACTGCGGACAAAATCCGTCCCAGTAGTTTGATGGCGTTTGCACGTTGTTTAATAATCTCCATACCGGAATGCCCGCCGAGCAGTCCGTCAACTTTGATTGAGAGCGCCTGTCCCTTCAATGGTTCCGTTTCGATCTTAAAATCGACATGGGTATTCGCGCCGCCTGCGCAGCTGACTAAAAAGACCCCTTCCTCCTCGGAATCGATATTGAAAAGAATTCTCCCCTGTAAATGATCGGCTTTTAACGCTCGTGCCCCATCCATACCGACTTCTTCGGTTGTGGTAATTAAGACCTCAAGCGGCGGGTGTGCAATCGACTTGGAATCGAGAATTGCCAATGCATAAGCGATCGCGATGCCATCGTCGCCGCCGAGTGTTGTGCGGTCGGCATGGAGATTGTCACCGTCCACAATCAGCTTGATCGGATCTTTAAGAAAATCGTGATTTGAATCGGCTGTTTTTTCGCAGACCATATCCATGTGTCCCTGCAATATAACCGTAGGGGATTTTTCGTATCCGGCCGTCCCGGGCTTTTTGATAATGACGTTGAGCGCCTCATCTTGATACACTTCAAGAGAACGTTCTTTTGCAAAGCGTACTAAAAAATCGCTGATGGCTTTTTCATTGTGTGAACCGCGCGGTACAGCCGAAATCTCGGCAAACCAACGGAATACTTCTTTGGGTTGAATGTTTTCTATAGTCATAATTGTTCCTCCTGAGTGGAAAGAGTGGATTCCTCTAAACCATCGAAACATCGCTTAGAGTTCCTTTCAGTGTATCATAATTTTACGAATGTTACAGGGTGTCCGTCCGTATTGTCACATCGCATTTTAGATGATATTATCAGTCTCCGCATATTGTTAACTGTAATGTAGAAAGGAAATAGTATGAATACGATGCCGACAGTCAGGACACGGGAAGAAATTCTGTTTGATATAATGCAGACCACTTCCCGATTGTACAGTATTCGCGATAAAGATATTTTACTGGAAATGATATTAACTGAAGCGCGACAGGCGCTGAATGCCGATGCAGGTTCCATTTATCTGGTTGAGGGAAAGCAGCTGGTTATTCACTATGCGCAAAACGCAACGCTGCAAAAACGATTAAAACCCGGAGGGAAACTTCCGTTTCACATTTTTTCGTTCCCAATCAATGACACGACTATTGCGGGCTCCGCTGCGATTACCAAACAGCTGATCAATGAACCTGATGTTTATGCCATTTCTCCCGATAAGCATTATAAATTCGGTACTGTCAGTGATATAGCGACAGGCTATAAAACAGTATCGACGCTGACGATACCGTTAATTGCCGTTTCCGGCGATGTATTGGGTGTGTTACAGATGATTAATGCGCTTGATATACACGGCCGTATCCGCGCATTTACTTCCGATGATGAAATGTTCCTTTCTCATTTTGCGGCAAATGCTGCGGCAACGCTCATGCATGCATCGTTAACTCGTGAGATGATTCTCCGAATGGTGCAGATGGCAGAGCTGCATGATCCGCGGGAAACAGGACTCCATGTACATCGCGTTGCAAACTACGCAGTAGAAATTTATGACCGCTGGGCGTTTAACCATAATGTCCACCGGCATGAACGTGAAAAATTCCGCGATGCACTCAAAATTGCCGCTATGCTGCACGATGTCGGAAAGATCGGGATTTCGGATTCGATACTCAAAAAACCCGGCAAACTTACACCCGAAGAATACCAAATTATGCAGAGTCATACATGGCGCGGTTCAAAGCTGTTTTTGTCAGGCAATTCGGCGGTTGATACCATGTCGAGGGATATTGCATTGCGGCACCACGAAAACTGGGACGGAACCGGCTATCCCGGCCATATCTCGGAGGAGACAGGCGCGATAGTAAAATATAATCGCACGAATACCGCTGCACAGGGGCTTATCGGTGAAGAAATACCGCTTGGTGCACGCATTACCGCGCTTGCAGATGTCTACGATGCGCTTTCCTGTAAACGAGTGTATAAAGAAGAATGGACTGAAGATAAAGTTTTGGAAGAAATACGGCGGCTGCGCGGCGTAAAATTCGATCCCGAAATTACCGATGCTTTCTTAGAAATTGTACCGAGGATTAAGGCTATCAAGGAACGTTTTTCAGAAGACGCTGCGTCTCCCGGTCGAGCGATTGGGCAAATTCCATAATTTCTTTCTTACCGAATGCTTTTGTCCGTTCCGGAGCAAGCCCGTTTACCGATAATTCATACATAAAATTCCGGATAGATAAGCGTTCGCCGATATTTTCGATAGTATATACAATACCGCGGTCGTTAATAACTTTGATGTGTGCATCGACCAGCTGTTTCGCAAGCGGAATATCACGGGTAATAACCATGTCGCCCTGCACAGCATGAGCAAGAATATATATGTCTGCTGCTTGATCTTCGGCTTCGGTTATAACCGAGGTACAATAAGAATTTTTCGGAATAGGGATGGGACGATTAGCGGCAAACACTGCCGGAACTTGCAGCCGCTTTGCCGTTTTACAAATAATTTCGCGGATACGCACCGGACAGGAGTCCGCATCGACAAAGAGGGTCATGCTTGCACATCATTTGACGGAGTGAGCGAATAAATAATCGAATCGATATCTTCAATCATTTTTTTTGCTGACTGCTCGATTAATACCTCTGTTTCGTTTTGCGGAATCGTTCCCTGCTGATTGAGCCGTTCTTTGCTCAATTCATCCGAAAGCAAGATACCGGCGATAATTGCAACACGCAGTGAATCGTTAACGCCAGAGGTTTGCTGAACCTCCGACACGACTTTTTTGTAATGATTATAAATGGCTTGCAAATATTCAGCGGGCTGGTCTGCTGCAAGTGCAAATGACGTACCTAACAGATCGATTTGCAGCCGCCCTTTGCGTTCGGCCATTGTCAAAAAATATCCAGTTGATTGGAATGATTTACCGGTTCTTGCGGAGCCAGCTGTGGTGCCGTTTCGGCAGCAGCGGCCGGATATTGAGCTTCTGAAGCTTCTTGATGTACGGCGGACGGTTGTTCAGGGGCAGCGGTTTCAATAGAACTTGATGCTGTTGACTGCACGTCCTGATATTCGTTTGCTGCCGGAGCTGTTTCGTGTACGGCAGATGCAGCAGCGGAATTTGCCGCCTGATATACGGTGTCTTCAAATGCGCTCAAGTGATTGAGCGCATTGATGATGCCTTCCTCGATCTTTGCTTGGTCGTTTCTAAAGACAAGAACTATATTCTCCAACTCTTCGATTCGCTGTTGGCGGTCGTGCAGTTCAAGCTTTAATAAATCGTTCTCATCTTTAAGAGTCTGCATAAGCTCAATTGCTTTAGAGACTCTTGCTTCAAGCTGTTTAATTTGATCGAGGTTTAGCATACGTTAGGCTCCTAATGCTTTTTTTGACTGTTCGACAACGCTTTTAAAAGCGGCCGGATCTTCGATAGCCATATTGGATAAGGCTTTGCGGTTTAACGTGATGCCCGCTTTTGCCATTCCGTTGATAAAGCGTGAATAGCTCATTCCTTCCGCACGGACGGCGGCATTGATTCTGCTGATCCACAAGCGGCGCATATCGCCTTTGCGGTCGCGGCGTGCTTCAAAGCTATGAGTAAGCGCTTTTACAACAGCGTCTTTTGCCGCTTTATAGTTTGTACCTCTGCGTCCGCGGAATCCCTTTGCTAACTTTAAAATCTTCTTGCGTCTGTGGATGCGTTTATTTGAACATAACGATCTCGGCATTGTATTCTCCTAAATAATCAAAAATTAATTGGTGCCGTAAGGAAGCAGCTGCTTTCTTACTTTTTTACTGTCGGCTTCGGCTAAAATTCCGGCTTTGCGCAAATCGCGTTTGCGTTGCGGGGATTTCTTGGTCAAAATATGACGCAAATTCATTTGCTTGTACTTCACTTTACCACTGCCGGTAAACTTAAAACGTTTTGCTGCGGCACTCTTACTCTTCATCTTAGGCATAGTACACCTCGTAAATTATTTCTTTGATTTGGGCGCCAATGTCATCGACATGGTGCGTCCTTCCATTGCCGGAGGTTTTTCTACCGTTAAATCTCCGCCGAGTTTTGCCAGTACGTTATTTAATACGTCCAGCCCCAACTCGGTATGGGCTAACTCCCGCCCCCGAAAGCGGATTGTTACTTTTACTTTATCGCCGTCATCAAGAAAATCTTGTATATGCCGTGCTTTAAAGGATAAATCATGGTCATTTATCTTAGGCTGCATACGAATTTCTTTGAGAACTTGCAGCTTCTGTTTTTTCTTGGAATCACGGAGCTTTTTTTCCAATTCAAAACGATACTTTCCATAATCTAAGATCTTGCAAACGGGAGGATCCGCTTGCGGAGCCACTTCAACGAGGTCAAGATTAACGTCTTGAGCCATCCTAAGAGCTTCAAGGGTGGAAACAATGCCCTTTTGCTCCCCTGCATCATCAATTAAACGAACCTCGCGGACACGGATTTGTTCATTAATCCGCAAACCTTTATTCTCCGCCAACTATTCTCCTCCAGTACACTTTTCTCAATGCACATAAAATAAAGCTATAGATCGTAAGTATATCGAATTTTCTTTGAATATGTCAAGGTTATCATTCCACAGGGTAAACGCATCAGGTCGCTTTTTTAATATCCCCGCGGAAAAATTGAAACTATTCGACCAGAGTTGAACCTCTTCGCGGTTCAAATGGTCTCACAGTCTCAATTTTTCCGCGGTTTTTATCTACTCTACCTGATGCGTTTACCCATTTACTGGAAAAATGTGCGAAATTTTAAGCAAAATTTCGCACAGAAGGAAGGCAACCGCTAAAAATATTTTTAATGCGGTTGCCCTGTCATTATCTAATTGTTTCCAAATAAGCAAGCGTCTCTTCGGCTGTCTTTTTCCAGCTGTATTGCTTTACCCATTCTATTCCGGCATCGATTAGTTTTTGTCGCCGTTCTTTATTTGCACCAGCGGTATCGTTGATGAGGCTGCCGATGACAGAGGCAATCTCTTCCGGCTTATCGGGTTCAAAATAACGAGTGCAGTCGCCTGCAATTTCCGGCAATGCCCCTGCACGGACACAGGCTGTCGGAATACCGCATGCCATCGCTTCGATTACCGGCAAGCCGACGCCTTCGACGGGAGACGGAAACACACATAGGTCGGCAGCAGAATAGAGCAACGGAAGATTCTCATGCGGGAAATATCCGGTGAGTAAGATATCCGATGCAAAGGGAGAGCGAAGGACAGCCTGATGCACCTGTTCCGCTTGTTCGCCGTCCGCACCCGCAATCACCAGCCGATGCGGCGCCTTTGTTTTTTGCTTAAAGATGGAAAAAGCATTAATCAGCTCGATATGCCGTTTTTCCGGATGAATAATCCGTGACGCATAAATGATATACGGACGCCGAATGGCAAAGGGCTTAATCATCAGAGCTTCCTGTGCTTGCAGATTATGCGGGTGAAATAGATCGGTATCGATTCCGTTATGGATAACGCGTATTTTATCTTCCGCAATGCCGTTTTTAAGCAGATTGTTCTTGATATAGTTACTGGGGCTGATGATTCCCTTGACGGATTTAAGCGTTAATTTGGAAACAAAAGACGATAAGTTTTTTAAATATCCTTGAGCATTATCTGTAAGGATATTCTGCATAACAAGCACTGCCGGTACTTCAAAACGCATGGGGAGGAGTTTTGTTCCCGACGGAAATAAAACAATGTCGTATTTTTGCTTACGGGCAAAAGCATTAAAAGAAAGGCTGTGCCATGTCTGTTCCGCAAAAGCAGAATCTCCGACGGAAACGCAGGTGTACTTAACCCCTTCAACACCCGACGTATAGGTATATTTATCCAATTCGTGGCCGAAAAGCTGAATGCTGTGTTCGGTTTTGGGCAAATTATGGACTAATGAAAGAATGTAGGCTCCGATTCCCGATCTGCCGTGATCGCATCCGAGCGTATCAATTCCTATTTTCAAAGGAAACCTCTTTTTTAAGTATCTTAGAGCAGTCTCACCAGATAAATAAATCAAAATCGCAGAATAATCGAGGCTGTGAGACTATCTGAACCTCGAAGAGGTTCAGTTCTGGTTGAACAGCCTCGATTATTCTGCGGGGTTATATAAAATATCTTGTGAGACTGCTCTGCTGGATATTTTCACGATTATAGCATTTACCGTAACAATATGCTATCCTTGCCACATGACTGACTTTTTGGATTTGCCGCTGTACAAACCTTTTGTTGAAACGCTTGCCGCCGGCGGGATTATACAACCGACTCCTATTCAAGAAAAAGTGATACCGCTCGCCTTAGAAGGTAAAAGCGTCTTTTTTGAATCCGAAACCGGCACGGGTAAAACCTTTGCTTTTTTGCTGCCGCTTCTAACTCGGCTGATGCAGGATGAGAAAAAGACAACCGCTCCGCGTATTCTTATTTTAAGCCCTACGGTGGAGCTTGCCTCTCAAATTAAAGAAGCGGCAACTCAACTGCAAGGAACTGATACGAAATGTTTTAAGACACTGCTCTGTGTCGGCGGCAGTTCGCTAAAACGGCAAATAGACGGCTTAAAAGAAAAACCTGCCGTCATCATCGGAACACCGACGCGCATTTCCGATTTAATCGGACTAAAGAAACTCAAGCTGCAGGAAATAGAAGCTGTAGTAATTGATGAAGCAGATCGGCAGCTTGCGCGGGAAAGCAGAGATGCACTGCAGGTCGTTCTTAGTGCGCTGCCGCAGGATGTGCAGGCGCTTGCGTGTTCGGCAACATTTAATGGAAAAAATATT
Source organism: Treponema sp. OMZ 838 (assembly GCF_000775995.1). Classification (NCBI taxonomy): domain Bacteria; kingdom Pseudomonadati; phylum Spirochaetota; class Spirochaetia; order Treponematales; family Treponemataceae; genus Treponema; species Treponema sp. OMZ 838. Next base: position 843,792 of record NZ_CP009227.1, on the reverse strand, counting down.
GAGCTACTTAACAGCTTTTTGCGGCGTTCGAAAACTGCTGCATTACCGGAACATATTTCGATTGCTCATACGGGAGTGCTGCAAAACTCCATCGAACATTGGGCGCTTTTGAGCGATCGTCGGAGCAAAGCCGATGCCTTGCGTGCGCTGATCCATGCGTTGGACAGTACAGTATTGGACGGCAGAAAAAAAATCCTTATTTTTACTGCGCCTGCACAGGAAGTTGAAACCCTCGCGCAAAAGCTGCGATATAAAAAAATCGATGCCGTGCCATTATATGGTAAACTTGAAGGTTCCGAACGAAAACAAATTATCGCACGGTTCAGGTCGGGTAAAACGCGGATATTGATTACCAGCGATTTGTCCGCCCGCGGACTCGATATTGCCGATATTGACTACATCGTGCAGATGCAGCTTTCAAAGGATGCCGATGTCTTTATACACCGCGCCGGACGTACCGGAAGGGCAGGAAGAAAAGGCATTAATATCATTATCGGAGATGAGTACGAGCTGCGTATTTTACAAGGCATCGAAAAAAAACTGGGAATAACGGTATATCCCAAAATCCTCACTAACGGAAAAATCGAGTCTGCTGCAGAAAATGCATAGGATAGCATACCGCCTCATCTGAGTCAGTCAAATGAGCGAAGTGGCTATGACTGTTAAGAATAACCTTTCCGCTGGCCTTTTGGCAATGCAGATGTGCCGTATATTTGCAAAAGGGGAAGGTTGACAGCGTGGAATTAAAAAATATACTAAGTATAGTATTATAGGTTGTATCGAACGGAACCGCCATTTCATACAATCCTAAATTCTCTTAGATTTATTACTGGAGATAAAATATGGCTATTGTTATTCAGGGATTGGGTAAAGCCCTTCCCTTAAAAGAGATGAAAAATACCGATTTTCCGCCGGAGCTCGACACATCGGATGAATGGATCAAGAGTCACACCGGAATCAGCTCACGCCGGATTGCCGGAGCAGATGAAACGAGCGCATCGCTGGCATATCGGGCATGTACGGAAGCGCTTAAAAAAAGTAAGACTTCCGAGCCTATAACGGCAGACAAAATCGACCTTATTATTTGCGGCACGGCAACACCCGATTTTCCGGGTTCCCCGTCAAATGCCTGCCTTATTCAAAATAAATTGCAAGCAGTACATTCGGTTTGCTTTGACCTAACGGCAGGGTGTTCCGGCTTTATCTACGCGCTGGACACGGCGGCAAGTATGATGGAACGGCACCATTGGCGGTTTGCACTTGTGTGCGGGGCGGAGGTGCTTAGCCGTATTATGGACTGGACAGATCGTTCTACGTGCGTCTTATTCGGTGACGGTGCAGGCGCAGCATTGCTTGAAAACACGTTTGAACCTTCCGGTCTGGGTATCGGCGCTACCATACTCGGCACTGACGGAACAGGAGCAGATAAGCTCTACATTTCGCCCGACCGCCGTGTACACATGAATGGTAGAGCCGTATACGATTTCGCTGTCAGCCATATTACTGAAACGGTGAAAACGCTCCTCACGAAAGAACACATGACGGCTGACGATCTTGATTTAATCGTATGCCATCAGGCGAACGAGCGGATACTGGAAGCCGCATCAAAACGGCTTAAAATCGACTTCGGTAAATTTGTCCGTAATCTTGAAAACTACGGAAATACCTCGGCAGCGTCCATCCCCATCACCCTTACCGAGCTGATGGAACAAGGAAAACTGCATGAAGGTATGACCATACTGATTACCGGTTTCGGCGCGGGTCTGACATGGGGCGGCGCTATTATCCGGTTCTAATGTCTAATATAATTTTAAGATTACTATAACCATAGTCATAGAAGGAAAATAATGGAATACATTTTTTTGTTTTCGGGACAGGGTTCTCAGTTTAAGGGAATGGCTGAAGATATCTGTAAGAAATACCCGTCAGCCCGCACCGTCATCGATGAGATGAGCACGGCTTCGGGAGAGGATATCGCTTCTTTCTTATGGAATACGGAACCGGAAGAACTTGCACGCAGCGATCGAAGTCAGATTGCAATCACCGCGATGCAGGCTGCAATTATTACAGTCTTGCAGGAACACGGTATTACGCCGGCCGCCGCCGCAGGGTTCAGCCTAGGTGAATTTTCAGCGTTGTATGCCGCAAAGGTCTTGGACCTTGTAACGATGACAAAACTGGTAACTTTGCGCGGAAAAATCATGCAGAAATACTGCGAAAAACTCGATGAGCAGAGTAAAGCGTCCGGCAGCGGGTGCGGTATGGCCGCGGTACTCAAACTTGATCCTGGGCGGATTGTCGAAATTTTGAAACCGTATTCCGATCCTGCGACGGGGATTGTCTTTGCGGCAAATTTGAATAGTCCGATGCAGACCGTTGTATCGGGAACAGCCGAAGGGCTTGATGTTGCAGAAAAACTCTGCAAGGAAGCGGGAGCAAAACGCTTTATCCGGCTTGCGGTTGCAGGGCCGTTCCATTCGCCGCTGATGCGCGGTGCAGCCGAAGAATTTTCCGCAGTGCTGCAGGATGTTGCGTTCAATGATCCCGTTATTCCGATTTTTTCAAATGTTACCGGAAAGCGGCTTTTAACCGGCGAAGAAGCGAAAAAAAACGCCGTACTGCACCTAACGCATCCTGTGCGCTGGCTTGAGGAAGAGCGGGAAATCGCTGCGCTGGCAAATGCGGCTACGCTGTTGGAAATAGGGCCGGGCATGACGCTCTGCAATCTGTGGCGGGACAGCGGCTGTGCAGGAAACTACCGCCCCACCGGTACCGCTGAACAATTATCGGCTGTGATAGAAACCAGCCGCTCATAAGAGGTTTTATATGTTATTACAAGGGAAAAAAGCATTGGTAACCGGTTCTTCACGCGGAATCGGGAAAGAAATAGTCCGTAGGTTTCTGGAAGAAGGAGCTGAGGTGTGGGGGCTCTGCACAAAGCCCTCTCAAGGAAAGGTGGAAATGGAAGCATTCGCCGCACAGCACAACAGCGTATTTCACGAGATATACGCCGACTGCGGAAATGCCGAAGAACTGACCGCTACGGTAAAAGAGGCTCTCAAGCAATCCGGTGGATTCCATATTTTAGTCAACAACGCGGGGATTACCCGGGACGGACTGTCGTTCCGTATGCCGCAGGAGGACTGGGACGCTGTATTGCGCGTCAATTTGACCGGGGCTTTTTTAACATCGCAAATCGTCTCTTCCGATATGTTGCGGAAGCGGGAAGGTTCCATTATCAATATGGCAAGTATCGTCGGTCTACACGGACAAGGCGGACAGGTTAACTATGCGGCAAGTAAGGCAGGCTTAATCGGTATGACCAAAAGCCTTGCAAAAGAGATCGGCAGCAGAGGGGTGCGTGTCAATGCGATTGCGCCCGGCTATATCGAAACGGATATGACTTCGTCATTACCGGAAGATATGCGGAAGAATTGGATAGAAACCGCTATTCCCTTAAAGCGCGGAGGAACGCCGCTTGATGTTGCAAATGCGGCTGTCTTTTTAGCATCCGATTTATCCGTGTATATTACCGCGCAGGTACTCGGCGTAGACGGCGGTATGGGCGCCTAATCATAAGGAGAAAAGAATGAGAAGAGTTGTAATTACCGGTCTTGGTGCCGTTTCCGCTTTGGGAAATACGGTTGCGGAAACATGGGAAGGAATAAAAGCAGGCCGCTGCGGAATCGAGAAGATTACCGTCAACTATGACCCAGGAGATGATAGGGTAAGAATTGCGGCTGAATGTAAAGCGTTTGATCCTACCGTATTTATGGATAAAAAGGATGCCCGTAAAATGGCGCGATTTTCGCAGCTTGCAGTGGCGGCAGCGGTACAGGCAGTAGCGGATGCAGGACTTTCAAAAGAAACGATAGAGGGCGACCGTACCGGCGTGATGATTGGAAACGGTATCGGCGGTTTTGAAATCCATGAAAGTTCGTTCAAAAAATACTTTGAAGCGGGGCACTCGCGGATACCGCCTCTCGCTATTCCGCTGCTCATTCCGAACGAGGCGGCAGGCAACGTTAGTATGCATTTCGGACTACACGGCGTTTCGTGGACAATTACGACCGCTTGTGCTTCCAGTACCGACGCTTTGGGCAATGCCCTCGATTTAATCCGCTCGGGTAGAATGGATATGTGCCTTGCAGGAGGAACCGAGGCCGCAATTACAGGGTTCGGTATCAATGCATTCAGCGTACTGCAAACGCTTGCGTCGGATTATAACGATGAACCGCACAAAGCCTGCTGTCCCTTTGATAAAAAGCGAACGGGGTTTGTGATGGGGGAAGGCGCAGGTATCCTCATTCTTGAAGAATACGAACACGCAAAGAAGCGCGGTGCAAAGATATATGCAGAACTTGCAGGCTACGGCGGCTCCTCCGACGCATATCACCTGACCAGCCCCGACCCTTCCGGTGTCAACGGAGCTTTGGCGATGACGAAGGCCTTGGAAGACGCAGGGGTAAAACCGGAAGATGTGCAGTACTATAACGCGCACGGAACATCAACCCCGATTAACGACCCCTCCGAAACCGCGATGATTAAAAAAGCGTTCGGGCAACATGCATATAACCTGAAAATCTCTTCAACAAAGTCGATGATTGGACACTGTTTGGGAGCTGCCGGCGCGTTGGAAGCAATTATCTGCGTAAAAGCAATTGAAGAAGGCTTCTGTCCCCCCACCGTGAACTTAACGGAACCTGATTTGGAAGCAGGGTGCGATCTGAATTACCTGCCGCAAAAAGGCGTTTCCTGCACGATCGATTGCGCCGCATCCGGTTCGCTCGGTTTCGGCGGCCACAACGGCGTGTTAGTGTTCAAAAAAGTAAAATAGGAAAAAATGGGCAACCGCATTAGGAATATTTCAAGCGGTTGCCTTCCTTTTGAGATGCGCGAAATTTTAGATAAAATTTCGCGCTATTTATTTAAAAGAAGGGTAAACGCATCAGACAAATAGGTAAGAATCGCAGAATAATGGAGATTGTGAGACCATTTGAACCGCGAAGTGGTTCAACTCTGGTTGAACAATCTCCGATTATTCTGCGGGATATCCATAAAAATGTCTGATGCGTTTACCCTAAAGGAGAAAACGATGACAAAAGATATTGAAGCCTTGCTTCCGCACCGGAAGCCATTTTTGTTTGTTGATGAAATTATCCGTGCCGACGATGAAGGCAGCGAAAGCCGGTATACCTTTAAGCCGGAGGAGTTCTTTTTTAAAGGACATTTCCCCGAATATCCGGTAGTGCCCGGTGTCGTGTTGGTAGAAACAATGGCTCAAGCGGGCGGCGCAGCACTGAGTTCTATGGGCAAGTTTGAAACAGGTGCGCTGTTCTTTTTGGCGACTATCGATAAGGTAAAGCTCCGTGCACAGGTACGCCCGGGAGATACGGTACGCATCGAGGTAAAAAACTTGCGCGTTTCTTCCCAAATGATTAAGCAATCCGGTAAAATCTATAACGGTGATGCTGTCGCTGCGGAAGCGGAGTGGATGTGTTTGGTGGGAAAGGCCTAGTTTCCTTTTGAAAATATACGGCACACCTACTCTGACAGGATGTCCGCGGGTATAAGCAGTAGCAGGAACTGTCCAAAAGCTGAAGTTTTTGGACAGTCCTATTCAATAAGCTATTTACAAACAGCTCACGGAAATAAGCAAAATACATTATCAGTTATCTGTTCAAAAAGTCGATAATACGCTGCGCTACCAGTTCACGCTCGACATCGTCGGTAACAATATGACTGCTTTCTTCCAAGATAACATACTCATTCGGTACCCTGAGCAGCCAGTCGATAAGTTCTTTTTCCTTAAACGGTACCGACTGATCCGATTTTGATAAAACCGTTATTACCTTTGACCGGATATTCGGAAGCTGCTGAATAGCCATCTTCTGCAGTTTGTACAAGTCCGCGGCCTTGCCGACGTAATCATAATTGCAATAGTCTTTGACGCAATCATAATATTCGGGTTCTTTATAAAATGTTTTCCCTTCCGTTGGAATGGTCTGTATAAAATATTTTAAGTACGGTGTCAGTTTGATCCGCGAATCGGCAGCCATAAATGCGGGCGCACAAAGGAAGATTTTTTCAGGCTGAAATTTTGCCGCAAGGAGCGCAGTCAGCACGCCGCCCATCGAAAGACCGCCGACATATACCGTCTGATATGCTTCTGATAAATCGAGGTATTCATCATACACGCGGCGCAGCCAATCCTTCCACGAACTCGCGATAAAGTCCTCTTTGTTTGTTCCATGCCCCGGCAGGCGCGGAATTGATACGGTGTATCCCGCCTTATGCAGCTGCGTGCCGAGCCACAGCATTTCCCGCGGAGAGCCTGTATACCCGTGTATCAACAAAATGGCTTTATCCCCGCCCTGAAAGAAATGAGGTTTGGTGAACCGATTTATTTTTGCCGGATTATTATCATAAAACATCTGAAGCTCCTATTATTTTGCATATAAACAATACCCCCTTATCTGCCTTTTGTAAATAGAAAATTGATGCGGTTATTGCCGTTTTATGCTATACTAGACCTGTTCCGAAACGGAAGTTTCCGAACAGGCTTACTGTACCGGAAGGAGTTTTTTATGAAAGTGAATATACACCGGCTTTTGAAGGAAGCGAAGGACGCTGTCCCGCAGGCCGAGTGGATCGGATTACGGCGGGTTACCAACTATTTGACAGGTTTTTCCGCTATCGACGGTAAATTTGACGAGGCGGCCGGCGGCTCCGACGAAGGAGTTATGCTGGAGGTGCTGTACAAGGGAACGTTTAGCTATGCGGCGACTGCCGATTTGAGCAGCCGCGGTATTAAACGTGCAGCGGAGCAGGCTTTTGCGGCGGCACAGGCAGCGCGGCCCTACGGCATCCACCGTTTTGACCAAACGATGCGCCCCGCCGCACAGGTACGCTATGCCACAAAGCGTGAAAAATTAAGCGGGATTCCCGCCGCCGAAACGGTTGAGCTTTTGTGCAGTATCTGCGATGCTGCAAAGGTTTCTTCAAAGATTATTCAGACCGCCGCTTCCTGCGAAACGGGTATCTGTGAAACCGAAATGGTTTCTACCAACGGCGCCGACATACGGCAAACCGTTCGGTTCGGCGGCATCAGCCTGAATGCCGTTGCACGGGAAGGAGATATTATCCAGCAGCGGAGCGCGCACGGACGTTCTGCGCTCACTTATCAGGGCGGACGGGAGCTGTTCAATCCTGTGACGCTGCTTGAAAAGGCTCGTAAGGCAGGCACGGAAGCAGTCGAGCTGTTGACTGCCGAGCCGTGCCCCAACGGCAAGCGGACGCTCGTACTAATGCCCGATCAGATGATGCTGCAAATCCATGAAAGCGTCGGGCACGCGCTGGAAATAGACCGCATCCTCGGCGACGAGCGCAACTATGCGGGCGGCAGTTTTATCACGCCGGAAGATATCGGCAGTTTCCGCTACGGTTCCCCGTTGATGAACGTCGCCTACGATCCGACCATCGCGCAGGAACTGGCAAGCTACGGAGCGGACGATATCGGCAACGCCGCGGTAAAAGAATACCTCATTAAAGACGGCATCTTGATACGGGCGCTCGGCAGCTTGGAAAGTCAAAAACGGTCGGGACTCCGGGGCGTTGCAAACCAACGTGCCTGTTCGTGGAACCGTCCGCCCATCGACCGGATGGCAAACCTCAATCTCGAAGCGGGGACGAGCAGCTTCGATTCCATCATCGCCTCAATCGAAAACGGCATTCTGATGTTCTCCAACCGTTCATGGTCGATCGACGACTATCGCAATAAATTCCAATTCGGCTGCGAGTACGCCAAGCTGATCGAAAACGGCAAACTGACAAAAACCGTGCGCGACCCGAACTACCGCGGCATTTCGCGGTACTTTTGGAACAGCCTCTGCGCAGTCGGCGATGAAAGCACCTTCGAGGTGTTCGGCACACCGAATTGCGGCAAGGGCGAACCGAATCAGGTGATACGGGTAGGACACGCAAGTCCCGTATGCGCATTCAGCGATGTTGAAGTATTTGGAGGCGGAAAATGAGTTGTGATCAAGAAATGATGTGTGAAATGGATTCCGATTTTAAATGGCATTTTGAGTCTCTTGCAGACTTTTTCTTTGATGAGCTGTTGCCCACGGAACAAGCGTCTCTAAGCTACGATGCGGAAGACACTTACTTCCTACGGATGAATCACGCCAAGGTGCGGCAAAACGGTTTTGTGAAGCAGGCGGCAATTTCGGTTACCCTCTATAAAAACAAGAAAACCTATCGCTTTGCTCAGGGGTTGAGCGGCCGGCTTGAACAAGATAAGGAAACACTTGCCGCAGCGTTGGAGAATGCACGCAGTATTATCGCGCAGCTTCCCGAAGATCCCTATCAGTCTATTCCTACTGCAAGCGACGATTCCGAAACAATCTATGACGGTGCGCTGCTTCCGCAAGAGATAATAGAAAAGACGCTGCTTGAGCCTGTGTCGGATTTGGATTTTGCCGGGCTTTTTTCGCAAGGGATGATATGCCGCGGAGCTGCCAATACGGCCGGCGCACGGCACTGGTTCCAAACAAAGACCTTTACGCTCGACTATTCGATTTGGCTGAAAAACGGACGCGCGGTAAAAGGCTTATACGCAGGGCGCGACTGGCAGCAGGCAGAATACGAAAAACGCATCGCCGATGCGCGGCAGAGTTTGCAGGTGCTTGCGCTTGAACCGAAAAAAATCGAGCCGGGTAAATACCGCGTTTTTATCGCTGCGGATGCGTTGGTGGATGTCGTAGAGTTTTTCTCGTGGAACGGCTTTGGAGAGCGGGGAATGCAGCAAGGCGAAAGCGCCTATCTTGCATTAAAAGAAGGGCGGGAACATTTTGCCGATTCCTTCAATTTGACGCAAGATTTTTCCATCGGTGTAGAACCGTCGTTTAATAGCGAAGGAGAATCCGCTCCCGAAAAATTGACCGTTATCGAAAAAGGAAAGCTCATTCATACCATTGTGAGTTCCCGCTCGGAAAAACAGTACGGTACAAAGGCAAACGGCGCCGATTCAAGTGAAGGATTCCGTTCCGCAGCTATCGGAGCAGGGACACTTGCCGAAGCGGATGCCCTCAAAGAACTGGGAACCGGTATCTATATTTCGAACTTCCACTACCTTAACTGGAGCGATCCGGCAACTGCCCGCGTAACGGGAATGACCCGCTTTGCCTGCCTCTGGGTGGAAAATGGAAAAGTTACAGCCCCCATTGCAGATATGCGCTGGGATGAATCGCTGTACAATATGTTCGGCGCGAATCTCCTTGCGCTCACCAAAGAACGGAAACTCTTTGTAGAAACAAGCACCTACGAAGAGCGCGCAGTAGGCGGCTGTCTCTTGCCCGGTATCTTGGTCAAGGATTTTAACTGCACGCTGTAGAAGTTGCCGTTTTTGTGAGCATTTTTTCGTGCATAAAGATCATCACAATTAAAATCACCGCCAAATAGAGCGGCATCAATGCGACACCGATATGATTTGCAACCAACCCGAAGATCGGCGGCATCAGACAGGTTCCGGCATACGCGGACGCCATCTGGACCCCGATCATCGCTTGAGACTTATCTTTTCCGAATTGTGCAGGTGTCGCATGGATAATCGAAGGATAAATCGGTGCACACCCCAAGCCGATAAGCCCTAAACCGAGCAGGGGCAGTACCGTTGTTTTTCCGAACGAAAGGAACAGCAGCACAACACCTGCCCCGATGCCGCTTTGTCCAAGCCGAATCATCTGCATATCGGTTAATTTGAAGGTTAAAAATCCACTCAAAAATCTCCCCGCAGTAATACCGATAAAAAAGAGGCTGGCGAGTCCTGCGGCTTCTTTTTCCGGAAGCCCTCGGTGTAAAACCAGATAGCTGCTTGTCCATAAATTTGCGGTTTGCTCTACAGCACAATAACAGAAAAAGGTAAGCATAATTTCTTTTGCACCGGAAATGGCAATCACCTGTTTGAGGGGGAGCGGCGGCGCTTTTACATCCTCATCCGTAGTACCGTCTGTTTTCGGTTGCTTATTCCAAAGCGGCAGACTCACCAGTAGTACGGCGGTTAAGCAGGTTTGCAGCACCGCAATATATCGATAGCCCATATTCCACGGCTGACCGCCGGTCAGAACACCGCCCATAATGTACGGACCTATTGAGGCGCCTATCCCCCACATACAGTGCAGCCAGCTCATGTGCCTGCTGGCATAATGCACTGCTACATAATTGTTGAGGGATGCATCAACACTTCCGGCACCGAGTCCGTATGGTATCGCCCACAGGCACAGTGCACTATAGGAATGGCTGACCGAAAAACCGAAGAGTGCCGCTGCTGTTATCAAAACACTGAATGCCGTTACTTTTCCGGCACCGAAAATCTTTGTCAACCGGTCGCTTTGGAGGCTGGAAACAATAGTTCCGCCTGCAATAATCATAAAAATAGCACCGGAATAGGACACAGGGACAGAAAGCTCCCGATACATCGCCGGCCATGCGGAACCTAACAGAGCATCCGGCAGTCCAAGACTGATAAACGCTGCGTAAATGATTGCGAGCAATATATGTATCATAATTTTTTCAGTATACTGCCTTGATTACTTCTTCCGCAATATCAGTATCGAACACGGAGGCATTTGCAGCCCTTTTAACGTATCGGAATGATAGACTCTTCCATCCGTCAGGCTCTCATACTCACCCGTCGGGATGGTATGCAGCGAAACAAAGCCCTGAGCAAAATCGGAATTGGCGATAATCAATAGTTGTTCTTCGTTGCACTCACGCCAAAAGCCGAATTGCCGGTTTGCAACAAACTCCTGCCGGTACGAACCGCGCTGTAAGGCGGGATGCTGTCCGCGTATCTTTGCAAATGTTGTAATCGAGGTGCGGACAAACCCTGCATCAAAACCGGGCGCAGTAAAATCAGGAAGCTCACCGAACGGCGGGAGCGGCGGACGCAGTTCATAATCGCAATTATGGCTCCGAACCCCTCTGATGCCGTATTCACTGCCGTAGTAAATGGATGGAATACCGGGAATGGTAAAAAGCAGTCCGTACAAAAGATGAATATGCTGCTCCGGCTTGTTGAGCGCACTGACCGCGCGGTTTACATCGTGGTTGTCCACAAAATTATACAATGCACTATTCCTATACATCCCTCGTTCGCTATTGTATTCCCTGTCCAAATTATACGAAAGCTCATACATATTCTGATCATTCAAACACGACCAGAGCGCTTTATACATTTGATAATTTGTTACCGAATCAAGCCTGCCGTTCCGCGTCCATTCGGCATAGTCGCCATGCACCACCTCACCCATCAGCCAAAAATCCGGCTTAATACTTTGGCAAAAATCCCCCAGTGCATCAAGAAAGTTTTTACTTAACACATCCGCTGCATCAAGCCTGAGTCCGTCGATACCGAATTCCTCAATCCACATTTTTACCGCACCGAAAAGATGCTCCCGCACTGCGCCGCTATCGCCATTCAGCTTGACCAAATCCTTACAGCCAGCCCAGCCTTCATACTCAAAGCAATCCCCCTGCGCACTCCGCCGAGAAAAATCAAGATTGACATACCAATCCTTATAAGCGCTGCCGTATCCATACCGCTGAATATCCTTAAACGCAAAAAAATCCCGCCCCGTATGATTAAACACCGCATCCAGTACCACCGCAAAGCCCTTCTCATGGCACAGCCGGCAAAACTCCTTAAACCGCTCATTATTCCCCAACCGGCGCTCCACATGATAATAATTCACCGTATCATACCCATGCGCCGTTGACTCAAACACCGGTCCAATCAGCAGCGCATTACACCCCAACGCCCGAATCTCATCCAACCGCCCCGCCAGTTTCTCAAAAAAATCCCCCGCCGGACACGCAAAGTCATTCCGCTTAGCACAATTCCCCATCCCCAGCGCATAAATATGATAAAAAACCTTATCTGAAAAAACTTGAGACATATACACCTCCGTCATTTGTTTTGTTTTTTTAGTTTTGGGCGGCTTTTTGCTTCCAGCAAAAACCAGGCTTTTCGGGGTTCCGCCTCTCGGCTCCATTCCTCCGGAACGGCTTCGCCGCCCCTACAATCCTTTCCGTAAGCCTTTTGAAAAGAGACGGTACAGATGCTAGGAGCCTAGCCGAAATAAAGCGGAGACGTACTTGTTGTACGTTGAGCATTTATTTCGGCGTAGCGACAACGCAGATGTGCCGTATATTTTCAAAAGGTTAAGCGACGCCGTAGGCAAAGGTATGCACAATCCGATAAATCGTTTGATCATCTCTAGGCAGTTTGTTCTGTACACACAGCAGAGCTACCGAAATGACATTATTGTGGAACAAGATTGAGTACAGCTCCTCTTTCCCGCGCATATTGCCGAACTCGTTTGCGGATTTTATAAAAAATTCTGCAAACACCGAATCAAAACGCTTTTTTAACGGCGCGTAGACAGCCTCGGTTTCCGCATTGCCGGGTGCATTTAAGAGTACGCTGTGCAGATTAAAAAAGTCCGGATTTTCAACTGCAAAATCGATTACTGCGGTCAGAATGCGTGTCAGACTTTTAAGAAAATCGTGCTCGTACACCGCCGCATCATTCAAACGCTGCAATAGCTCCGCGCCCTTGGAATCCGCTATTGCCTGCAAGAGCCCCTGTTTGCTTTTGAAAAAGTAGTACAGGGTCGGTTTTGTAATACCGGCGTTATCACAAATTTCCTGTACTCCAACTCCCTCATATCCTTTTTGCGAAAAAAGACGAATGGCTGTGTTGAGAATTTCATCTCTGCTGTTATCGTTTGTTGTACTATTCATATTATATACCGACTGGTACATAATATACCAAACGGTATATGGATTGTCAATACCTAACGGAAAGTCTATCCCCTATTCTGCAGGATTGTTAAAAAATGGTCTGATGCGTTTACCCTGTTGCGTTAACACGGTTTTTGTCTTAAAGTATTCTGCAGACAAGAAATTTATCATAATAGGATTTTTTTATGAATAAAATAAAAATCAGTATTGTATGCATTGCCCTTACCGCATTGCTTCTGTTTACCGCCAGCAGCTGCTTTATCGTAGTTAATGGTCGTGTCCGTGGAAATGGAACGTTGAAAACGGAAAGCTTTTCTCGAAGTAATTTTGATTCCGTTTCCATCAGTGGCGATTGGACGGTCGATATACGACAGAGTGAAACTTTTTCCGTTACCATTGATGCTGATGAAAATCTCTTCAACTATTTATATGTAGATGTTTCTAATAATATCTTGCATATCGGCTTTCAGCACGGATATGTTATCGGGTGCTCGAACTGCAAAGCTATTATTACCATGCCGGTCTTAATACAATTAACAGCCTCCGGTTCGCTTACCGGTACCGTTTCATCATTCAATATGCCTGGACGTACGATGTCGGTAGTTGTTTCCGGATCCGGTGATGTTGTTGCACGCGATATTACCGTAAAAAAATTAAAGCTGAACATATCCGGTTCGGGTTCTTTTGGAGCAACAGGGAAAGCTCAAAGTTTAGAGGGCAGTATTTCCGGTTCCGGCAATATAAAAACTACTCGTCTGGAAACCGAAGATGCCGATATTTCCATTTCCGGCTCCGGTTCTGCAAAAGTATGGGTTACGATGTTTTTACGAGCCGATATCAGCGGTTCAGGTTCGGTCGGTTATAAAGGCAATCCTCTTATGATTGACCGCCGAATATCCGGTTCGGGCAGCATATATCCTCTATAGGGTTCGCAGCAAAAGGGCGAAAAAGAGACTGAAATGAAAACAACTGAGACTCACACACGTTCTTTTTTATGAATGGACAGGGTGTAATCGGTACGGTATAATAAAAAAATGATTGTAAGCAAAATCCCCGGCATTGACGCTATTGCATTCGATATAGACGGCACGCTCTATCCCGCATGGAAGCTGACGTTACGTGCCGTTCCGTTTTTTATCCGTCATATCCGTTTTATGAAAGCTTTTGGAAAAGTCCGCCATATTTTACACGGATACAGTTCATCTGATCCGGATAAAGTGCTGCTGGATTTTTTCAATGTGCAAAATGAACTGTTGGCAACTCATCTTAATATCTCCCCGCAAGAAGTAGGCGATTTTTTAGACAGAGAAATATATAAGGGGTGGAAAAAGAAATTTGTGCGTATTCGTCCGTATCCTTTTGTAAAAGAAGCGATCATACGATTAAAAGAGGCGGGGTTTAAAATCGGTATTCTATCGGATTTTCCGCCCGAACAGAAAGGTTCCGTATGGGACATTCTTCCGCTCTGCGATGTTGCACTGGATTCCGAAGCGCTCGGCGCTCTTAAACCTTCCCGTATTCCTTTTCTTAAACTTGCCGAAGCCTTGAATACGCCGTGCGAACGGATACTGTATGTCGGGAACAGTAAAGCGTATGATGTCGCAGGCGCTTCTTCAGTCGGTATGAAGACCGCTTATATCCAAAATCCGCTTATTTCATTTTTGAGAAAAAAACCGCCGTATGCGGATATTTCCTTTTCAAACTATCGTCAATTCTTAAACTATATGCTATAATATAATAGGTAGGATAATTTTAAAAACCGCTGTTTTTAGATGTGTCCGATCTATTCATTAAAACAGAATTTATTTTAAGTAAGGGTGGAACTTAGAATGTCAATGCAACTTTTGGCCTCCGCGATAACGCTTATGCTTTCTCTGATGCTGATTCTTTTTTTTCGGCAAATGGATAAAAACAGCCGTTCGATAGAAAAAGCAAAAAAATACGGCGACCGTGTTAAAGATGAAATAGAAGGGTTTGTTAAGGAACGGACGCAGAATTTGCGTGATGCGGCGATCGAGCTTGACGCAAAACTTTCACAGGCGATTGCGGCTGTTAACCGGCTCGATTCCATATATAACGATTTTATGAAAAAATCCGATGTGTTGACTGCCCGTTCATCATCCATCGATGCAATAGAAAAAAATGTTGCGGGAGCAGAAGAGACTATTAAAACCGTTATGGATATGGCTGCCCTTGCAGAAAAAAATCTTGCGCGGGTTAGTCAGGAATCAGACTTTGTCGATTCACTTGCAAAAAAAATTACGGATGCACGGAGCGAATTGAGCCATATTTCAAAACTGATGCCCGAAATGCAGGACAGTTTTTATAAGCAGAATCGTGAACATCTACAGATGCTTGAAGAACAGCTTACTGCGGGTTTTAATAATACCATTAGCGCTTTTGAAAACAGGGTTTCTAGCGCAGAGAAAAAAAGTGCGGAATTGCTCGAGGTAACCTCAATCCAATTGAATGACCTGTATAAAAAGGCGTTTACGGAGGCGAGCAAAAAAGCGCAGAACCTGGGTGATGAATCTTTTGCTAAACTACAGAACCAGATGGAACTACAGATGCAGCAGTATAAGGCAGCGCTTGATGATCGTTCTGCAGCGCTTGAAGCGGAGATCACTGCCGGTATGACCGAAAATAAAGCGCTTGCCCAAAAGTTTAAACAGGATTGGCAAGAGGAAGCTGATAAGCTTGAAAGCGCATTGCACTCAAAGTTCAGCGCTACGGAAATTGCATTTACGCAACGTATCACAAATCTTGAAAAAGGATTGGAAAAAACCGAGGCGGATATGCAGAATACGAACCGGCAGCTTGATTCGCGCCTTACCGAGTTTGAAACGGGATTAAATGCCCGCCTCGAAAAGACCGCTGCAAAGGCTGCTCAAAGTATTACCGCGCTTTCTCAGTCGGCAGATACAAAGTTTGCCGAATATAAAAAACAAGCAACCTACTATTACGAAAAATTTGATAAGTCCATTGCCGGTATCGATAAGCTTTCTGCCGAAATGGAAAAGGCACAAGAATCGGTAAAAGACCGGCTTTTGCAGGACTTCGGAAAACATACCTATACCATGCAGGAAAAATACAACGGCTTCGAAAAACATTTTTCCGAACGGGCGAATGCGCTTGCCGGTAGACTTCAGGAGATAACCGAACAGCTGAACGTGCTGCGTGAAGAATCTCAAGCCGCGCTTTCTGAAAAACTGCGTCTCTTTGAAACCGATTTTTCAAGCGAATTGACCCGCCGCAGCGATGCGCTCAGCGGAGATATCCAAAAACTACGGAACGATGTTACCGAACGGCTTGCGCTGATGGGGTCGGAAAGCGAGTCCGCGCGTAAAGATTTGGAAGATGCGTATAAACAGGATTTAAAAGCACGGCTTGCGCAGACGGCAGAGGAATACAAGGGACACTTTGCCAAATTCAAAGAAGATATTGCCGCAATCGAAGAGGGAATTGCCAAGCGTATTACGGCAAGCGATGAAGCGCTGCTCGCCTATAACACTCAGTTTAAAAATATGATGGATCAGACAAAGGAAAAAGCTCAAACATATATGCGCAATGAGCTTTCCGGTCTCAAGCTTGAACTGCAGGAATCGATGCGGCAGCAGAGTGTTGAAGTTGAAAATGCTACAAAAGAGGTAAAGAATTGGCTTGATACGGTTAAGCAAGAATCAGGCGGACAGCTTGATGCGGCTAAAACCGATTTTGAAACATGGAAGGCTCGCATCGACCAACAGTTGGCAGAGATGCGGGCTACGGTAGACGAAAAGGTTGCGAATTTTACCGCATCGACGGAACGGGCTATCGAAGGCATCGGCTCAAAATACACCTCGTACTATAAAGATTTCAGCGTGAAAAGCGATGAAGCGCTTAAACTGATGCAGCAGAGAATCAATGATCTTAATGCAAAGGTGCAGAGTGCCGAAGAAGAATTTTCTGCACAGGTGCGCAGCGTTACCGAAGCCTTTACGCGTGATGCCGAACAGGTTACGAACGAGCTGGATAAACGGATCAACAACGCGACGGGGGAAGCAAATCATTCGCTTGACAACATACGGGAGCTGGTACACGGTCTTCGCAGCGAAGTGGAAGAAACGCAGCATGATTTATTCGAAAAGATACGGCGCGATTCCGATCAGCTGACCGAAACCGTTGAAGAAATCGATAAGCGGCAAAATGCCTTTATTACGCAGACACGCGTGTTTGACCGTGCGGACGAATTGAAGGCCGACTTGGAACAGAATATCGAAAAGCTGAAAGCGGAAGTTACCCGTTTTGAAATCTACCGCAATACAATGGATGACCTGAATTTGAAATACGAAAAGGTAACCCATCTCGAAGAGGAAGCGACACAAAAAATCGCCCGATTTATGGGTGAACGTAAAAACATTGAAATTTTGGAAAATGACTTTGCAAAACTGACGGTGCTTTCCGAATCGATGGATAAAAAACTTGTTGAGCTCGCTTCGGCTGATGATGAATTACAGCGCTATCAGGTGCAAATTCGGCGTATCGAAGAAAGCATTGCCGATGTGAATACCCGCTATGACCGGTTGGAGAAAAAAGGTACTGTGCTCGACCAAACAGTGCAGAGTATTGATGCCGCCTTTGAAGATTTAAAGACGGTTGAAAAAGATATTAAGTCGGTACAGAGTAAGCTCTACACCATTCCGCCGGAATTGCAAGATATTCAAGAAAAGATGGAATATCTTATTTCCAATCAGGAAAAAGCGGAGAAGGCGCGGGAGCAGCTTGATACCATCGATGAATTGCTTGGAGAGCTTGAGGGGCGTATTGAAAAACTGCACAATGCCCGCGAATGGCTTGCCGGCACCGAGACTCGCTTACAAGATATATCGAAAAATTCGGAAAACCAGCTGAAGCTGCTTGCGGATTTGGTTAAAACTGAAAAGCCGGTCAACAAGACGGAAGGCTCAACAGCAGTGGGTACTCGTGAGAATGTGTTGAAGCTCTTTAGAAGCGGATGGACGCAGGACGCTATTGCCAATGCCCTCAATCTATCGCAAGGAGAGGTACAGCTCATCCTAGAGCTTGCTGAGAAATAAGCTGACGCCTAAACGTGATGGTGCGAGAGCGTGTTTACCGCGAAAGAAGACAAGTGCACCACACGGCGGCGGCTGTACCGCTGCCGATAACGCCGACCCCCTCACCGGTTTTTGCTTTGACAAAGATCTGATCGATTTCTACCGATAGAATTTCCGCAATAGACCGGCGGATTGCCTCGCGGTACGGCAGAATTTTCGGCTTTTGGATCGCAATAACGCAATCGGCGTTTTCAAGCTGCCAGCCTGCTGCCCGTACCCGTTCCCACACTGTTTTTAGGAGCATCCGGGAGTCGGCATTCTTCCACTGCGGATCATTCGGCGGGAAAAGCTCGCCGATGTCGCCAAGACAAGCGGCTCCGAGTAGGGAATCCGCAAGAGCATGGAGTAGCACATCTCCGTCTGAATGCCCCGCTTCTCCTTTTTCAAAAGGAATATGAACCCCGCCTAAGATTAATGGCCTGCCTTCTACAAGGGTGTGGAGATCATAACCTAAGCCAATTCGTATCATAGTGTCTTCCTTAAAGGTCTTCTCGATAAGTGATTTTTTTGTTTTCCCGCGATCCGGGGCAGATGTAAACAGTTCCGCAATATCGTGCGTAGATTTCGCTGTCGTCCGTGTAGATGTTGCCGTCATTGCAGGCTTGGCGGTGGGCGTAGAGCAACGGTTCAAAGCGGAAACCTTGCGGTGTTTGTACGGCGGCAAGCCGGTCTCTTTTAAGGTGCCGGATAATCTTTCCTGTTTCGTCTACTTCTTTTTGCGTATCCGTTACGGATATGGCAGGAACTGCCGCTCCGTATTGTTCGGTTGCCGTTAATACCGAAGTAATCACTTCGCTGGAAACCCACGGCCGCGCTCCATCGTGTACCAGTATAAAGGTTATGTTTTTATCTGCAAGCGCTAACAGCCCCTTGTACACCGACTCCTGCCGGCTTGCTCCCCCTTCAACGATATGGAGACTATCTCGATGTGCATCAACAAAAGAGGAAAGCCGTGTATCGGCACTCAACAGCGAATAGGCTGCTTCAACTTTGCCCTGCGGCACGGTTATGACATAACGCCTAAAGCAGCCTGCCGATACAAAAGCGTAAAGACAGGCGGACAGTACCGATGTATGCGTATCGTGATGGAGAGGGAGAAACTCTTTTTTCTCTCCAAAGCGTTGGGAACTTCCGGCAGCTGTAATTAGAACGGCATTATTCGTCGTCATCGAAATCGTCTTCGTCGTCTATATCATTCATACCGTCGTCAAATATATCAGTATCAACTTGATCCTGTTTTTCGACTGGAGCGTTTTTACTTAAAACCTCCAGATATGAATGAATCATCGCTTCAATTTCCGATTTCGGTTTTTGCAGTGCATAGGAAAGTTCATCGTAAAAAATGCGATATGCAGAATCGTATAATTTACGCTCTTGGATAGGAAGTTCTTTTATTTTACTGCGGTGGTAAAGTGAGCGGACGATGGACGCATTGTCTAAAATGCTCCCCGTTTTGAATAAATCGAGGTTCATTTGATACCGCATCTTCCAATCACTGGGAATGGGGTCAAACTTTTCGGATAAAAATGCCAGTGCAGCCTGTGCTTCATCGGCAGAAACGATCGTTCTAATACCTAACTCAGTCGCTTTGAGCGCAGGCACAAGAACCGTCATGTCGGATTCATCAAAGTAAATGACGTAATACGTCAGCATTTCATCTTTGAATTTTTTTTCGCTGATTTCGACGATTTCTCCGACACCTTGACCGGGATATACAACCCGTTCTTTCACTGTAAATGAACATTCAGTCATATGCTGGTGTTATAGCACAAAAAAAGGCTTTGGTCAAAGGACTCTGTAGGGTAAACGCATCAGGCCAGTTTTTCATATCCGCCACGGACGGCGGCGGTGCTAATCAGCAACAAGTTTTTCGTTAGAAAAACTTGACACGAACAGTGTACAAGGAAGTACAATGTTCGTGTTACCCGCAGAAGAATAGAGGCTGTCCGCCCAGAGTTGAACCTCTTCGCGGTTCAAATGGTCGTCCAACCTCTATTCTTCTGCGATTCTTATTTATTTGTCTGATGCGTTTGCCCTTCTTCGCAAAGAAATTGTGCAAAATTTTATTTAAAATTTTGCACAGCAAGGAAGGTAAACGCATCAGATTGTATTTTAATCTATCGGTGATTATTGTCCGATACTTATACTGAGGCTTACTGCTATGAACATAAAACTGAAAATCGGGATATTATCGGGCATACTGGTGTTGCTATTGCTTATCGCAGCCGGAATTTTCCTGCAAATTTCAAAACCGGCTGATACGCTTGAACGTCAGATTGTACAACTGGCAGGTTACGAACGTAATATGCTTTATGTACGCGGTACTGTTTACCGTTACGGTGTTGCCGGTGTACATATCCCTTCTTCTGTCATTGGTGCTTTAAGTAAGTACGAGTCGACGTTAGTTGCCGTGGAGTATACCGCAGAGAAATACACGGAAAAGGATGCTGCATTGCGGAGCAGCCTTTCGAGGTATTTTACTTCTGCTTGCTCAATAAATGCGGAATTTACCACGCTGATTAATGATTATAACCAACTGGGTGCGGCAAAGCCGAAACCGTTTGATGAAAAGAAGTTAGAAACAATTGAAAAACTGATCAGTACTCATGTTAATGAATTTGATGCGGTATCCGGTGCATTAGAGAGCGCCGCCGGCCGGTATCGGAAACAGGCAGCAATTCTTTCGGGGATATTGATTTCGGTAACATGGCTGTTAGGTCTTTTTGTTACATGGGCATTGGTACAAACTATTTATACCATCCTGCTTGCCCGTAATGCAAAAAAGCGGATTGTGCTGAAAGCGGGGCCGAAAACCGGTATTTCCGAGCAAAGATTGCCGACCGATTCGACTGGGATACAAAATAAGGCGGATAGTAAGAGCTTATATACCCGTGAAACGGATGTGGAAATAATCGATGAGGGAGGTGCTTTGAAAACCTACGGATCGCCTGATACTGCATCGCAGCGGCGGCTTGCTTCCGGTGCAGCGTCTTTCCGCTCGCCTCAATCGGAAGGGGCAATGCAACCGGCACGTTTCACGTTCGGCAACCGCGAAGCAGGAGCTTTTGCAGAATCGGAGGGTGCGGCAGCATCGTGGGGAACAAAAAATCGCACTGATATGGAAAGCCGCTTTACTGGCAGTACGCAGTCCGATATAAAGAATAGCGCTTTTGCTGAAAAACAAGCAGCTCTTCTTGAGCGCAATACTCAGCTGGAACAAAATCTTACCGATCTTCAACGCAGCTATGATTCACTGGAAAAGAAGCATACCGATCTGCAAGCAACATATAAAACGATGCAAGTGACAGCAGAGAAAGCGCGCGATGGATATCATCATTCGGCAGCTCAGATGAAAGAAATTCTTTCTTCGGTACAGCAAACCGCTGAAAATCACCGTACTGATTCCGAAACGGCAAAAAAGTTGGTGGAAACATTTAAAACCGGCCATCAGCTGTTCAAAACAACCCATGAGCATCTGCAGTTTATCATCCAAAACGTTTCAAAAATTCAAGAAATGTCTGAAATTATCGAAAGTATTGCAGAACAAACAAAGATGCTCAGTATGAATGCAGCGATTGAAGCTGCGCATGCCGGTGATGCCGGTAAAGGCTTTGCCGTTGTTGCGGAAGAACTGAGCCGGCTTGCGGCTGCCGCATTGGAAAGCTCTCACGATATCGGCGGAACCATAAAACAAGTAGTAACCGTCATTACGGGCATTGGAGCCACCAGTGATGAACTTGACCAATCTTTTGAAAAAATCCACTTGCAAACGGACGCTATTTATACCTCGCTGGTTGACTTTTCATCAATGATTGAAAAAACCGGCGACGATGCAAAAACGGCTTTAATGCACTTTTCTACCTTAGAATAGATGTTTTTGAGATTGTTGAGTCGGGAGAACCTCTGAAAGCTCCGCTCGCTTTTGAGGTTCTTTATAGGGAAGATGTTACAGCTGCATACCGTTCAATAGCGTTTTAAGCACGGTCAGTTCTTCCGTAGTGAGCGTAACCCCTTTTCCCATTTTTTCGTGGTCGGGAGACCAACTGCGGAGGTCGTATTTGGGGCTGCGCCCGTTCCATGCCACCGAGTTTAATTCCATCGTCCATCCGCTTTTTGAAGTAGAAAGAATTCCATGTTTTTGTGTAATTTCATAGCTGAATTCATCTGCCATAATTCCCTCCATATATGTGTTATAGCATAATCTCATCGATAGGGCTAGCGAATTGAAATCGTTTTTGGAAAACTGAAATTATTTTACTTTTTTGTTATAACTGCTTGACATAAATGTAATCTTTTGCTAACATATAATCATACAAGAAGTTCCTTGTAAGGAGGTCGTTATAAGTCAAAGGCGTTCGTAAAAAGTATTGATAAGTGTGAATGATTTATACTCTATTTTTAAACCGCTCCATCTTGCATACTCCTGGAGCGGTTTTTTTATGCAATCAATAGTTTCGGTACAGGCGAGAGGCCGCACCCGGTTCAAACAAACCGTTGTTCAAATTACAGATAATACAGTATGTTTTCAGAAAGACAAATCTCAATTATAATAGTTACCAAAGGAACCTATTAGATGATACTTTATCACGGAAGTCGGGAAATTGTAAAAAGCCCGGAAATTCGCATTCTTCGGTATAGTAAAGACTTTTACTTTGGTTTTTATTGTATGCTTATAAGCGAGCAGGCGAAAAGATGGGCAGTGAGATTCTCCGGAAAAGGAATAGTGAACGAATATGAATATGTTCAGAATTTCTCTCTCAAAATGTTGAACTTTCCGGAGATGACAGAGGCATGGCTTGATTTTATCATTGATTGCCGGAGTGGGAAATCTCATGATTATGACATAGTGGAAGGCCCTATGGCGAACGATACTATCTTCAATTATATTCAGGATTTCATTGATGGTAAAATCTCCCGATCTGCATTTTGGGAACTTGCAAAGTTCAAAAAGCCTACCCATCAGATAAGTTTTCATACAGCGCGAGCATTGGAGACATTGACTTTCAAGACGGCTTACGAGGTGTATGATGAAAAATAATAGTTCGTTATTTTATGTGTGCAGTCTGTTGGAATATATCGGCCGCCTTTGCAAAATTGAGCGGTCAAAACTGGTAAATCAACTTGGGAAAAACAATATAAAAAGACTTTATAAAGATGCAGACACACTTCATTGCGAACCGATTGAAAAAATTGCCGATGAAGTTATATCCATTTATAATATAACATCCGGAGATTTTGATAATATTTTACGGTGCCGTTATGAAGTTCCGGATTATTGGACAATCGGCGCAGTATACGAACGCCTTATTGAAGATATTTGTGCAGAGAACGAATCTATTGATCTTATTGTGGATACATTGGTCTCTGTTTATTCGTCATGGATTGACGGGGCAATTTCAAATTATAACACGGATTTTTTCTATCAATCCCGTGAGTATATTTTTGAATCATGGAAAGAGGGTGCGCCGATGGAATAAGAAAGTTGATATTTTTAAAGTGTGATGATTCTGAATTTTTTTGCTTGACACCGCTTATTTCCCGTGTTACCCTATTAATTACCATGGTAAGGAATTCTGCTATCGTATCAGATATATTTTCTTCACAGCCGTACTTTAATAATTACTGGCTCAATATGTTTGCAGCAGGTGTGTTATCCGTAAAACCAAAGACGGCTCTAATGGGTAGAGTTTCTTCCATAACTACCCCCCCCCCCCCCTACGTCGTAATGGCACAAGTAATAAGCTAAGTCGAAATCTTTTATATTTTTATTCTATTCTCATTGATGATAAGCGCATAAGACAGCTGTTTTGTATTGTCTTGTGCGTTTTTTATATACTTACCCTTTTAACGGTAAATAGGATAAACCCTAAGGAGGTATGAAAAATGGGTGATCAATACTGTATTGTCATAACAAAAGTTTTATCCAATGGAGAATTGGGCATACATGGAGCAGGAGAATATCATTTTAAGGCAAATGTTCACTCCCGAACCCATAACTTTGGAGAACAGGATGTCTATATGATAAGAGATTTACCAACCATAAACAAAATGCATAAGTTTGGCTATAACTTTGAAAATCGAACCATGGATGTGCGTATGGAAAAATCTGATAACAGCGCTTTTACTATCACAGAGATTTTAAGTGTAGAGAAGAATCCCTCTGATAGGTAAAAGCAGCGTTCTTGTCGGTCGTAGGGTATCGACAAGAACCGTATAAAGAAAATCGGTGTTTCTATTTTAGTGGAGGCACCGTATATCAATGAAATAAGCGGTGATACAGGATGCCTGTATGGGTGAATTACTATGAGGAAACTGAATTTAATAGAATATCCAAAGGCAGAAAATAGGGTTACACTTCAAAAGCTCACGGGAAATTTGAATGATAGGGGCTCTATAAATTCTGAGTATTAAATTGAATATTGAAATAAACCTTAGTTTATAAATTATGAAGTCATCGAATCAAGGTTTAACTTCATTTTTTGACTTTTATGTTAGGAGACAAGCCCCTAGGCAGATATTCTGATTAGTATATATGAATTTTTGCTAAAGGTTATAAAACAATAGTATACAGGAGATGTTTAACTATGTCATATATAGAATCCTTAAAGGAAATTTATGAGTCAATCGCACCGGAAATGGAGTATTGCATATTTGCACCGGATTTAGATGAGGATAAATGGGAATCAGATTTAAACAATCTCGCGCCGCAAGAAGAGCCTATATCTGTCCTCTGTATAGGAAAGGCTACAGCAAAGGGTTTGCTTTCAATATTGTTAGCAAGCCGTTTTTTATTAACACATGAAAAGTTATATATGGAAAAAGTAAAAGAAGGAATAAAATTTTCAGAAATCTTATCCATCTCATATCATGAAGAAGATAAAAAATCTTTGTTTGGAAAGAACAAGGTTGAAGGTTTTATTATCATAAAAAGAGCGGGAGGAAAACAAGAAAATTTGAAAGGCAATTACGCTACAAAAAAAATTGCAACATTCCTAAATAAAGCTGTTTCCGAATCTAAAAAAAATATGCCTTCTTCAATCACTTGTAAAAACTATCAGAATGTAAGTAAAATTACGGATATAATCAAAACAAACACTAGTGATAATAAAGAATCTTGGAAGTTAGTGCCGGATAGAACCGATGAAGAAATTAATTCTTTTATTATTCATTTTGCAAAAGATGAGATGAAACCTAGTTTTGCTGCAATTTATAAGGACTATTCCGGTGAAAAACTTTATTTTACAAATGATGTTCTATATTGCAAAAAATCAGATACAGTAAATAAAGTTAAGTATGAAGATCTTTCAAATGCTTTATATTTTGAAAAGGAAAAAAAAGATGAGGAGGGGAAAAGAATTTTTTCTCGAAATATAATACTATATAATAAAAATAAAGAGGTCGTTTTTGAAACTTCAAATGCAGAGAAAAATCTCGCTGATATATTTAATAATATAATTTCTTTAGTAACCGGCAAAAATATAAAAACAGAAGTTTCTAAAGAAAAAGATATTCTCTTTAGCCTTTTAGAAAAATGGGATAAACTTTTTAAAACCGAAAATCTGATTATTGATCCGGAGAAATTTAAGAATAGCATAGATTATGTTTCAGAAGAATTAAGGCTTAATCGATACAAAACAGAGAATGTAAGACTGCAAAAAAAACTTCTTGCAAAAACAATGGAAATAATACAGTATACAACAGATAAAGTAGTGCTTGAAGTTGGAACAAAAGTAAATGAGATAAAATATACATACTATGACCAAGATTTCGATGCACGCTTATGTACAAGTGAGATGACAGATTATTTTGTTCGATATTATTCGGATAAAAATAATAAAGACGCATATTTACTTTTCTGTTTTGACGTAGAAGATTGGGATAGATTAAGTACACCTTGTGGCTTTTTAAGATTGGAATTTAAAAATGGTGAAATGGAATTAAAATGTGAAGAAGTACTGGCTCCTTCTGATGCAGGAAATGCAAATCTTTTGACATTTACGCTAGGTATAGCAGGAAGCACATCTTACAGCGAAAGAAATACTGGCCTTGAAAAATTATTATCACGACTTGGTAAAAAAGAAATTGCTAAGCATTTATTTTCTTTTATTGAGCGTCCTTATACACTTTCACCAGAGGAACAAAAAAAACAAGAAATAATTGAAGCAAAAAGATTAGAAAAAGAGGCTGAACAGGAACGGCTTCTGGAAGAGCATCGAAAAGCAGAAAAGGAAGCCCGCCAGAAAGAAGATGAGGCTCGCCGGAGAGAAGAAGAACTTAGGCGTGCGAAAGAAGAAACTGAAAAACGAAAAAAACAAGAAGAAATAAAAGCAAAGCAAAATGCTGCATTAAATGCTCTTAACGATTTTTAGTCCTAGATTGTATATAGGTATGACAGAATCGTATTTTGAGTACGATTCATAAAATTTGATTTTAATATTTGGGAAATATTTAGAACACAGACATGACTTAGAAATTAAAATACTGTTTTATAAAAGGAGCCCCGTATGCCCGAGGAAGAAAAAAGAGTAAGTGAAGAAGAGTTGGTAGACACGTATCAAAAGCACTTTGATAAGAACCTGGCGTTAAAATTACTGAAAAAACTACGTAAATCAACCCGCGATAAACCGAAAGTAATCGCAGGGACAGCCGGTGCTATTGTGAGTTCACTTGGTAAATTACTTTCGACACTGGATAATCCTGCAATGCCGATACATTTAAAAGCACTTGTATTCGGTGCAATCGGTTATATTCTTTTACCGCTCGATTTAATCCCTGATATAATGCCGGTAGTCGGTTACGGTGACGATCTTGCAAGTGTGGCAGGCGTAGTTACAGCTGTGGCAGCGTATAGTGATTTTTCGCTTGATGAGTTAGACAAAGAAATAGATGCGGAGAAAGCATTAAAAGTAATAGGAGAATAAATATATGGTATGCCGTTTTTGTGGACAAGAATGTACTGCAAACTCAAGTTTAAAACTTTGGACAAAGTACGGACCTGCATGTAAGAGCAGTCCATCGCAAAAGCATGTGCTTGTTTCTGACGGAGTACACTGCGTTTATTGCGGACATGAATGTAAGCCGGTTAGTACCGGAATACAGACTAAATTCGGTAAACAATGTACTCACTCGCCAACCGGTAAACACTCTTTGCAATAAAGGTTAGTAGAAGGCTACTAGGGACAGGGAAGCAACGATAATAATGTTTTGCGCTGACGCAAAACTTGCAAGTTCACGAGCACCATGGACGGTGCTCGTGAATGAGGGGGGGAGCGGAAAAACAAATGGCGTACGTAAAAAAGAAGTAGTTGCGGTTGAGGGAACCGAAAACGCAACTGGTAATAATTCAGAAGTACGCCGTTTTTTTGAAGTGCAGGGGGAGACTTCCCCCTCCAAATAACCACCTAAACAAGAACTAAAAGACCCACTTCTTCCATATCTTTTCCCCACGTTTTATGCTATACTCCCCAGTCTTATGAATACGGAAAATTTGAATCCTGAGCAGGCGAAGGCGGTCAACACGATTAACGGGCCGGTGCTGATTATTGCGGGGGCGGGGTCGGGGAAGACGCGCGTGATTACGTTTAGGATTGCGCACATGCTGGAAAGCGGGATTCCTCAGTCGCAGATTTTGGCGTTGACCTTTACAAACAAGGCGGCGCGGGAGATGGAGCAGCGGATTAAAGAGCTGACGGGTAAGAAGTTACAGAATTTAACGATTAGTACTTTTCACGCACTGGGGGTGAAAACCCTGCGGGAATATATTGACCGGCTGGGATGGCGGCAGAATTTTAGCATTTACGACGAGGTAGACCGCAATCAGCTGATTAAGGAGTCGGCAAAGGAACTGAAAATTGCAACGGAAACGCTCGATGTGTACGGAGTGGGGACGTTGTTTTCTCAGATAAAGACGGGGCAGAAAAACTTTACGGCACAGACGGCGGTGTATCGTCCGTTGTATAACGAATATCAGGCGGGACTCAAGCTATTCAATGCAGTGGATTTTGACGATTTGATTATGCTGCCGATTAAGCTTTTTACCGAACATCCCGATGTGCTTGCGGTGTACAAGAACCGCTACCGGTATGTGATGGTGGATGAGTTTCAGGACACGAGTATTCAGCAGTATCAGATGATGCATTTAATTGCGGATGATAATGTCTGCGTGGTAGGCGATGATGATCAGTCTATTTATTCGTGGCGGGGGGCGAATTATGAAAATATCCGCCTGTTTGAAAAGGATTTCCCGCATCTGGTGGAGATTAAGCTTGAGCAGAATTACCGTTCCACCGGTACGATTTTAGCGGCTGCGAACGGGGTGATTTCGCACAATACCAACCGGAAGGAAAAAGCGCTGTGGTCGGGGAACGGCTCCGGCAAGCCCATCGAAATTTTTATCCCGGAGAATGAGGCGGCAGAGGCTGATTTTATTGCGGACACTATCCTTACGGAGAAGATGCGCGAGAACCGGAGCTATGCGGACTTCGGCGTTTTGATCCGCACCAACGGCTTAGGGCGCGCGATTGAAGAAGCTTTCCTCGATGCCAATATTCCGTACCGGATGTCCGGCGGCACGAGCTTTTTTCAGCGCAAAGAAATTAAAGACATTATCAGCTATTTGCGGGTGATTGCGAATCCCGACGACGACATCAATCTCCTGCGGATTATCAACACACCGCGGCGCGGCATCGGAAAAAAAACACTGGAAGTGCTCTCCGCAATCGCAACGGAAAAGGACTGCTCCATCCGCATGGCGATTCATGCGCTGCTTGAGCGTCCGCCGGATGACTTCCGCGAAAAGAGCCTTGCCGATTTGGAGGAGTTTGTCGAGCTGATAAGTTCCGAGCGGAAACAGTTGCTGTCCGGCAAGGGCTTGGCAAATAAGGTGCGGAAACTCGTGGAGCGGATTCAGTATTTTGATTATTTGACGCAGGAATTTCAGAAAAACGAAAAAGCGGCACGTTTTAAGTTTTTGAATATCGAAAGCCTCTTGCAGTCTATCGACACGTGGGAGACAAACCCCGACAACTTTGACCCTTCGCTGTATACGTACCTCAATCGCATCACGCTGCTGAGCCGCGATGACCAAAATGAGGAAGATACCGGCGAGGTGAATATCATGACCATCCACGCCGCGAAGGGATTGGAGTTCCCGGTGGTGTTTATCGCTGGCGCTGAGGAAGGCATTATCCCCCATGCCCGTAGTATGGAAGAGAATGCAGGGGATGTGGAAGAAGAGCGCCGCCTGTTCTATGTCGCCATTACCCGCGCCCGCGACAAGCTCATTATTACAAGCTGCCGGACTCGGCGCAGGCAGGCAGGCTTGTTGGAGTGCAGCCCTTCGCCGTTCTTGGAAGAAATTCCTGCGGAGCTGGTGCAATACCACGAGCCGGAAACGGAACCGGAGGAAGAAGACATCGCCAAGATGTTTGCCCAGATGAAGAAGAAGTTCTCCATGTAAGATGTTTATACTTGTAAAAACCTGTGAACTGATATATAGTAAAGCCCATGTTAGTGGATGATAGAATTATCGCTGAAATAATCGTAAGAATTGGGCGGCATTACAATGAAAATATCGCAACGCGTTTCTTACGTCCTTTGTTTGCACAAATTCTTTCTAATATTGATTTATCGCGGCACATCGTTGATTTGACCGAGCATTCCGAGGATTTTGTCTTACAGGGGTTCCATCTTGATGACCTTTATTATGACATTATCGCGCTTGCTCGTTTTATTTATTTAGTCCGGCGCGATGTTCTTCCCAATATTAATTCGATTGCCGAGGCAAACACCAAAATGGCGACTGCAGATAAAGTGTACCGTAATATGGCATTCAGCAATCTGGCGCCGAACCTTAACCTATTGGCTTCGATGGTGCTTGAACTTTATCGTGCAACGCTCCAATACGATACAAAAATGGCAGGGAAAGGCAAAACCGTTGCAAGCCGTATTGCAGATTTAGCCGACATGGAACGCCTGTTGACAAATGTCGATGCAGATGTTTAAAGGAAATTATATGACTGCTGAAGAAAAATTGATACAATGTTTTAAAAATACCAAAGATCATATCCCGTACACCCCTAAAATCGCATTAGTGCTTGGCTCCGGACTGGGTGATCTGGCGAACGAATTGGAGGTTGATGCGACTATTCCGTATGCTTCCATTCGTAATTTTCCGCTTTCTACCGCACCGGGACACCGCGGCGCATTCGTATTTGCGAAAATAGAAGGGATTCCTGCCGTTATTATGCAGGGGAGAATCCACTATTACGAAGGATATCCGATGACCGATGTGGTGCTTCCTATCAGGATGATGAAAATGATGGGGGCGGAAATCCTCTTTTTAACCAATGCGGCAGGCGGGGCGAACAAAAACTTCAGCGCAGGCAATTTTATGCTGATTACCGATCACATTACCTGTCTTGTGCCTTCTCCGCTCATTGGGAAAAACTTTGAAACCCTCGGTGTGCGCTTCCCCGATATGACGCAAGTGTATGATAAAGATCTTCGGATGCATATCAAGGCAGCGGCAGAGTCCTTGCATATCCCGCTTCAAGAGGGAGTGTATTGTCAATTCACCGGCCCCGCTTATGAAACGCCGCAAGAGGTACGTCTGGCAGGGATACTCGGCGCCGATGCTGTCGGTATGAGTACTGCTGTAGAAGCGGTCGCTGCCCGCCATGCCGGTATGCATGTTTGCGGCATCTCGTTCATTTCGAATCTCGCCGCAGGTATGAGCAGCTCATTATTGAGCGAACAAGAAGTGCTGGATGCAGGGAAAAAAGCGGCTCCGCTGTTTAAACAACTGGTGTTAAACAGCATTGGCCGTATGGGAAAAGCGTAAAACGGAATTTATTCTTTCGGAAAACGATGCCGGCAGGCGGCTTGACCGTGTAATCAGAAAATTTCTGGCGGAGACTCCGCTTTCGGCGCTGTATGCTGCAATCCGTAAGGGCTTAATCCGTATCAATGGTAAGCGGATAGCGCTTAATTACCGGACGGCAGTAGGCGATATCTTATCAATTTCTGAAATACTCCTCTCTGCTGAAAAACAGCCGATACGGAAGCAATCTGTGTCCGGTGAACAAAACCAAAGCCATACCTCCGGTAAACGGAACTATACCTCCGGTAGGCAAGCTCGCATTCCTACCGATATCCCGATTTTGTTACAAACAACCGATTTGCTTATCATCAATAAGCCTGTGGGAATTCCCGTACATGGGGAGCACAGTATCGACGCGCTACTTTTCGGTGCTGCGCATCTTTGCGGTAATACCCTACAGTGCGACACTATGGTACAGTTATCCCCCGATATACCGCCTCCTGCCCGCTTCGCTCGTAATTCTCTGCAAAGCCTTTCTTTTAAACCGGGACCGTTGCACCGGCTGGATAAAGATACTACCGGTGTGCTCTGTTTTTCGCAGACACTTGCCGGAGCTCAATGGTTTTCTCAATGCTTGCGGGAAAAAACGGTCGGTAAATACTATTTAGGCATTGTGCGCGGCGTCATGCCGTCACAGCGTATTACCACCGAAGACGAAAGCGGTAAAACCATCACACAATGTTATTCGCTGAGTTACAATAGAGGGATTGATGCGTCGCTGATACTGTTTAAGCTGATCACCGGTAAAAAACATCAGATACGGAAGCATACTGCAAGCACAGGCCATCCGTTAGCCGGGGATCGTAAGTACTGCGGTGGAAATCCGCTGCCTGCCTGCAAGCACTACTTGCTCCATGCGTGGCGGTTGTATTTTCCCGCCTCAAGACCGGCTGATATGCCCCCTTTTATTGAAGCGCCGTTTTTTCCCGAGATGGAAACCTGTCTGAAGCAATATTTTTCCGGTTGGGAAAAAACAGCCTCCGGTCTTCTTATAAATCAAACTCAAGCAGCTGGCAATTCTTAATTTCCAACCGCAGCAGCTCTTCTGCCGAAAAAGGTTTAAAATACGTATAGATAGCCGCTGTCAGCACACCGTGGCAGACAAAGAGGATATTGCCGTCTCCCGTATGCTTATGCTTTACATCTTCTATAATACTGTATGCACGGTGTGCTACTTTCGCAAAGGATTCACCTGCAGGAAATGTTAAAAAAGGATTTTTATGAATATATAGAAATTCCGGATTGTTCCACGGTTTCCCTTCAAAATCACCGAAATCTATCTCTTGCAGGCGGACATCCGGAATAGCCGTAAGCTGTAATGCCTGTTCAATATATGCAGCCGTATCTCTCGCCCGTTTGAGCGGAGATACGTAAATCGTTGTGATATTGTTTCTTTCTTTATCTTCTTTTAATCGGCTTGCTAAGTTTTGGGCTTGCATCCGCCCTTTTTCCGTTAACTTTGCCTCCGAAACCCCGCAGGCGAGCTCGCTTACATTCAAATCCGTTTCACCGTGACGCACAACAAAAAGCTTCATGGCAAAAAGTATAAGCAAATAAAGTTTGCACTGCAAGAGGCCGCATTGCTTAAAGACTATAATTGAATGTTTCGGCGATTACTGTTTCCCCCAAATCGGTACGGGCGAGTGAAATTGCTTGAGCTTTTGTTTTAGCTTTTGCTGTATGGGTAAAGGTAAATCGGTTTATCTTCCGTGCTTGTTTAAAATCCCAAATCGAGATTTCAGCGCGTATAGTACAGATGAAGGTATTATCTTCCGCTGGTTTTACCGTAATATATGTTTTCCCAAAAATAAAACGGTCAACAGCTGCACCGATTTTCGCTTGTGCGGCACGGATAACGGAATTCTCGTCCGTATGAGCAAGTTCTCGATATTCATCAAGACCTATTCTCGTAAAGCCGCGTTTCATCAGCCCCATAAGCAGCCGTGTTGAAGTTATATTACTGGAGAAAATCGGAGTATTATTTTCATCATAATCAAGAATAGCAATAATGGAAGATATTCGTTTTTCCGTTGTTGCGACTTTATAGGGGAAAGAAACGGAGAGATTGTCGGTTGCATCATCAGTTAAAGCGGCATCCTTTTTTACCGGATAAAGACAAAAGAAAAGGGTACCGTCGCATGCTCGGTTGGGAGTTGGAGGGGTAAAGTATAAAAAACCATCTGAATCCGTCCGTACAAGCTCTCTTTTTAAGCTACTGCCGGTACCGGCGGACGGGTAGAGAACGGTAATAGGATAATTGTCGAGCGGGAACTGTTTTTCGGGTGCGGTAATGACGACACGAGCGGTAAACGGCTGTGTGAACGGGGAACCGGCATTCACGGGTGCGGGTTTGTTGACTGCCTCTATGGAAATCGCTTCTAATAACGGTTCTATCCGCTTGCGGGCATCGATGAGAACCGGATTATCTTCCTGTCCGCTGCACGATTCATAAATAGCATTGAACAATGCAAGTACCTTATGTATATCGTAGTTTTCAACAGCTCGTGTAAGTTCCGGAAGCAGCCGTGCAAGCGTTTGTTCCTCCGATGATATTTCGGTAATCTTATTACTTGATCCTGCTGCCTGAGGGGAGTGTTCCGAGTATTCTTGTTCTGTAACATCGCTCAGTTTTGAGACCGGTGATGCGGTAACACCTTGTGCTGTGCCGGATGCACAAGAAATAGATAACAATAAAAAAAAGCAGCAACAAAGTGCAGATCCTATACGGTACATACGCTAACGCCTCAACTTCGTAGAAAAAATCAACTCTTATATCGGATATTTTATAGAATACTTTAGGAATACTATAGATAACCGATATTCACAGTAATACGGTATACGGCATGTTACGTCGATAAGAAATTTTTTGGAGGAGGAAAGGTATGCTCGATACGTTAGAAGTCAGGTTCTTGCTTATTATTTTAGCAGTTACAGTGATTTTATTCATTATTGTGGCTTTCTTCCTTGGAACGAAGATCGGTAAGCTTATTGCGAGTAGGCACCTCGCTGCGGAAATAAAAATGGCACGTGAAGATGCCGTTAAACGGTCGCGAGCCGTACTGAACGGACAGCTCTCCGAACAATTCGCAGCGTTTTTTCCCGGTTTCCCTGCCGATCCGACGGAAATTCGGTTTGTAGGAAAACCGGTAGACTTTGTTGCGTTTCCGGGACTTTCTACAGGAACAGTTGATGAAGTGCTGTTTGTCGAAGTAAAAACCGGAAACGCTGCACTTTCGAAAGTTGAACGTTCGCTGCGCGATGCCGTCGAAAAGAAGAATGTCCGCTACACCGAATACCGTATACCCAGTGTAGCAGAATAACCTTCAAACTTTTGCGGTCTTATGCGACGAAGCTTTCAAGTTCGTGCTGATGACCTATCGACTGCAACCGTTCAAGCGCTTTCTTTTCGATTTGGCGGATGCGCTCTTTGGTTAAATTGAACCGCATTCCCACTTCCTTTAACGAAAGCTGCTCATATCCATTTAAACCGAAGCGGTAACGGAGAATTTCTGCTTCCCGGTCAGTCAAGGAAGCAAGCAGCGTATCGATATTTTCGCGTAAGTCAATATCGAGCGCATAGCTTTCAGGCTGCATATAGCGGGTATCTTCGACAAAATCACCGGTACTGGCAGCGCTATTATCATTAAATATCGGCGCATCCAGAGAAACGGGGTCGCGGGCAGCATTCATAATTGTCCTCACCATTTCAGGTTCAATACGGAGTTCTTGCGCGATAGTTGTAAGTTCTTTATCTTCCGGTTCGCTGCCGCTCTTACCCATAAGTTTACGAGCTTTTTCAATCTGTACCAGTTCGTTCGCTCTGTTCAACGGAAGCCGAATCATGCGGGATTTTTCGCAGATGGCTTTTAAAATTGCTTGGCGGATCCACCATACCGCATAAGAAATAAACTTGTATCCCTTGTCAGGGTCAAAGCGGTCGGCAGCATTCATCAATCCGATATTGCCTTCGCTGATTAAATCCATAATCGGGATATTCTTATTCTGATATTTTTTTGCGACATTTACTACAAAGCGCAAGTTCGATTCAATCAGTATCTTTTTTGCCTTTTCATCACCGGCGGCAGCGGCTTTTGCATATTTTACTTCGTCTTCTACGGACAGCAGCGGTATCCTGTTTATTTCTCTTAAATAGGTTGCAAAGACATTATTATCTGCACGTGTATTCTGTATTCTTTCCATAAGTCATCTCCTTGCACAAATGGTGTGTACGATATTCCGGTGCAATGCAGCAAGAACTCGCCGGTCAATGGGGCGTTCTGATGATCGTCTTGGTTGAACCGTATATACTAATTATTAAAGCAAACGTCATGCCAACTTCTTAGACATAAGATTCGGCATGATTTTGACAGAATGAAGAAGAAAGATGAGACAAAAACGCTGTATTACCGGTGTTTTTAGCGTAGAATCATAAAAAGAGGAAAAAAACTTGCCTTTTTATATCTTTATTTGTATATTTAACATAACCTTGTATGGTTGAAATGACACACTCAGTATAAATAAAATTAAAACTGGGTTAAATTGACACAGCTATATCCGGTTAAAATGCCCTTGATGTCATCGGGGCATATTTTTTTTACTACCGAGAAGTACACTATGATAGGAGGTTCTTACATGAAAGTACGGCCATTAGCAGACCGTGTTTTAGTAAAGGTCGATAAGGTAGAAACTAAAACCGCAAGCGGAATTATTATTCCCGATACCGCACAGGAAAAAACACAGACGGCAGTTGTCGTTGCCATCGGCGATGATAAAGAGAAGATTAAGGTGTCGGTCGGTCAAAAAGTGATGCACGATAAATATGCAGGAACGCAAATTAAGATCGACGGCGAAGAGTACTTAATTTTAAAGGCAGGCGATATCGTCGCGGTAATTGAATAACAGTTACGCTGATACTCATCTGATGAACCGGTATAGCCAATAGGCATACCGGTTATTTTTTATATGGTAAAACTTAACGGCCTTGTTCCAAATAGCGCGGAGTAAAAATCTTATCAGGAATATTCATATTATATTGCATCTTGATAATATTGATAGTTGTTGCCGTATTCGTTGAAAGGGTTGTCATTTTGGTAATTCGAGGAGTGTCCACACCTTGGGTTGCCTCGTAATTGCTCAGTTCCATGATTTTTACCAATACATTTTTCCGGTCATAAAAGGCAATCTTTACCAAATGCTTGGAATTTTTTTCTACCCACACATTGGTTTTGGAATACTCGGATTTGGCATCCTTAGGAACGCCCTCGATGACATAGCACAAAGCTCCGCCGTATTCTTCTTCGCGCAATATCTTGTATGTGTCCAAACTGCTGTCCCGCTGCAGATACGACATATCATTATACGAAAAATCAGTACCGAGAAAGCTTTCGGTGCCTTCCGATTCACCGGTAATACGGCGGACTTTGCCGAGTGACGGCAGATAAATCCGCTGATCGGTAACACCGTCTTTTGCAATCATCAAAAAACGCGTTCCTTTTACATTTGCAGGCGCTTTGATTTCCAAAAAGGTACGGTGATCGTTTTCTTTTTGCACGGAATATTGATCGACCAGCAGTTCCGCCATCGTCGTTCCATTTCGTTGGATTTCCATCTTTGCCCGCGTCCCGATTGTTTCAATTGTTATTTTTGACGGAGCGCCCTTCATAATGGATTCGGCGGTTTCTTCGGCAAAAAGCACTGCGATGCTGCAGAGCAATAAAAAACAAAGCATTAGTAATTTTTTCATTGTTACCTCCATAAAAATCTTTTAGAAAAATATCAAAGCCTACGGCTCTGTACTATCCCCCGGTAAGGCTTTAGTAATAAACCGCGGCTTTACAATCGAAAGGATGGTTGGTAATACCGTTAAGCTGGCAAAAGAGCTGGTACCCATCACCAACGCAATCAATAGACCGAGTTCGGATAGCATATTAAACTTTGAAAGTATTAAAACGGCAAAGCCCGCACCAACCGACACCGCATTAAACAGAATTGCCTTACCGGAACCGTAGAACGTGTGGATAAGGAAATTCCGGTCGTCGCGCCGTTTGGTATACTCATGGTGATAGGCCGCCAAATAGTGGATGGTATAATCGATACCGATACCGATTGCAAAACTTGCCACCATTGCCGTACCGATATTGAGCTTTATACCGACGATTCCCATAAAACCAAAATTCAGTGCAACGGAAATCATCAGCGGGATAATGCCGATAATACCTGCAATAATGGAGCGGTAATAGACTGCTAAAATTAAAAATACAATGCCGAACGACACCGCCACGGAAATCAGCTGGGACTGTACTACAAGGGTATTCAACGACTGCTCGATAAACATTGAACCGTTCGGTTCTACCGATATATCTTTGGGAAAATTATCCTTGACATACGCCATAATTGCTTGCAATGCCCGTTCGCTGTCTTGTTGACCGAGCGTCCTTAGCTGAATATTTACTTTAAGCGTGGTCGGAGTATATGTGTCGTCGATAAAGTCCTGCACATTCCCCGCCATCAGAAGAAGATAATTTTGAATAAGTGCAGTAAGTTCTTCCTGCGTCTCTTTTCCGTATTTTTGCGGCTCCGTAGGAATTTCGTAGTAGGCAGCGCCTTTATAATTGACATCTTTCTTTAACGCATCAATCACCTCGGTCGCAGAAACATATCTGCCGCGGCGGGCTGTTTGAGCAGCTGCAAGTTTTTCGATGAGTTCGGAAAAAGTATACACCGGTTCTTTTTGTGTTTTCACAGCGGTGTTCCCTGTTTTACCGGATGCTGCTGCCGATGGCTCCGAATTACTCCATGAGTCAGTATCATCAAAGCCCCATGAGCTGTCCGTATCTCCGAAGTCCCCGAAATCACCAAATGAATCTTCTTCTCCTTTTCCCGTGGAGTTTTTACCGGTAGGTACGAGTCCCGTTGCCGGAGCATCCGCGTTATACACTTGATTGAACCGTTTAATAACATCCGCCAGCGATGTTATTTTTCCTACTTCGGGGATATTTTCTTCCGCATACTCGGCAAGTGAATCGATTGCCTGCAATACGTCCGGCCGGATAACATCACCCTGTTTCGTACCCGTGATAATTAGGTTCAGTAACTTTGAACCGCCGAAGTTTTCGCGGATAAAGGTATCGGATCGGACAACCTGCACATCCGGTTCAAAATATTCCATTAATACGTTATCGATAACGAGTTTTGAAATTCCTAAACCCGCAAAAATGATACAGCCAACGCTGACCAAAAGTACACTGCGCTTGTGTGCATGAATAATCATCAGCGTATCTGCAATAATCCGATCGATAATGCCGCTATGGCTCGATTTTGCCCCAAAGCGCCCGCCGATAGTCGGATTCCGCGGTCCGCGCAAAATAAGAATTGCAGGGATAAGTGTTACCGCAACAATAAAGGCTGAAAGGACGCCGAAGCTCGAAAAGATACCGAACTCAAAAATCGGGACAACGCTCGTAAAACAGAATGATACAAAACCGGCAAAGGTTGTAAGCGCCGCTAAAAAAACCGGCGGAATAACCCGCGCCATAGCTTCGACAATCTGTGCCGAATGAGTTTCGGTAGAGATTTCCTTACTCTGCGTTACTTCATCAAAATAGTGATTGATAACATGAATACCGTATGCACTGCCGACGGCAATCAGGATGACGGGAAGCACCGTCGAAAGAATGGTCAATGGAATGTGCAGCAACGCCATTGCACCGATCGCCCAGATGCATGAAATAATTACGGTGAGCAGCGGTAAAAATACGCCGGTAAATCTTCTAAATGAAAAGAATAAAACCCCAGCAACTACGATGACGACGATAGGCACAAGGAACATTAAATCATGCCCGGTTGCTTCGTTGACAATTTCGCTGAATACCGGTGCGCCGGTTACGTAGGTAACGGAGTCGGGGAAGTCCCATTCCTCCGCGATGCGCATCACCTCACGGCATACGGCAACCGTTTCCGGCGAACCGCTTTCTTCCTGTTTGACGTTAAGGAAGATAATAGTTTGTGTCGCTTTTAAATCGTCGGAAACCAAGCTTCGGTTATAGGTTTCCATCGAACGGAGTCTTTCGGTAATTGTGTTCAATTCTTCCTGTGAACCGGTTAAATGTTCCGGCACAAGCTTTTCGTTCACAATTGAATCACCGACCGCTTCGATATGGGTTGTTCTCGTCAATGATACAACGTTTTTCACTAACGGTAATGCAAGCAATTGCTTATCCAGCTCCTGCATTTTTTCTAGAAATTCCCGATTAACGACTGTCGAATAATGCCGTTGGATTCCTATCAAGAGCGGCACCGAATCTCCGAATATCTTTGCCATTTCGGCGTCGGCTATCCGTGATGGATCGCTTTCCGGTATAAAGCGGAAATTATTATTATCAAATCGGACACGCGGAAGCTGTAGTGCAAAGAAGAGCGTGATGCCGAGGATAGTACCCAAAATAATACGCGGATGTTTGTATAGCCTTTTAACCAGTGCGTTTTTCAAATTCATAAGCACCTACTTTGACAAGCGGGATACTCTAAAGCTAGGGTATTTAAAGAATCCCGAAAATTAATTAAGAGTCCCTATACTATACTCCCATCCGAGTAAAGTCAAGGTTGCGCCTTGCCTTGCCGGATGGAGGAACCTGTTCCGGTTTTTATTACTTCAATTTTTTGTGGGATGCGGCTTTGCAGTTCGCCGACATGAGAGATGATGCCGACCATCCGGTTCCCACGTATTTCATCTAAGATGCTGACGGCGTTTTCCAGGGCTTTTTCGTCGAGCGACCCGAAGCCTTCGTCGATGAACATCGAATCTATTCTGATGCCGCCTGCCCGTGCCTGGATGGAATCGGCAAGGCCGAGTGCAAGGCTGATGGAGGCCATAAACGTTTCCCCGCCGGAGAGGGTTGCGGAGGGGCGGCACTTACCGGTGTAGGCGTCGGCGATTTCCAAGTCGAGGCCTCGGTATGCGTTCCCTGCGCCGTGCTCTTCGCTGACGGCAAGCCGGTACCGTCCTTCACTCATCCGCTCAAGTCGCTTATTTGCAAACACGGTTACTTCATGCAAAAAGGCGGAAAGGATCCACGTGTCGAACTGGAGCTTCCGCGGATTGCTGCCGCAGAGGTCTTTCGCAAGGGCTACCCAGTTTTGCGCCTCCGCTGTTTTAACTGCGAGGGCTTTTGTCAGTTCCGTGTGCTGGGCGTGCAGCTCCTCCAGCTTTGCTTTCTCCGTATTGAGAACTTCGAGCCGAGCCTGTATTTCATCATACCGTTGGCGCAGGGCTTCGACGGCGGCTTCCATCTCATCGAGATCGCGCGGCTCAGTCGCGGTAACGTCTTTTTCCAATCCGGCAGCCGCCTGTTTATACGCCGCGTACTGCTCATAAAAGGTGTCGATTTCGGTTTTCCACTGCGCAACTTCCGGTTCACTGCACACGGCTTGCTGTAAATCCTGCAAATCGGCAAAACCTTCCTTTATATACGCGGCTTCGAGTAATGCCGTTTTTTCGCTGCGCTGCTGCGAGCGTTCCTGTCCGTGCGTTTCCGCCGCGGAAAGTTCACCGCGGATTCGTTCAAGGTTTTGCGTTGCTTCTGAAACATCGGTATGATAAGCGTTGATAGTCAGTTTGAGTTCCTGCAGCAGCGCTTCGCATTGTTCCAACGCAGTTTCCGCATCGGGTACTTCGTATTGCTCCGGTGCAGTCTTGCCGGCAGGGGCATTGAGGGCTTTGGCTTTGCCTCCGGTTCCCTGTTTGTCAAAAATTTCCGTATCCGAACTCAACTGAACGCTGCGCCGGTTTTTGGGTAGCTGGGAAAAAGCTTGGTCAAACTGGCGGCGTTTTTCTTGCAGCGCGGCGGAAACTCCGCTTAAGCGTTGTTCCGCGCTATGGTGCTGCTGCGTACATTCCTGCCGCTCCCGCTGCAAACGACGGGCTTCTTCTTCCAGCGTTTTGTGTTCGGCAAAGGCTTTGCGGGATGCGTTGTACGCTTGCACCGCTTCGTTTATCTGCTGAGCGGTTTCCTTAATGCGGCTCTCCGCCGCATCCTTTCCTTCAGGAAAGGGCACCGCGCTGCATTCTTTATACCGCAGCTGTAAATCTTCCGCAGCGGCAGCCCGTTCATCTATTTGCTTTTGATAATTTGTATACGAAGCCTCCGCACCGGCGAGCGCCGTCTGGGCTTTTTCTTTTTCGTGCTGTAGTTTTGCTGCGCTCCGTTTTGCCGCTTCTATCCGCTCGTCAAAGCTGAACGCACTTTCTGACATACCTTGAGCCGGTGCGGGGTGATGTACCGAACCGCAGACGGGGCAGGGGCTTCCTTCTTCGAGGTGTTCCGCGAGTGCCGCCGCCGCACGCTGCCGTTCCGCTGCCTTTTTTTCTTCTTCTATTCTATTGATCTGTTCCGTTTGAATATCGTAATCACGGGCGATCTCCGCAAGCTGTGTCCGCGCATTATCCGCAGCCTGTGCATAGCTGTGCAAAAAGGTAGCAAGCTGCTCCTGCTTGCATAAGATCTCGTGCAGCTGTTTCTCCATGTCGAGCCGGGTTTGCAGGCTGCGGTAGGCGTGTTCCCGCTCGTCAAGCGCATCGACGGCGGGAGCAATGGCTGCGGTTTTTTCCGTAACGGCGGCGAGCTGCGCTTCGATGCGTTGCAGTTGCGCTTGGGCGGCAGCAGCGGTGCGTTTCAGCTTGCCTTCTTCGGCTTGCTCCGTTTCGATTTCCTGTTCCAACACGGCGGCTTTCCGCAGCGAGTCGATGACGGCATAGAGGCTGTCCCGCTGCTGCTCTTTTGCGGTGATCTCGTTGTGCCGTTCCTGCAAAGCGTTCATACGAGCGGTCAGTTCTTCCATGCGTTCCCGTTTTTCCCGTATCTGCCGCTCGTCCGCCGCACATGCCGCTTCCAACTCAAGGAGCTGATTTACGTGGACTGCGAGCGGAGCCGCCCGCTGCGCTTTTTCGATCTTCGCTTTTAAATTGCGGATATCCTCTTCGCGGATGCGGCATGCTTCCAGCTCTTCGGTAACCCGCTCCAGCTCTTTCCGCTTCTCTGCAAGTATTTTTTCCTGCTCAAGCTCGGTGTTCTTTGTCTGTAAGGTGGTCAAGACGCCGCCGTGTTCATCCCTGATACGGTCAATTTCGTTCAGCAGCTCTGCGCGGTCGCTTTCGTAACGGTGGTACACAAAGCGGGTATGCAGGGTTTCGAGGTTTGCTTCTATTGTATGCGCTTCCTGCTGCAGCGTGTCTGCGCGGAGCTTCGCTTCCTGCATCAAATCCGAATATCGCTTGATAGGAAACAGGTGCATCAGCGTCTCTTTTTTATCGCTCGACTGTGCCCGCAAAAACTGCGCAAATTCTCCCTGCGGCAAAAGGACGATGCGGCTGAACTCTTTGTCGGAAAGCTTAATCAGATTTTGGATTGAAGCATCGGTTTCCCGCTTGTTAGTCGATGAGCGGTTTTCCCAGCTGCCGTTTTCGTAGCATTCAAGGGAGACTTCTTCCGGTGTTTCCAGTTTCCGGCCTTCTTTGGTATACGGCAGCTGCCGTTTTATTCGGTACAGCTGCGCTCCGATAAAAAAGGTGAGTATAACATCGGAGACTGCATAGTCGTCCGCAAAGTGGCTCCGCAAGTTGCGCATAACGCCTGATCTACCGCCGAGCGGTTTTCCGTAGAAGGCGTAGGAAATGGCGTCGAAGAGCGTGGTCTTTCCGGCGCCGGTTTGTCCGTAAATTAAAAAGAGGGAGCCGAGGCTGTCAAAGTTGACGGTATGCTCGCCGGTAAAAGGGCCGATGTTGTGCAATATCAGTTCTTTAGGTCTCATCTATAGCCTCTTTGCAAAGCTGTTCAAAAAGCTCTTGCTTCATTTGGTTCGGCTCGCCGTTAATGACGATTTCAAACCGGCTAAAATTTTCGGCTAGCGTGAGCGGGTCTTCAGCCGTCCGTTCCCGGAGGGTCAGCTGTTCTTCTCCGTCCTGCTGTTCCCGATTCATAAAGCTCTTTTGCCGGATACTCAGCAAAAACGGAAATTTTTGCCGCAGCAACTGCATCGGGTGCGCAATAACCTCGGCATCGTTCAGGGTGATTTCCAGATAGCAGCCGCTCCATTCGTCGTAGCGGTTTCCGGTAAAGAACTCTTCAAAATTGCCTTCCAGCCGTTTAAGCGGACGTTCGGAAATAATGGGTATCCGCTCAATGTTGAGCGGAGCCTTTGCATTGTTCATATCGGACTGCTGATTTGCCGTATTAAACAGTTCCGTGCGGGATTTCGTTATTTCCGCATCGAAAAGCTCCGCATGAGCTTTAGTTGTCTCAGTATCGAAGAGTTCCGCACTAACTTTCTTCTTGTTGTTCTTTCCGGCGGTATTTTGTTTCGGCGTGCAGTCGATATCTATCGAAAGGACGCACTTGGCATCCTCCGATTCATCAAAGGAGTAGGGGAGGGGCGAACCGGAATAATACATTCTGTCGGTTATCCGTTGGCAGCGGTGCAGGTGCCCGAGCGCAACATAATCGAAAAAAGAAAAAAGGTCGGGATTGACATATTCAGCGGTACCGATAAAGGTGCGCTCGCTGGAGGAGCTCTGCCCGCCGACGGTAAAGAGGTGCGCCGCTAACAGCGCGGGTATGCCCGGCCGTACCGCTTGTTTCAGTATGTGCGACGCAACCGCCGCCATTTCCGCCTGTGAATCCCCTGCCGTATGATACGCTTCTTTTGTTTCTTCCGAAAAAGCGCCGAAGTTTAAAAAGGGGAGCAGGTATACCGCAAGTTTTTCCGCGCCCTTGGTAAGAATCACCGGATCGGTAAGCCTGCTTGTATCCTGCGCAATATAAATGCGCTGGTTTTGCAGTATTTCGCGGGCAAAGGCGAGCCGCTGCGCGGAGTCATGATTACCGGGAATGATAAGCACTGCCGTATCGGGACAATCCTCCCGTATCCGTGCAAGGAATCGGCTGAAAAGCGAAACCGCCTCCGCCGAAGGAATAGCGCGGTCATACACATCGCCTGCGATAATCAGTGCTGCATAGTCGTCTCGTGTAAGGATATCATGAATATCGTTCAGCATTTTTTCTTGTATGCC
The DNA here is from genome assembly GCF_000775995.1 of Treponema sp. OMZ 838. NCBI lineage: Bacteria > Pseudomonadati > Spirochaetota > Spirochaetia > Treponematales > Treponemataceae > Treponema > Treponema sp. OMZ 838. The sequence goes on along the minus strand of NZ_CP009227.1, from coordinate 799,931 downwards.
GAGCAGCGGCGTTTCATGCAGCGTCTTTCCCAAATGCAGGTCAGCGGTATGGAGCAGTTTCATCCTTGCTACTGTATGACTAATATCCGGTTCTGTAAAGGGGCGGAAAAGCACCTCAAGTAGAGAAAAGTGTGATATATAATTAATTTTTATTCTTATTTGCTACTTGCAAACTTTTTGCATTTGTGTATACTTGCAACCGATTTGCAACTAGCATTGCAAGAGGAGTTTTTTAATGAAGAAATTGTTTTTTACAGCAGTTTGTATGATGTTTTTCGGCATCGCTGCGGTAAATCTGTTTGCCGGCGGAAAAACCGAGAAAAACATGGAAGGAAAAGTTGCCGTTGCAGCAACCTTTGATGCGATGAAGGAACTCACGGAAATCGTGGGTAAAGATAAGGTGTATGTCCATACGATTATCCCGCCGGGAGTTGAAGCTCATGATTTTGAACCAAAGGCTGGGGATCTGAAGTTCTTAATGCAGGCAAAAGCCGTTGTTTACAACGGCTTGGGTATGGAACCGTGGCTTATGGATGCGCTCCATGCGGTGAAGCAGGATACGATAAAGACTATCTGCGCAAGTAACGGTATTAAACCGATCGAACTCGCAGAAGGACACCACCATCATCATCACCACCACCACGAAGATGAGCACGATCATGATCACGACGAACATGACCATGATCATGATGACGACCACGATGCAGTTGATCCTCATGCGTGGTTGAGCCTTGAATCCGCTAAAGTGATGGTTAAGAATATCGCCGACGGTTTAAGCGAGGTAGATCCTGCAAATGCCGCTTTCTATAAGGCGAATGCCGCAGTTTTTATTGCGAATGCTGATGCGCTTTTAGCAAAATACCGCGATAATTTTGCTAAAGTATCCCATCGCCGTTTTGTTACCGGACACGCAGCGTTCGGCTATCTTTGCCGTGACTTCGGGCTTGAACAGAATAGTGTCGAAGATGTATTTTCTGCCGGAGAACCGAGTGCACAACAATTAGCAAAATTAGCAGATTATTGTAACCAATATGGAATTAAAGTTGTTTTCTCCGAAAATGCGGCCAGCCCGCAAGTTTCGGCTACCTTAGCAAAAGAAGTTGGGGCTTCGGTGCAAACAATTTATACGATCGAGTCGGCTGAGGACGGTTTATCCTATATGGAACGGATGACCTCCAATATAGAAAAAATTTACAAAAGCCTGGCACGGTAAGCTTAAATCTTACGTGTCGGCTTAATACAAACAATAGCTAATCCCGGTGATAGTCATTGTACGGCCTTTACATCTCTCCTTTAGCCGTACCGTGATTATCACCTTTTTTTTGCCTCGATGCGGTTTTGCCGTCCTTTTGTGCAAAATTTTGGATAAAATTTTGCACATTTTATTTTTGAGAAAAAGGACAATTGCATCAGACAAATACATCAAAATTGCAGAATAATGGAGATTGGGTAAGCATTTGAACCGCGAAGAGGTTCAACTCTGCTTGGACGATCTCCATTATTCTGCGGGGTTGCCAAGAACCACCTGATGCAATTGCCTTGCGCCTTCCTCATTGACAGATAGGTAACTCTGCATAATAATGATGGAAAGGAACGTAGAGGGCTTATGCTTGAATTATGTATTCTGTTGCTGTTTTCCGTCAGTTTAATTATCTGCGTTATTCTTGACTATTCAATTCTATATGCGTTGATATTCGGCTATGCGCTTTTCTTCACGTTCGGCCTTATTAAAGGCAAAACGTGGAAAGATATGCTCTGCTATTCCTTCCGCGGTATTCTTACCGTAAAAAATATTCTGATAATTTTTATATTGATAGGCAGCATCACTGCAATATGGCGTGCGTGCGGAACCATTGCTTTTATCGTCTACTATGCATCCATGTTCGCGGTGCCGCAAGCAATGGTGCTGATCTGTTTTCTGCTATGCTGTTTTGTATCGTTTTTGATGGGTACTGCCTTCGGAAGCGCCGCTACCATCGGTGTTATCTGTATGACGCTGGCAAACAGTATGAACATTCCCGTTATATATGCAGGGGGCGCCGTTATTTCGGGGATATTTTTCGGAGACCGCTGCTCACCGATGTCGTCGGGAGCGCATCTCATCAGCGGATTAACGCATACTGATGTCTTCAATAATATCAAAACGATGGTGAAAACCGCATTTATCCCCTTTATTGTCACGGCGGTTCTGTATGGTAGTATCGGGCTTATTATCAATCCCGGTACGGGGAACGGTATGACCTTTCATATCTTTGCCGACTCCTACAACCTTTCGCTTTTTACGATTATTCCTGCCGGCATCATTATTCTTTTTTCCTTGCTGAAAATCGATGTAAAAATAACAATGACTGTCAGCTGTCTTGCGGGATTGTTCTGCGGCGGACTTTTTCAGCATATACATGCAGAAGAGCTGATAAAAATAGTCTTTTTCGGTTTTCACCCTCAGGATGCGGAACTGGCAAAACTTATGACCGGCGGCGGGATTGTTTCTATGATACGGGTATCGATAATTATCTGTATTTCATCCTGTTATTCGGGAATGTTTAAGGGAACTCATTTTTTTGCAGGGATACAGCGGTTCATGGAGCGGCTCAGCAAACGGATTACTGCATTCGGTAGTGTTCTTACTGCATCCGTATTTGCTTCGGCGATTGCCTGCAATCAAACATTGGCGATTATACTTACTCATCAAGTATGCGACGATCTTATAGAAGATAAAAACACCCTTGCATCTTACTTGGAGAATACCGCCGTTGTTGTTGCGCCTCTGATGCCGTGGTCGATAGCGGTAAGCGTTCCGTTGACTTCAATCGGTGCGCCGTCGGTAGTGCTTGTAGCAGCCTTTTTTCTGTACTTAATCCCGCTGTGGAATTTTTTTGTGAATATCGTACGACACCGCACTCGTAAATAAGCAATATTTCGGAAACGGGGCTTATCTTGACAGTTATCCAAATAGATAAGATAATACATACAGTATGTCTGTTGTAATTATCTCTATTTTCATCATTATCGCAGTTGTTGCCGTCGTAACAGTTGTTATGACGGGGCTTAAAGGCCGCGGAACATTATCGATCGGCAAAAAAAATAAGGCCGCAGTAATACGCGAAGCAACAAAGCGGCTTGCGCAAAATCCGAACGACAGCGCCGCACTTTTAATGGTCGGAGATATATACTTTCAGGATCAAGACTGGGAAAAGGCCTATGCTTCTTATGCGCCGCTGTTGGATCAGATGAGCGGGCGTATTCCATCGGAGCAATTTGAAATCAGCTTACGGTACGGCATCAGCGCAATGAAAACAGACCGGTTTGCAGAAGCGAAGAAAGGGCTTTTGCTGGCAAAAAATATTAATCCCAACCATTTTGAAATAAACTATAACCTCGGATATATTTACTATATTCAAAAAGAATATGAAAAAGCGGTTCCGTTTTTGCGGAAAGCATTGCTCACTCAACCTGATAACGTGATGGCGTTAAAATATCTTGGCTATACGCTCCAAAGTTTACGGAAATATCAAGAGGCGCTTCCCAGCTTGAAAAAAGTCTTAGATGTGCAGCCGGATAATAAGGAAGCACTCTTTGCAATGGGAGAATGTTTTTATGAAGTCGGCTCGAATGATCAAGCATTAAAAATCTTTACGCATTTGCGGGTATCTCCCGAAGTGGGGCCTCGTGCAGCGCTCTATGCAGGGTTAATACGGATGCGTGCGAGTCAATTGGATAAGGCAATTGAAGATTTTGAAATCGGTCTAAAACATGACAGCATTCCGTTGGATATCATGAACGAGCTGCGCTATAATTTAGCTGCTGCACGGATTAAAACGCAAGATTTACAAAAAGCACTGATCCAATTAAAAGAAATCCAGACCGTCAGTCCGGGCTATAAAGATGTTGCTTCCCTTATTATGCGGTATCAGGAATTAAATCAGAATAAAAACCTCCATACATATTTGATGGCAGGGCAGAGTGAATTTGTCGGATTGTGCCGCAAAATCGTTTCTCGTTTCTTTCCTAACGCTAAAGTGAAGATACTTGATATCAGTGTTCTTGCAACCTATACCGATATCGTTGCGGAAATCGATACGCCCAAATGGGCGGATCTCGTGATATACCGCTTCTTCCGCTCTCAAGGCTCGGTCGGTGAGTTGGTGTTGCGCGACTTTCACGGAAGAATTAAAGAGATGAAGGCCGGTAAGGGGATTTGTATGACTGCCGGTACCTTTACGGAAGAAGCACGCCGCTTTACGGAAGGCCGCCCGTTGGATCTTTTTGATAAGAACCGATTGAACAAAGTCTTAAACGCAATCGGGTAAGTTTTCAAGACAAAAACTGCCGCGACCACCGCAACTGCATCAGAAATATTTTAAGTGGGTGTTTTCCTTCTATGCGAAATTTCATAGGTATAAGGTGAGCGTCTACAATGACGCCGCTCACCTTAACCGTCAAGTTTTCTTTCGAAAACTTGCGCATTGATGTGTGCGCTTTTCGCGCACGAATGCAACAGTTTCCAAAATTCATATTTTGTTCAACCGTTGCATTTTACGGAAATAAAATTTTGCATATTTTTTCTAACAGGTGGTAAACGCATTAGGCCGAGTATATAAAAATCGCAGAAAAATTGAGGCTGATGGTTAAAAATAATTTTTGCGTTAGCCTTTTGAAAAGAGGTGAGGCAGATACGAGGCATGAACAAAAATTACCCACAGGCGTGCTTTTTGCACGTCGAGGATTAATTTTTGTGAAATAACGAAGTAGATGCCCGCATATTTTCAAAAGGAAAGGTTGAGCAGCCACAATCATTCTGCGGGGCTGTCAAGGGTAAGGCCTAATGCGTTTACCGCCGCCGTATTTTTTGTACGGCAGTTTTTAACAAAGAATCACCCGTTATCAAAAGCAGCGTTAAAATAATCAGTGCGAAAAGCGCGGCGCTGATAAAGAGCGGAAGTCCTTGTGCGATAATGCGGGGGTACGCCGCTAACGGATCGTAGAGCCGTGCACCGAAAAAATACAGCGGGGCGGCGGCAATCAGCGAAAAAAGCAGCATCTTAACGGTAAAACCTGTTGCCGATACAAGCAAGGTACGCACATCGATCGAATCGCTTTTGGTAAGAAAATACAGCAGAAGGCCGGTATTGACAGCACTCGCAACGGTCAGTGCCAACGCGATACCGCCGCCTTGCATAATACCCGCCAGAGCTGCCGCAAGCACAATATTGATTCCGAAACACGCAATACCTGCAATCGTGGGACGTTTGGTATCGCTTTGCGCATAAAAAGCCGAGGTTAAAATCCTGTTTAATGCAATAAAAAACAACCCTGCGATATGCCACTGAAAGGCCTGCAAAGTAAGCCGGACAGACTCGTCAGTGAAGCGGCGGCTCTTATACACCAAAATGATAATATGTTCGCCCGAACAGAGCAGGAAAATCGTTGCAGGAACGGTTACGAGCGCAATAATCTTTGCGGCATTCAAGAGCAGTTTTTGAAATACCTCCCATTGCTTATTAACCGCATGGGCGGACAGGTCGGGCAGGATAACCGTGCCGACAGAAACGGCGAAGATGCCGAGAATAAGTTCTTGTAAACGGATTGAATACTGCAAACTTGCCGCGACTCCGACTCCGGAGTATGTCGCAAGCGCCGTGGAAACGAGGTCGTTAATCTGATACACCGCCGTACCTATCAAGGTCGGCACAATCAGCCGTAGGATTTTCCGCGCTCCGGCGTTCCGGACACAGCGCCGGAACGATATCAGCTTAAACGAAAAGCCTGCGCGCAGTACAAAGGGGAGTTGAAACAGCATCTGGAAGGATCCGCCGATTACCACGCCGATTGCCATTGCAAGAGCCGGATTGCCGCAGGGCTTTGCGAGTACAAAGGTGCAGCCGATAACGGACAGGTTAAACAAAATCGGCGTAATCCCTGTCGGTAAAAAGCTGCGGACGCCGTTCAATATTCCTTGAAAGAATGCTGCCACGGAGATAAGTAGCAGGTACGGAAACATGATGCGCGTTAAGAGCACCGTTGCGGAAAAGTCGCCGATTTTCGGAAAGAACACCGCAACAATCAGACCGCTGCACAAAATCCCGATGATGACGGTGCCCGTTACGGCAAAAGACAGCATAGTGAATGTTGCGGAAAGGAACTCCTTCATCGTCGCCTTTGCATCCGGCGTATTGCGTTTTTCTTCCTCCAGATACGTTTGGAAAGTAGGTATAAACGCAACGGTCATGCTGTTTTCGGCAAAGATGCGCCTAAGCAGATTGGGAATCATAAACGCAACGGTAAAGGCGTCCGCAAGGGGGCCGGTGCCGAGGAAGGCTGATTTGGTCATTTCCCGTATCAGCCCCAAAATCCGCGAGATGAGGGTGAGTACGGACAGGCTAATACCGCTTTTGAGTAAAGAAGATTTCCGGTTCATAGATTATCGTTTTTGTGTTATGTACGCTTGGGAATGTCGAAAAAGCAACCGGCTTTTGAAGCATCCCCGCTTTGCGCTATCTGCGGAGCCGGACGCCTTCAATATCGGTGCTGAACAACTCGCGTAAATCGTTGAGCCCCAATGCCATCAGCGCCATACGGTCAATTCCGATACCCCATGCCAGAACGGGAACGTCGATGCCCATCGCCTTGGTAACTTCGGGGCGAAAGATGCCGGATCCGCCCAGTTCAAACCAGCCGAGTACCGGATGCTTGATATGCACCTCTATAGAAGGTTCCGTAAAGGGGAAGTACCCTCCGACATATTTCACTTCGGTGGCGCCGGCAATTTCGACGGCAAACATCTTGAGGATACCGAGCAGCGTTCGCAGGTTGACCTGTTCGCCGAGGACGATACCTTCCGTCTGGTAAAAGTCGGAAAGGTGCGTTGCGTCTACTTTATCGTAGCGGAAGCAGCGCGCAATACCGAAGTATTTACCCGGGATTTTTGCCTTTGCCAGCTGATGAGCGGACAATACCGTGCCTTGGCTGCGGAGCAAAAGCTGTCGAGTAAAATCGCGATCAAAGTGATAATTCCAGCCGCGGCTGCCGCTGTCCCCGCCCGTTTCATGAATTTCCGCAACGCGGGAAAGGAAGGGTTCCTCAATCGCTTTGGCGTGCGTGGGATTTTTTAGGTAATACACATCGTGAATGTCGCGGGCTGCGTGGAACTGCGGCATAAAGAGCGCATCAGAGTTCCAGAAATCCGTTTCGACCAGCGGCCCGTCAAATTCCTCGAAGCCGAGCGACGTGAGTTTATCTTTGACGCTCTCCAAAAAATCAACGTAGGGGTTTGTTCTGCCGGGGATAACGCGGGCTGGCGGCAGCTGGATATTGTAGCTGCGGAAGGTTTGCGTTTTCCATGCGCCTGTTTTAAGACTTTCGGATGTCAGTTGTCCCGTTTCATCGCCGGTAATGCCCGCCGCATTCAAGGCTTTCTGCACTGCGGCAACCATATCCGTAAAGGCGTAAACAATCTCGTCCCGTTCGATAATCTTGAATGCGGTATCCGCAGCGCCGCGCTTTTTCGCAATATCGGCAATGCAGGTCTTTTCGTCATCCGTTAAAGAGTCTTCAGGCAGACGGCACTCGGCAGCCTCCGCGGCACGTTTCAGCAGCGCTTTTTTCAGCAAGAAGTTTTTATCGTCAGGGTCTTTTATATATGCCGCTTTTTTTTCATCATTCATCGCGGCACAGCCCGCCTTGGAAAGTTCCCCGAAGGAAGAGCCGACATCCTTATTCTGTAAACCGAGTTTTTGCGCAATTTCGGGCAGCTTGAGTGGCCCTGCTTCCTTTAACAATAGGATAATCCGCTCGGTAGGCAATCCGTTTTGTGCATAATCCTTGCCAAGCTCCGTCAATTCATAGACAACGGTTGTCTTTCTCGTTTTTTCTTCTACCAATTCCTTGAGCTTGAGCCACGAAAAGGCCTGATTTGCATGACCTTCTTTATACTGCAAAACCTCTTGCAGTTTTTTCGCATATAATCCTTCGCCTATCTTAAAGTTCTTTAATACCTTGATCTCAAGCGGGTGCAGACTTTTTAATACCGATTGAATATCCATAACGGATTCCCCCTTTTTTTCATAAAACGGCTAAAATGATACCTCATTTAGCGATTTTAGTGAATAGGATGAGCGGGATTTGCTGGGAGGGGAGAAGCTCTCAGAGGTTTCTCAGCGATAAATTTTAATTTAAGAAATGATGAATTTTTGATGTAAATTATAGTGTTTTTTCCAGCCATTTTCCTCCAAAAGTCGCATAAGGACTGTAGGAGGTGTGAAAATGAGCAAATCCCATAACAGCTCAATGCATTTCACCGCTCGAAACGACTATGCATTCAAAAAGCTCTTTGGTACTGAAGAGAATAAGGATATCATGATCGAATTTCTCTCTTTGGTTACCCTGTTGAGCAAAGATGATTTTGACGATGTTCGTATCGAAAATAGCGAACAGATTCCCCGATTCTACAACGATAAAACCGGGCGGCTCGACATTAAAATCCGCTTACGCGACGGCCGTAAAATCGATGTAGAGATGCAGAATACCTATTTTGATTATTATCCTAAACGCAGTATCTTTTACTGTTCTAAACTGATCCATGAACATTTTATGAGCGGCTTCCAGTATGCGCAGTTGAAAAAGTGTATTGCAATCAATGTGCTGAATAGCCCGTTTAAGCTGAGCGAAAAGATATATTCAATCTATCAGATACGGGAAACGGAAGAACAAACACTCTTGGATGAGCTTTTGGAGATTCACTTTTTAGACTTAACAAAGCTGCAAAAAGAGAGTTTGACAAGCCTAGAAAAATGGCTTATGTTTATCAAAACAGACAGTAAGGAGGAGCGGTCTATGCTCGCACAAGGAAATCCGGTAATGGCGAAGGCAAATAAGGTGATGGACATCTTTTATCTGGATGAGCAAGAACGGAAGCGGTATGAGGCAGCATGGGAATATGAAAGCGACCGGCTCTCGATGATAAGCGAGTCTGAGCGTAAAGGCCTTGAGCGCGGCTCCCGCCAAAAAGCGCTTGAAACAGCAAAAAACATGCTTACAATGGGCTATCCCCTCGGCGATATTTGTAAAATTGTAGGACTCCCTCAAGCAGAAGTGGAAGCACTTAAATAAATTTTAATTTAAGAAATGATGAATTTTTCCAGCCATTTTCTTCCAAAAGTCACATAAGGACTGTAGGAGGTGTGAAAATGAGCAAATCCCATGGCAGCTCGATGCTGTCCATCGAAGCTCTTTTTCATCGGCACCTCCTCATTTCGCCTTACAGCTTTTCTACTTCCGCTTGGGATAGGCCGGTTGCTTGTGCGATCTTCTCAATCGATAGTCCTAAACCGAGTAAATTCTTTGCCGTTTCAAGCGCTTTTTGATATGCACCTTGGGCTATGCCTTCGCTTCTACCTTGGGCTATACCGGCTTGCATTCCTTGGGCTATACCGGCTCTGCGTGCGTCCATTTCAAATGATTTTAATAACATATACTCCCTCCGTTTCTCTTCGTCTTCTTTGGTTTCATTTACTTTCTCCTCCAGCTTTCTAGTGAATACCGTATTCGGACTTTGTCCGTTCATGTAAGATAAAAAGGCTTTTAGGTTTTCTTCCGCCTGTTCCGAAGCAGTACTGTTGATGATTATTTTTGTAGTTCCATCAGTAAATTCCTGTTCCGCTTCGCTACAGTAAGGTTTTATCGTGTAAACGGGTAAGCCTTTTTCCAAGTAATCAAAGGTACATAAAAAGATGATAAAAGTGTCAGGCAAATCATTGTAGTCACCGCCCTTGTTAATTGCGCTGTTGTCTATCGCACATTGGTAATAGCGCATTCTCTCTGGTAAGTTTCGTTCGTTCGTGGTTTGCATTTCTATATCATAGAGTTTTCCTGTCTCATCTTCTATCATTATATCAAGCCTCACGCCCTTGGAAGCTATTTGATTTTCGATAGGTTTTTGTCTAAAAAGCCGTACAATTTTACCGACCTTGTTTCTAAGAATCATTGACAATAGTTCTTTGCACAGTTCTTCATCCTGCATGACTGTACAGAACATATAATCATCCGCCATGGATGGCGGTGGTTAAAACCCTGTCGAGTTTTTTGCGTAGCAAAAACACTCGAGATAAAAAATGTACACGGACGTACATTTTTTATCGGTCGTCAAAGCTCTTTTTCATCGGTACCTCCTTGCTTTTATCTTTCGGTATGCGATGTTTACCACCGGTGAAACTCGAACACGGGTATCCGAGTTTTATACAGTATACCGCACTCACCGCATTTTTGTAAGCCGATAGGTTTTCAGTTTTTGGACGGCCCCATCGCTTCTGCTTGAAACCCCCGCCATCCATGGTGGAGCAAAGAAAAAAGTCTCTACCGGTAAAGAACAAAAACTGATAGACTGACTACGATTTATACGAACTAACTCTTTTGAAAAGAGGTGGAGCAGATACGAGGCGTGAACAAAAATTACCCGCAAGCACGGTAAAAAATGTACATCCCTGCACATTTTTTACCTACGTGTTTGCAAGACAAACACGTAGCAGACTAAAACCAGCGGCATCCGTGCCGCTTCTGATACGTTGAGGACTAATTTTTGTGAAATAACGAAGTAGGTGCCCACATATTTTCAAAAGATAGGAGGTAAGGTAAGTGCTCGCACAAGGAAATCCGGTAATGGCGAAGGCAAATAAGGTGATGGACATCTTTTATCTGGATGAGCAAGAACGGAAGCGGTATGAGGCAGCGTGGGAATATGAAAGCGACCGGCTCTCGATGATAAACGAGTCTGAACGGAAAGGCCTTGAACGCGGGAGAGCTGAAGGCAAATCGCTCGGTCTTGCCGAAGGTGAAGCAAGAGGCCTTGAGCGCGGCTCCCGCCAAAAAGCGCTCGAAACGGCAAAAACCATGCTTACAATGGGTTATCCCCTCGGCGATATTTGTAAAATTGTAGGACTCCCTCAAGCAGAAGTGGAAGCGCTTAAATAATTACGCATTATTTGTTATATCCCCTGCGATTTTACAAAAACAGGGTTGATTATTGCTTCTATATTATATGGAAGAGAGGTTGTCCGTAACAAAAAAAAGCAAAAAAGTTACAAAATAAGTGATTGACAAATAAAAAAAATCAGCTAGCATATTTTTAATTAAGTTTGGCCGCACAAAAGCGTGTTACGCTTTGGCCAAGAAAGTATTAAAGGAGGTATTTTTCATTATGAAAAAATATCTACTCGTAAGCTTGACTATTCTTTTTGCTGCTACTTTTGTGTGGGCGCAAAATGCTGCAACTGCAGAACCGAGCGTCGATATCGAAGCCGACGCAACCTTGAGCTGGGGTATTGACCTCGGTCCGGGCGGTGTAAAACACGGATTTAAAAACGAAGCTTCTTGGAGCGTAAAATTCCCGCTTCTCAAGAAGGCTGATAAAACATCCACAAAGAACGACGTCCCCGTATATGGAGAAGTTAGTTTAACAGATGTGGAGCTGAATATCCTCAGCGAAAAAGACAGTGGTGGACACTTTGCGCTGGACGGGAAAGTAGATGGTCTTGAAGCTACATTATTTATCTATGGCGCTTATTTGACCGTATTTGATACGCCCAGTTTTAAAGCCAATTATGCCGAAATATGGTTGCCGGTCGATAAAAATAAGAAATATCGTAAAGATGACTATAAATTTAAACCCGGATTTAGCGGTTATGGTACCAAGATCGGCTATGCAAACAAGGACTTTATGGATTTGGATGTTGGCTTAAAACTTGGTTCCAGCAGCAATTGGAAACCTGCTTCTAAGTCTCAAGCTCAAACCATGAAGTATTTTGATGGTAATACCATGTTAGATGAAGGTGAGTTCATATATAGCGAAGAGCTTGGCGGTTGGGTAGAAGGCGGTTCTCTGCACGGTACTCCTCCCGCACCGCTCTGGTTCCCTGAACCCGGCTATTACCCCTTCGTGACAAAGGCCGATGGAGATTCTAAAACAGATTTCTACTATGGTCTCGGTTTTGATCTTTCTATGAAGCCGCTTGATAAGATGCTTGCTTTTGCTCTTACCGTTAACACAACACTTAGCAACCAGTATGATACTAATCATAACCTCAGCATTGGTGCTGAAGTAACTTCTGAGCCGATGGATGGCTTAAAGTTAAGAGCTGCTTTTGATGGTGGACTTAAATATACATCTCGTGTATTTAATTGGGACACTGTATTTACTGCTGAGTATAAATGGATAGGTGCCGGTGTGTATGTCGGTTCAGCTGGTACACCTATTGGAAATGGTCGTACTGATATGGCTGTGTTTGCACAGTTTGTAACAAAGGGTGATAAGAAAGATGCAACCAATCTGGTTGAAGGTTTGGATGCAGGTGTCTATGTCGGTATGTATCAACTGCTTGGTGCTTCGAAATTCCCGCTCTTTGCAAAGGTTTGGGGTGCATACAAGATTAATATCAACGATTCTATGTGGTTAAAACCCTTTGCTGATGTCTGGCTTGAAACCAACCATGGATCTTCTGCAGTTGGTCTTGCCTATGACCTCGGTGTAAAATTCAGCCCGGTTGAAAAGGTTGAAGTACAAGCCAAGTGGAATCATGGTTCAATTACCAAGAATAAATACCTTGGTGTTATTAATAAGTCTGTTATCGATGGGCAACACTACGGTGCATTTGTTCTTTCTCTCAAAGTTGCTTACTAAGCCGTATTCGGCCTAGCAGCTACGCTTAAAAGCCTGTTCCGCACTGCGCGGGGCAGGCTTTTTTTGTTGGTAATGCGGTTGGTGGAAAGTTGAGGATAGGCTGAATCGGAAAACCCTGTTATACTATCGATATGAACATTCCGCGCAAACTACCGATCGGTGTACAGAGTTTTAAAGATTTACGGGAAAAAGGTTTTCTATATGTGGATAAAACCGAATATCTTTTTCAATTAATCAGTAACAGTAAGGTTTATTTTCTCAGCCGTCCGCGGCGGTTCGGCAAAAGCCTTTTTCTTTCAACCTTGGCTGCATATTTCCGCGGGCAAAAAGAGCTGTTTAAAGACCTCTATATCGAAAAAGCTGAAGAAGCGCAAGCGGGACAAGAAGCCAGAGCTGCGTGGCAAGAATATCCGGTGCTGTATTTTGACTTTAACATTGGGCAGTATCTGGAAAACGGAGTTTTGAACGAGCGGCTCGATTCTTTATTAAAAGAACCGGAAAGTCTATACGGTATACAAGTAACAAAAGAAGAAAAGTCTTTTTTTGCCTCACGTTTTGAACGGCTCATAAAGGCTGTATATCAAAAAACCGGCAAACAAGCTGTTATTCTCGTAGACGAATACGATAAGCCTTTGCTGCAAACGATGGGGGAAAATGCAGAACTCAATGAACAGTACCGTAATACGCTCAAAGCTTTTTACTCTGTGATTAAAACCTGTGATGAATATATCCGGTTTGCGTTTTTGACGGGGGTAACAAAGTTCAGTAAAATCAGTATTTTCAGCGATCTGAATAATCTAAACGATATAAGTCTACTACCCAAATATGCCGGTATCTGCGGTATCAGCCAAAGTGAATTGGAAAATACCTTTGCTCCGGAAATTGAAGCGCTTGCACAGGCAAATGAGCTTACCTACGATGAAACACTTAAACAGCTAAAGCAAAATTATGACGGTTACTGTTTTGCTCAAGCAGCTGAAAATATGTATAATCCGTTTAGCCTGTTACGGGTATTTGACGGGCAGATTTTTCAAAGTTACTGGTTTGCAACCGGGACGCCGACTTTTTTAGTTAATTACCTTAAAGACGCACACTATTATATTCCCGATCTGGACGGAAAGGTAGAACTTGATGAAGAAGGTTTACAAACATACCGAGCCGTTGCAAAGGAACCGTTTCCGATTCTTTTTCAATCAGGGTATTTGACGATAAAAGAGTATATAAAGGAAGCGCGGTTGTACCGGCTTGGCTTTCCAAATGATGAGGTACGGTACGGCTTTTTAAAGAATTTACTGCCTGCATATTCATCGGTACAACCTGCTGAAACAGGAAAGTCGATATGGCGATTTGTGGAAGATATCCGCAAGGGTGATGTAAACGGCTTTATGGAACGGATACAGTCGATCATCGCCGGTATTCCGTACGATAACTTCACCGAGAAAAATTTGAAGCTGCGAGAACAAAATTACCAGACCGCAGTGTATCTCGTCTTCACGCTGATGGGACAGTTCGTACAAACGGAAGTGCATTGCTCAACTGGGCGCAGTGATTGCGTCATACAAACCGTCGATAGCATCTATATCTTCGAGTTTAAGCTTTTTAGCAACGGTAGTGCGGAAGATGCAATTAATCAGATAAAGGAGAACCGCTATGCCACGCAGTACAAGGCAGACGGAAAGAAGATTGTATTGATCGGCAGCTCTTTTGATGAACAAGCGCGGACAATTAAAGACTGGAAGACAGAGCAACTATAGGGAATCTCAAAAACTCTCTGATTCGTGTGTTTTGTGGTAAAAGTTGCATTTATTTATAAAAAAGAGTATCATCCCGTTATGAATAAAGCTTTACAGACGTTAATAGACCGCGGATTTTTTCAGCAATGTACTAATGTGGAAGCACTGTCCGCGTTAATGGATACAGGTCCGGTTACGTTTTACATCGGTACCGATCCTACCGGCGGCAGTTTGCACATCGGGCACCTTGTGCCGCAGTTTGCACTCCGGCATTTACGCGATGCGGGGCATATCGGTATTGCGCTGCTTGGCGGAGGTACGGGGCGCATCGGCGACCCTTCCGGCAAGACCGAGATGCGCAAGATGCTGGATTATCAACAGCTTGATGAAAATGTTGAAAAGATAAAAGCGCAGCTCGACCGGTTTATCGGTTTTGACGGAAAAACCTCCTTTCCAGAAAACAATAAAAATTGGCTGGCGGATCTGAATTATATCGATTTTCTTCGGGACATCGGCTCCTGTTTTTCGGTTAATAAGATGCTTTCGTTTGAGGCATACAAAATCCGTATGGAAACGGGGCTATCCTTCCTCGAATTTAACTATCAGTTGCTGCAAAGTTACGACTTTTTAATGCTTCACCAAAAACATCACTGCTGCCTGCAAATAGGCGGAGACGACCAGTGGGGCAATATCGTCGCAGGGGTTGACCTCGTTCGGCGCAAGACCGGTGATGAAGTATTCGGGCTTACCTTCCCGCTCATTACCCGCAGCGACGGTAAAAAAATGGGAAAGAGCGAAAAAGGCGCACTCTTCTTAAACAAAGAGATGACCCCCGTATTCGACTTTTTCCAGTATTGGCGGAATGTTGATGACGCCGATGTGCGCCGCTTTATGCTGCTGTTTACCTTTTTGCCGATCGAAGAGATTGACCGTATCTGTGCAGGCAATATTAATGAGGCAAAAGAGCGGCTTGCATGGGAAGTTACCAAAGAAATACACGGTAAGGATGAAGCAGATACAGCGCTTGCCGGTGCTAAAGCCGCATTCGGCGGCGGCGGCGATAAAAGCGCTATGCCGACCGTAGAAATGAACCGTAGTGTTTTTGAGCAGGGGATTTCGATTGTCGATCTATTTGTACAAAGCGGTTTATGCGCCACTAAAAGTGATGCCCGCCGTTTAATAGAGCAGGGAGGGGCACTTGTTGCAGGCGAATCGGTTACCGATTTTAAAGCGGTCATTACCGCCGCCGCCTTGGACGAAACAGGAGAACTTATTCTCCGTGCCGGTAAAAAGCGGTTTAGCCGTATCGTTACCCGCTAAGTCCGGCTCTATGCAAAGGGCAGTTCTAAAAGTTTGCAGCTTTTAAGACTGCCCTTTGTTGTTTTATTTTTTGAGTGAAAAGTAATAGCGTGCCCACGCCTTATCGTCGATTAAGATATGATTAAACAGCCAGTCGCGCAAAAAGCGGACAAATGAGTTGGGAACGAATTGTTTGCCGTTTTTATAGGCATTAACTGATTTTAAAATTTCTTTAACAAACAGTTCATGTTTTTGTTTGTGTTCTTTTAACGCCGGATAGTTCATTTCTTCCATGATAACTTCTTCATCTTTAAAGTGAATCATTACATAGTCTACCAATTCTTTCATTACATCTCTAAAGGTCTCTTCAAGTTCTGCTTTTTCACCAAGACAAGCATTGTATAAGTTATTGATCAAATCAACGAGGTGGCGGTGCTGTTTATCGACACTCGGTACCCCCACATCATAGCTGACATCCCACGAAACAAATTTTTCCATCATTGACTCCTCGTATTCGCAACTATTACACATTTTACAGGTGATGTAAAGCCCGTATCAATATGGCTGCTTTTTATCTATATCAGCTTCGCGATCTTGCTGTAGAGGCTATTAACCGCAGTAGTTTGCGCTTCATCCAGTCCTGCCCCTGCACTGTCGATAAGCTGCTGCAAGGAAGCAAGGTTCTCATGCAGGGCGGTGTGGAACCCGCGCGAAGTTTTAAGCCAGAAAGTACCGTTGCCGTCGTTGAACAGGGTGATAAAGCCGAGCTGTTTGCTCTTCTGCTTTGCCGTTACCGTCCGGAAGATGAGCGGCAGCTGCTCCAGCAGGGTTGTAGTGTCATCCGGCAGCGTGAAATTCTTGGTGCGCGGGAATGGTGTATCGGATTCGAGCGGCTGCAGCGGAAAAGCTTCGGCGATGCTTAACACCAAGCCGAGTTTCTCTCCGGCAAGCAGTTCATAGCTGCCGAAGGTAATCTTTGCGCGCAGGTTTTTCAGCTGTTCAAGCTGGCCGTCATAGACGATACCACTGGCCTCTGCCCGCAGCTGCTCCACCGTATGGCTGAACTGTTCCCACGGCAGCAAGAGCTGCTTTTTCCCTTTCATCTTTTGTATAATGTACGGGGTGCCGCAGATGGATACCGTCTGCGCCTGTTTTTCAGCTGCGGTACCGGTGCTGCCGGAGCCTTTTCTGTCTGCGGTTTCCGATGCCGCTGCGGAACCGTGTGGTGCAGCCCTTCCTGCGCTGCCGGAGAGCTTTCCGGACGCACCGGCTCCCTGCGCGTTTTTACCTCCGGCTCTTCCGGTTCCGACGGCAGACCGATCAGCCCTGCCTTCAGCAGTGCCGGCCTTTGCCCGCGCTTCCTGCGCCGCTTTTTTGTCAAGGAGCGCAGGGGCGACCAGCGCTACAATGTCTTTGGAAAGGGGCGAGACTGACATGGCATACATCCGCGACGTATGCACAATCTCTCCTGCGACGATAAAGGCTTGATGCTCCTTATACATACAGGAACCCGGATGGATGGAAATCTTTTCGGTTGTCAGGCTGCGGTACACATCCCGCCCCTGCGCAGCGCACACAAACTGGATCATACCGCGGGCAACTGCCGTCAAATAATCCGCCGGTTTTCCGCCGGAGAGAATCGGCACGCCCATATCGGAGACAATCAGCTCCAGCTGCTCTTTGATGTTGGCAATTTCCGCCATAATCCGCTCGTCGAGGTAAAAGCGGTCGCAAAACTTCTTTTGGTTTTCCGCCTGCATGTACTGCCGGTACACTTTAAGGAAGGACACAAAGTCTCCGAGCGGATCGCGGAATGCTGCGTGGGCTTTTCTCGCTTCAAGCTCCTGCCCGTCGGGGAAGAGGAAGGGGCTGCGTGCCGATAAAAAGCCCGCGGCAATCAATACATCCTCAATCGATTCGGGATAATAGAGCACTGCCTCTACAATCATACGGGATTGGCGCGGGCTGAGCGGGAAAAGGCACATCATCTGCCCGATTTTACTCAGGCTGTTATCGCTCTCCAACGCGCCGAGCATATTGAGCGTATCCACCGCACCGATAATACCCTTCTTGCCGGGCGGGGAGATAAAATCGAAGTTCGCAAAGTCGTAGATACCGAGCTCCGCCATCCGCATTACCACCTCCGAGAGGTCGGTGCGGTAGATTTCTTCCGTGGTGTACATAACGCGGGTTTCAAAATCCTTGCGGGTGTAGAGGCGGTAGCATACCCCCTCCTGTGTCCGTCCGGCGCGTCCCCGCCGTTGATTACACGATGCCTTCGACACCGGCGCTTCATCCAAGCTGGATGTGTAGGTAAAGGGATTGTAAAAATTCAGCTTTGACAAGCCTGAGTCGATAACGGCAGCAATATCGTTGATGGTGATGGAGGTTTCGGCAATATTTGTTGCGATAACAATCTTCTTTTTCCCGAACGGCGGGGACTTAAACACCCGCTCCTGCTCTTCCTTGCTCAAGCGCCCGTACAGCGGCAGCGGATAGAGCTTGCGGAACCACGGCTCATGCGAGAGCCGCTCGATGCAGTTCTTAATCGCCCGTTCACCGGGGAGAAACACGAGAATGGCGCCGGGGCGGCCTTCGCTTAAAATTCGCCCGACAATCATCGCGATTTTATCGAGCAGCGCGGTTTCGGCAGCAAGCGTCTCTGTAGAGGCTGTCAGCGCGGGCGGATCAAAGATGAGGGTAACCGGATAGGTCATCGCATCGATTTTAATCACCGGACACTCGTTAAAATACATCGAAAACATATCGGTGTTTATCGTCGCCGACGAGATAATCACCTTAAAATCATGCCGCTCCTGCAAAATCCGCTTGAGCAGCCCGAGGATAAAATCGATATTCAAACTGCGCTCATGCGCCTCATCTACCATAATAACGGAATACTTGCTGAGCCATGGGTCAAGTTTAAGCTCCTGCAAGAGAATCCCGTCGGTCATAATTTTTATCTTGGTTTCCGGCGAGGTATGATCTTCAAACCGCATCTTGTAGCCGACTAAATCGCCGAGCGGAACTTTTAGTTGGTTTGCGATAAACTCGCTGACGGAAAGAGCGGCAATCCGCCGCGGCTGGGTAACGCCGATCATACCGGTTTGCGTATATCCCGCCTCATGTAAAATTACCGGCAGCTGGGTTGTTTTTCCCGATCCGGTAGGGCTTTCAACAACAATAACTTGATGGCGTTCCAAACTCTCTAAAATCCGTGCCTTTTGTTCATAAACAGGCAGCTGTGTATATTTCATAATCGGAAAAAGTATAGCGAAGTAAGCATTTGTATGCAATGTTATACGCAGATCGGCTTGCGTTCAATCTGTACGCCGAGTGCTTTAAACCGGTCGACGAGGTGTTCGTAGCCGCGTTCGATTTGGTATACATTACGGATGAGGCTTTCACCGCGGGCGCAGCAGGCTGCAATAACAAGCGCCATCCCCGCGCGCACATCGGGCGAAACCAATTCGGAACCGTGCAGGGTGCTGGGGCCGGTAACCACGGCACGGTGCGGGTCGCAAAGCGTAATACGCGCCCCCATACCGATCAGTTTATCGACAAAGAACATTCGGGATTCAAACATTTTTTCGTGGATAAGCACCGTGCCTTCCACCTGTGTCGCAATAACCGCCATAATGCTGGTAAGGTCTGCGGGGAATCCCGGCCACGGCGCATCATCGATTTTAGGGATCATGCCGCCAAGGTCGCAGTTTACTTTTAAACTCTGCTGTGCAGGTACGGTAAGGCTTGTCCCATCGATTTCCCAACGGATACCCAGCTTGTTAAACGCAAGTTTTATCGGACGCATATCGGGCGGGTTGATATCGGTAATGGTAAGCGAGCCGCGGGTAACTGCCGCAAGCCCGATAAACGAACCGACTTCCATGTAATCCGCACCGATACGGTACTCCGCGCCGTGCAGCTGGGGTACTCCGTGAATAGTCAGAATATTAGAGCCGATACCGCTTATCTTTGCCCCCATTGCATTTAACAGCTTGCAGAGGTCTTGAATGTGCGGTTCGCTTGCCGCATTGGTGATAACGGTTTCGCCCTCGGCGGTTACCGCGGCCATCACTGCATTCTCGGTAGCGGTTACGGATGCTTCATCCAAAAAAATATCCTGCCCGATGAGCTTATTTGCCGTAAATAAAAAATGACCGTTTATTTTTACCTGCGCACCGAGTTCTGTCAGTGCCAAAAAATGGGTATCTAACCGCCGCCGTCCGATAACGTCGCCGCCGGGAGGAGTCATCATAACTTTTCCGTGGCGTGCAAGCAGCGGACCTGCAAATAAAATAGAAGCCCGTATCTTTTGAGCCAGCGGCGCCGGTACTTCATAACCGGTTACGGTTTTTAATTGCAGCGTATATTCATTTGGTGCAACTTTAACAATTGTTCCGCCGAAGGATTCAAAGATTTTAAACATTACGAAAACATCTTCGATTTCGGGAAGATTCTTTAAGGTAACGGGCTGGTCGGTAAGGACGGCGGCGGCGATACAGGGCAATGCAGCATTTTTATTTCCGCTTGCCTTGATGGTACCCTTTACGGGGAAACCGCCTTCAATATGATATTCATACATGAGCTGCTCCAAACATGATAGGACGCATCGTGTCTATCCTAAAAAAAATCGCTTTTAGGATAACTTTACGTCCTTGATAAATTCCCTGCGCTCATCGCCTAACGGTAAACTACTTAAAAGGGGCAACACTATCTTAAAGATAGTCTGCATCTTCAGCATTTTTTTCCTACAGAGGGAGTGCGGCAGAGTCAATCAAATGCTGTATTTTTTCTTTTAATGCAAGACGAATAGGCAACACAGGGTAATCCGGCTTATCGATAAGCTGTACGAAGAGTTGTTTTTGACCGATAGGATTAACTTCGATTAAAAAGTCTATTTTTCCTTTTTGTTCTCTTTCCAGAATATTGTAAACGGCGGTAGCCTCAAATTCTTCTCGATAATAAATGAGAGAATTCTTTTTTTCAATATCGATAATATCCTCTACAAGCACTGCTTCCGTCTCCGTCTAATGTATAGCCGATGATACCCCATTTATCAAAGTTTTGACAAGGGGAGCCAATTCATATTCGGCTAAATCACCGACTTGAATAATATCTTTTTCTTCGATACTCGAAACAATATCACGCAATAATGCTGTTATTTCTTTCTGATACTCATGAACTGATTTTCCTTCAATTTGTATATCGATGGGGAGTTCCGTTATATCGGATAAGAGTAATGACCGGTACAGTTCATTCAGTTTTTCCGAAAATACTCCAAACAATTCGAGTGCCTGCATATCTTTTCCGGTTTGCATATATACCGGAACCTGCTCAAAGTCTTCCGCATAATCGGATAGTTCTTGCGTTAAACCCTTCATATAATTGCGGATTTCCGCTCCGGAGAATGTTGAAAGTTCAAGAGTAATATCAGTATCAACAGACTGTTTAAAAAGTTGGTCGAGTTCTTGGGAAGACAGGACTTTACCGTCAACCGCTACTTGCACGATTGTTTCGTGTTCGCGGCAGCATGCTTCTTCAATACTGCCCAATACCTCGCCGAGGGTCTTTTCATTTTCCAGTGTGTATGAAAGTTCTTCGCCGTTAATTTTTATTACCATTTATAGTCATACTCCTCAAGTTATTATCTTTTCCGGCGGCTATGCGAATAATGTATTGTGCATTAGTTGTCGGAACCGCCTCTATTTTGTCTGCTGAAATTATTGATCATATCCGACTGTTTTTGCAAATTCCGGAGAGCCCCGTCCATATTCCCGTATTTTTGCCGCAGCTCCAGCTCTTTTTTTTCAAGCGCTTTGTCGTACCGTGCGATTTTATCTTTGCTCGTTTTAATCTGAGCAGTCAAACCGTTTGTCCGGGTCGAAAAAATGCCTCCCCGCTGTACATAAGGATCTATCTGTTTGAACACCTGAAACGCAACACCGTCATCGATGAGTACATCGTTATCACTATCATAGCCGAACAGATAACGGACATCTTCAATGGAATTTTTTAACGCCTCATCGAGTTTCTTTTCATCAATTTCCAAATATCCACGCAGCCGAGCTTCGTTAAGTCCCGAACTTGTGTCCGACTTTGTCGATATACCGATTTGTGATAAGGTTCTTATCGGGGTATCGGTATTTTTGCGGTAAACATTCGCAACGATTTGGCGCAGATTATTCTTTAAGGAAGATAGTGTCGTATCGCCGAAAAGAGCTCCGAGGTTTTCTTCCGCCGTCTTACGTTCATCATCAGTAAAATATTCGATTTCATCGATAACCGCTTGCTGGTTGCTCGTTACAATATTGATTTCCGTCAAAAGCCGGTTGTATTTTGCTACAAATTCGATAATGGCATCTTTTGCCGGCTGCGGATCCGGTTTAATACTGATGCTCTCCTGTTTATCGGTTTTATCTTCAAGCTGGAGCGTTACTCCCGGAATAAGATCGTCAATCTTATTGGTACTCCGCTTTACGGGGATACCTTCAAAGATAAGAGCAGCCTCCTGCGCCTGTGAGACAGGATTAACCGGTATGTATTCGCCCGTGGCTTTTGGGTCATATACTTTGATCTGTTCTATCGATACGGTCTTATCGGTGTTGTTGTTATGCACGGTAATTCCGCTAATGTCGCCGTATTCGCTGAGCGGAATACTAAAGGTTTGAACTTCGGCCGTATCAGCCAGAGCCGGCAGCGGAATAAGCGTTCCGCGCGGAGAAACCAATGAAAGGACATTATAATCTTCCACAGGGGCAGCTGTCTGTTGATTTAACCCAAGGGTTTCTGGCAGGATGCTTGAATCGCTTGGTGCATTACTAACGGTTACACCCTTGTATGATGCGGAACCGACTTGTTCATAAATCGGTTCCCCGTTGGATGATGATGCCTCTCCTTGAGAAGAAGGTGTCCCGGAGGCTTCGGCATTGCTTTGTAAGGATACGGTATATTCCAGTACATATTGCTGTGAGCCGCGTACCGGTTTTGAAAACATGATGCGTTCGGTTTTCTGTGCCGGGATTGCAGCTTCCGTCTTTTCGGCATCTACTGCAGGCCGGTCATTCTTTTTTATCAGGCCGTTTTCGAGCGCAAAAGATAACGCATCATCGGAAAACTCCAGTTTATTCGCCTCTCCCGTCAACTGCGATTCAACAAGCAATGAAACCGCGTTGGGTGAAGTTTTTATTTCCGAAATTCTAACAATATCTTTTCCTTTTTTATTGACGGCATCGATAAAGTTCCGGTATTTTCCGCCTTGCCAATTTACCGAAAAATTTTTCTTGCCGACGGTAAAGGTGTATACGCCTTTGGGAACTTGAAAATCTTTGGATATCTCGTTCGATAAAAAAGAATCTGCTTGGGCAATTTGATTAATGGAAATTTTAAACGTCTGTTCGCGGGCATCCCGTGAAGCAGTTGCCGTTACGGCTCGTTCGTTGGAAGAGGTAACAGTCTTTTCTACAAAAGGATTGTTAAAGGAATAGAGATCCCGTGTTTTTTCGCGGATTTCGGTAGAGAACTGGTTTATCTTTCGCCAAATCGCATTTTGACGTTCGTATTTTTTTAAATCTTCAGCAGCTGAATCGCGCGGGGCACGCTCTTTTTTCATCAGCGTTTCAATGAGATTATCATATTTACCGGCTCCTATGCCGGGAATATTCATATCGGACACTCTAACCCCTTTACCGTCAAGCCGGATAAACCTTTGCTACTAGCATTGTCGGCTATAATATCAATAATCTTTATGAAACCGAATTAGTTACGTGTTTTGTGTATTAAATTTATGGATTCCAACCGTTTGGAGGTTCTTAGATAAAAAAAAGGAAGAAGAAGGGCGCGGCTTCTTCTTCCTCTTAAGTCGCGGGAAAAAGAGATAACATCCAGAAATCTCTTTTACTCAAACCCTCACTGTTGATTTAGGTTTGCGTTATTTTTCCCGATTCTTTTGAGCGCTATTGAAGGAGGCGGATAACCGACTGGGGTTGTGTGTTCGCCTGTGCAAGCATTGCGGTGCCGGACTGCATCAAGATTTGATTCTTGGTGTACTCAACGATCTGCTTTGCCATATCAGCATCGCGGATGCGTGATTCAGCAGCCTGCAGGTTTTCAGCAGCAATTGCAACACCATTGTATGCAAGTTCGAAACGGTTCTGGTATGCACCGAGGTCAGCTCTCTGCTTGTTGATCTGCTTCAACGCATTGTCGATAGTACCGATAGCCATATTAGCACCTTCCACAGAAGAAATGGTGATCATATCGCCTTCGCCGCCCTGCATACCGCCGGTAAGACCGAGAGCTACTGCAGTCATTGTACCGATAAAGAGCTTTTCGGACTGATCCATGTTCGCACCAACATGTAACTGCATCGGACCTGCTGCGGAATCCTTTGCAAAGCGTCCGGTAAGCAAGTTCATACCGTTGAATTGAGCATGGCTTGCAATGCGGTCTACTTCATCTACGAGCTGAGAAACTTCAACCTGAATTTGCATACGGTCTTCTGCGGAGTAAATACCGTTGGCAGCCTGAACTGCTAACTCGCGTAGGCGCTGCATAATATCAGTGGTTTCAGCTAAATACCCTTCTGTTGCTTGGATAAAGGAAACACCATTCTGTATGTTCTGGCCTGCTTGATTTAAACCGCGGATCTGGCTTCTCATTTTTTCGGAAACTGCAAGTCCGGAAGCATCATCGCCTGCGCGGTTAATGCGCATACCGCTGGAAAGCTTTTCTATGTCTTTTACGATGTTGGTCTCGACGATGCCTGTGTTGCGCTGTGAGTACATAGCGCTCATATTGTGGTTAATAATCATATAACCCTCCTTGAAGTCTGCTTCCGGCATCCATGCCGGAGATTATCACTGTATAAAAACGTTACGGAAATTGGTTGCGCCTTTTCCTTCGGTTTTTTACACAGTATTATTGGCTTTCGATGTACTAACCGAAGACCAATAATACTGTTATACAGGGCTTCTTAAGGGTGTTTTTCAAAGATCATGTGAGCGGGACACCGGAAGCATCCCGCCGGTTCTCGTTACTACGATGCCAAGTATACCCTCTTGCCGAAAAAAAGACAAGAGAGTTATACAAGAAATTACCGCAATAATGAGAGCACAAGCTGGGTATTTGAATTTGCCTGTGCCAACATTGCCGTACCGGACTGATTGAGTATCTGATTTCTCGTATACTCGACCATCTGCTTGGCCATATCGGCATCGCGGATGCGTGATTCGGATGCCTGCATGTTTTCTGCGGCAATATCGATTCCGACAACAGCCATTTCCAGTCTATTCTGGTATGCGCCGAGGTCTGCCCGCTGCTTGTTGATTTTCTTTAATGCCTCATCGATTGTACCGATGCTGTGGTTTGCTTCTTCTGCGGTTTCGATCGTCATTGTGCGGTTATCGCTCAGATCGCGCACGCCGAGGGCATGAGCAGTCATGGTTCCGATGTACACGCGGATGCGCTGATCCATGTTGGCGCCGATGTGGAACCACATTGATCCTGTTACGGCGTTCTCTCCGCCTTCACGTGCAAAACGTCCGGTCAGCATATTCATACCGTTAAACTGAGCGGAACTCGCAATGCGGTCAACTTCGGCAACAAGCTGGGAGACTTCGACCTGAATTTGCATCCGGTCTTCCGCGCTGTAAATACCGTTTGACGCTTGTACCGCCAGCTCGCGGATACGCTGCATAATATCAGTCGTTTCCTGCAAATATGCTTCGGCAACTTGAATAAAGCTGATTCCGTTCGATGCGTTTGCCGAAGCTTGGTTTAAGCCGCGGATTTGAGCACGCATTTTTTCGGAAACTGCGAGTCCGGAAGCATCGTCGCCTGCACGGTTGATACGCAGACCGCTGGACAGTTTTTCGATGTCCTTACCGATACGTACATCAGTAACACCCAATGTACGCTGTGCAAACATTGCACTCATGTTGTGGTTGATAACCATAGCATTTCCTCCATGAAATGTGGTACTGAAAAGCATCCGTGCTTTTCAGGAAAATAGAGAATCTCTAAAAGTTCGGTTCGATTTTTAGAGACTCAAGACAGAATATCTCCGTATCTTTTATCGGTGGTATAAGCTAAAAACTTTAGTCTTTATGCAAAATTTTTTAAAATTTTTTGTATTTTCAATAAAAGAGCAGAAGGCTCAGATGGGTATGGCTTTTCGCGGAACAAAGACTACCTTTTTGACGGTACGGATGTCCGGTATATTGTTAAAAGTCTTGTTTATCGCCCCATTAGCATATATACTTATAGTACATTATTAAGAAAGAAGTTTGCACTTTTTCTGCGTGAGGCTTCTATATTTTGGAGGTTTTATGATTCACAAACGTTTTATGCGCCTATCGATTGCATTATTGTTCAGCCTTTCCGTGCTGATGTCATGTGCTACTACGGACGGAAACCGTTCACAGGAGCCGGTATATGAGCCGCTGCAGGGAACCGTTTCGTCGGTTGATAAGTACGGCAATCTTACAACGGACATTACCGAAGCGGCGTTAAAAGAAAAAGGGTATGAGCTTGGCGATGTATTGCTCGCAAAGCTGGGAGACAAAACCGTAACGGCTCCCTTTGTTGCAACCTACAGCGATGTTAATAGAGGCGATTATCTGATTAGAATGTCACACGGATTTACCGCTATCGCGATGAGCTATGATAACTGTAGCGGCAAAACCGGCGCAGTCGAGGGAACTCCGGTAACGCTGTCGCTTTCCAAGAAAGGCGCCTATTTACAGGAATACGAAATGCGCCACTTGGTTAAATCCGAAAAACGTGAGGATTATGCTTCCGATGCAATATTCGCAAACTTCCGCACCGTTCAAGCGGGTTCCATTGCAGCTAATCGGCTATACAGAGGATGCAATCCGGTATTCGGAGATGCTCGCGCCCCGTATGCGGCAAAGCTCGTTGAAGCAGCAAAAATCGTAACTGTTATCAATCTTGCAGACAATGCCGAAAGCATGGCGCCGTATCTTGCCGCAGCGCCTTACTATGAACGGCTGGTAAAAGATGGACAGGTTATCACCCTTAATATGGGAATTGACTTTAACGACCCTGCATTTATCGCAAAACTGAAAGATGGACTGATCTTTATGGGGCAGCACAAAGGACCGTTCTATGTTCATTGTAATGAAGGCAAAGACCGTGCCGGTATGGTTGCCGCCGTACTGGAAGCCTTGATGGGCGCCACAGTGCAGCAGGTTGCCGACGACTATATGCTGTCATATATGAATTATTTTAACGTCAAGAAAACCGATGCGCGGTATCCGGTTATTGCGAAGATTATCACCGATATGTTTGTAAAAATGAACGGCGGCAAAGCTGTTACCGATGCCAATTTAAAAGCTGTTGCGGAAAACTATCTGACTAAAACTGTCGGACTGACCGCACCGCAAATTAATGCACTTAAACAAAAACTACAGTAATAATGAATTAAAGGAATACCTATGATGGATACCGGCGATTTAAACGAACACATTCACTCAACAGCAGGGCATGATATGCCGCCTATTGAAAACGCTGATACGGCAGAGCGGCAGACGGCGGCACCGGACACCGATACGGTACATGCCCCTCCACCTCCGCCCACGAAAAAAAAGCGGAAGAAGAGCGGATTTTTCAAAAAAGCCGGTATCTTTCTCCTCGTCCTTATTTTGATTATTCTCATTCCGCTTGTCGGGTTAATCGGATATTCATTGATAAACCGGACGAATCCTGCGCGGCATATTGCCGACGGATATTATGCTGCGGTTACTATTCGCTCTGCAAGCGATACACTGCAAAAAGGGCTGTACCTCAGCGCCGTCGATTCGATTCTTTCTTCGCCCGAAACGGCCGCTTTACAGGGGAATCTCCGCGCATTGCGGTCTAACACAACACTCCAATCCGACTGGTTTAAGCGACTGCTGAATGTTCCTATTAATATCGCTGTTTATGAGGGCAATAACGCAGCGCTTGTTGCGGATATCGGTGTCCGCTCCGCTGCCGTTCAGTTGCTTCCCCTTATTACTGCCGTTAAGCCGGAACTGCTTGATTCGATACCGAACCTTTCACAAACCGAATTTGATATAAACGGTAATGCAAAAGGAGGATTCCTGTTTAAGCTGACCCAAGACCAGCGGCTTTATATCTGTTTTTATAAAAATCTTATTATCGCCGCGACCTCGGAAGATTTGCTCTATTCCTGTTTAGCCGAAAACTCCGAAGAGAGCGGTAAACGGCTAACGGCTCTACTGCGTGCTTCTAACCGGGGAGCGGTCAGCGTATATGCGGAACCGTCGTATTTTCTTTCCGGTATCGTGGCAAAACAGGATATCGTCGGCAACATGGTGCGGGAGCTTGCATTCCCCGAACCGGCGGCGCTCAACGTCAACTTTGATGAAAACACGGTTTCTTTTCATAGCATCATCAATTGGATTTCGGAACGCTCCGAAGTAAATACTATCCTGCAGCGGCGCTCAACACTGCCGTCTATTTTATCCCGTCTGCCGGAAGGAACTGCCTATTTAACGCTGCTCAACCTCGGCGATCCTCAATTCCTCTACGAAAACACTAAAGCTTTTTTTCCTCCGGAACTGACAAAGACGTTTAATTCAACGAATAGAAACAGCTCATTCTTTTTTAACAAAGATTTGAATCAGCTTATCTTTGAATGGATGGGGAGTGAAATCGGTGTATTCGGTCATCGGGATTCTCAAACACCTGTTTTCTTTATTTCATTAAAAAATGAGGCAAAGTGTCGTTATCTATTGGAAGATTTGTTTAATACGATATTCATTGATCGCAGCACCGCTGCAGTGGTTGATGACAACCGTATCCCGCGTATTGTATTCCCCTCATGGTTGTCAGGACTGTTACGAGCCTTTCGAATCGATTTGCCGGAACCGTTTTATATGATACAAGACGGCTATTTGTATCTTTCTAATAGTGCAGAAGCGCTCGGTATGTGCAAAAAAGAGACTGATACGGGTAAACTCTTGGTAAAAACCGATGAATGGAAGAAGATTGCAAAGGCCGTTTCCGCCGAAACGTCTTTCTTAGTATACTACTCGCTGGATCGGAGTATCCCGTTCTTTTTGGAACAAAATGCACTGCTTAAAACCGCCTTTAAGAATTACGGTAAAGGAGTACTGTCGCTTCGTTTTGCGGCCGGACGCCAAGTTCATTTGGATTTCTATACGCAAAAAACCGATGCGCGTAAACTGGAAGAAATCCCCGCCTTTCCGCGTTCCCTTTCTCAGCTGCCCGAATCCGATATTATCTGCGCAAAGACTGTGGACAATGTTCCCTATGTCTTTTGGACAAACGGTTCAAATGTGCAGAGTATGAATCTTTTAAACGGCAGCGAATCAACACTTTCACTTGATGGAAAGGCGGGTATTGCCGCCGAAATAAAACACTCAAAGCTCCAATCGCTGTGGGCGGTTTCGGCTCGCGGTTCTATCTATCGGGCAAACGCAAACTTGGAACCCTTTGCAGGCTATCCCGTATTGACGGCAGAAAAACTCCTTCCCAAACCGGTTGCTTTTAACGGCGGTATAGCGGTGCCGCTTTCTGCCGACTCCGCACTGCTCTTTGCCGGCACAACCGATAATTGGTCTACTTCCGACACAATGAATGCTAAACTGCGTGCTGCTCCCGTTATATTTAAAGACGGTATTGCAGCGCTTCCGCGCTCGTTTGAAAGCTGTTTATACCTATTTAATAAAGAAGGAAAAATCGTTGAAGGGTATCCCATTGAGCTTGAAGGAATCTTTGCCGCAGCGCCGGTATTCTTTGAAGAAACAAAGGGAAACTATGCCGCTGCTTTTGTAAGTGAAGACGGCAGGTTTTCTATCCGCAGTTTATCGAAGGATTATGCGGAGATCGCCTCGTGTGATCTTAATACCGTGTGTAAGGCGGATTTGGCGTATTCTGCATCGTTGCGGGCGTTCTTTGTCGTTTCGCAAGACGGACATCTGTTTAAATTCAACACTGCGGGAGCGATAACCGACTCGTTACCGTTAAAGACAGGTGCTGCGGATGATTACTGCATCACGTTGCTCGATGTAACCGGTGACGGGAAAGACGAAATATTTATTTCGGGAGGAGGAAACGCCCTTTACGGGTATACCTCCGGTTTTGCCCCTCTGGACGGTTTCCCGCTTGCCGGCACGGGAACGCCGTACTTACTCGACATTGATGGAGATTCGATTCCTGAACTGATTACGCATGGTATCGATTCAAAAGTCCATGCATATCGGGGCGCGGCACTCAGGTAAAGCCGATTTGCATATAGCAAGGTATTCCTAAAATTCAGCGGACAGCTCTAAAAACTCGGTTAGATTTTTAGAACTGTCCGTTTATTTTATAACTGGTTTCTTGAATCACTTGCCGGTTTACCTTTTTTTTGTATTTTACTATCATATCTTTTTGAACGTTTACGAGATTTTTAACCCGGTAAACGTTGAATCGTTAAAAACTACAGTACGTAGCATAATTTCAGTTACAATGATGAAGGAGTTCATAAGATGGCAAAACAACTGCTGTTTAATGAAGAAGCACGGAAGAAGCTGCTTTCCGGTGTTGAACAAATTTCAAGTGCGGTAAAAGTTACATTAGGCCCCAAAGGGCGCAATGTCTTACTCGATAAGAGTTTCGGCGCGCCGACCGTTACCAAAGACGGTGTTTCGGTTGCCCGTGAAGTTGAATTGGAAGATCCGTTTGAGAATATGGGAGCTCAGCTCTTAAAAGAAGTTGCCACAAAAACCAACGATGTTGCCGGTGACGGAACCACAACCGCAACCGTTTTGGCTTATTCTATGGTGCGCGAAGGCTTAAAGGCCGTTGCCGCCGGTATGACTCCGCTTGAATTAAAGCGCGGTATGGATAAGGCTGTTGCAATTGCTGTAGACGACATTCAGAAAAACGCAAAAGAAATTAAGGGGTCCGAAGAAGTTGCTCATGTTGCTTCCGTTTCCGCAAACAACGATCAGGAAATCGGTAAAATTCTTGCCGATGCGATTGCCCGCGTAGGAAAAGACGGCGTTATCGATGTCGGCGAAGCACAGACGATGGAGACCGTTACCGAATATGTTGAAGGTATGCAGTTTGACCGCGGTTATATTTCTTCCTATTTTGTAACCGACCGCGACCGCATGGAAACCGTATACGACAATCCGTATATCTTAATTCACGACAAGACCATTTCTACGATGAAAGATCTGTTGCCTCTTTTGGAAAAAGTCGCACAGTCAGGCCGCCCGCTTTTGATCATCGCAGAAGATGTTGAAGGCGAAGCGTTGGCAACCTTAGTGGTAAACAGCCTCCGCGGCGCCTTAAAGACCTGTGCGGTAAAGGCTCCCGGTTTCGGCGACCGCCGCAAGGAAATGCTCGAAGATATCGCTATTTTGACCGGCGGACAGGTTATCTCCGAAGAATTGGGCTTAAAGCTGGAAACAGCTGATCTTAGCCAGCTCGGTCAGGCCAAGAGTATTAAAATCGATAAAGAGAATACGACGATTATCGACGGCGCAGGCGATAAAAAGCACATCAACGACCGCGTTGCCCAAATCAAGAAGCAGATTGAAAATTCTTCTTCCGAATACGACACCGAAAAACTCAAGGAACGCCTTGCAAAACTCGCAGGCGGTGTTGCGGTTATTAAGATCGGCGCCGTTACCGAAGTCGAGATGAAGGAAAAGAAGCACCGCGTAGAGGATGCCTTGAATGCAACCCGTGCCGCTATCGAAGAAGGTATTGTACCGGGCGGCGGTCTTGCGTTGATTCAAGCTGCGGAAGCGCTCAACAAGGCTGATCTTTCCAAACTGACCGAAGATGAAAAAATCGGCTTTAAGATTGTCAAGCGCGCGCTTGAAGAACCGATCCGCCAGATTGCGGAAAATGCCGGTGTTGACGGTGCTGTCGTTGCAGAAAAAGCAAAAGAGAAGCGCGGTATCGGCTTTGACGCTGCAAAAATGGAATGGGTAGATATGATGAAGGTCGGAATTATCGACCCCGCAAAGGTTACCCGCTCCGCATTGCAGAATGCAGCCTCCATTGCGAGCCTCCTGCTGACCACCGAGTGCGCTATCACCAACCTTCCTGAAAAGCACGCTCCGGCGGCTCCCGCCCCCGACATGGGCGGTATGGGCGGAATGTATTAATCCACAACCCCGGCGCAGCGCGTAGACGAAGAGCGCCGGAGGATTAAAATCTCCGCACGCATCAATCCCGTGCATAACACAAAGGCTTACACACAAAAGTGCGTAAGCCTTTTTTTATCCCTATAAACCAAAATATCGGTCATACCGTAACCCATGTTACCGACCGGCATACCGCCCTACGATACAATAGCTACAGAGTATGGGATTAAAATCGAGATTATTGTAGACGGTCTGTAAAAAGCCGAAGTTACAGAAGCTCGCCTTTAATCCGTATCATTCAGAATTTCACACAAGGAGTTATGTATGGATTCGATGTTTTGTTTTCAATGTCAAGAGACATTTAAGAATACCGGCTGTATAAAGGTCGGCGTTTGCGGAAAGAATCCTGTTGTCGCAGGACTACAGGATTTCCTTATCTGGGCAACAAAGAAGCTCTCTGTTGTTACCTCCTATATGCGCGAGCATGGGATGAAGGTAACAAAAGAGGTGAACCACCTCGTAACTACCAACCTCTTTGTTACAATTACCAATGCCAACTTTGATCCCGATGCGATTGAGAAAAAAAATACGCTTACCCTTGAAACAATTGCCGCTTTGCGAAAAGAGGCAAAACTTGAAGCGGACGCCGAAATCGATACTCTTATCGGTGCCGATACCTCTGCACGGCTGGCAAAGGCACTGACCATCGGTATTTTACAAACCAAGGATGAAGATAAGCGGGCTCTTAAAGAGTTGATTATCTACGGGCTGAAAGGGCTTTGTGCATATATGAAGCATGCCAATATCCTAAAGCATGAGAATGAAGAAGTAGATGCGTTTATCCAAAAAACGCTCTCCGTATTAATCGACGAAGCGCTTTCCGTTGATGAGTTGGTTGCGCTCACACTTAAAACGGGAGAATTCGGCGTAAAAGGGATGGCTTTACTGGACGGCGCCAATAGCGGAACCTACGGCAACCCCGAAATGACGGAGGTTTCTATCGGGGTACGGAAAAATCCCGGTATATTGGTTTCCGGTCATGATTTGCGCGATATTGAAATGCTCCTTGAGCAAACCGAAGGCCAGGGCGTAGACGTTTATACACATTCCGAAATGCTTCCCGCACATTATTATCCCAAGCTTAAGAAATACAAGCATCTGGCAGGAAACTACGGCGGTTCATGGGCGCGCCAAACTTCCGACTTTGCGAATTTTAACGGTCCCATCCTGATGACAACCAACTGTATCATTCCGACAAAAGCCTCCTATGTAACAAGAATGTACACGACAAATGCGGCAGGACATCCCGGCTGTGCACATATCGAAGCTGATAAAGACGGACACAAGGACTTTTCCGCCATTATTGCGCAGGCAAAAACCTGTCCGCCGCCTCAAGAAATAGAAACGGGGAAAATCATCGGCGGTTTTGCCCACGCACAAGTGTTTGCCCTTGCGGATAAAGTGGTCGAAGCGGTAAAGAGCGGCGCTATTAAAAAGTTTGTCGTTATGGGCGGCTGTGACGGACGGCAGGGGGCGCGGTCATACTATACCGACTTTGCGCAAGCCCTTCCGAAAGATACGGTGATTTTAACGGCAGGTTGCGCCAAGTACCGCTATAACAAGCTGAATCTCGGCGATATAAACGGTATCCCGCGTGTATTGGATGCAGGGCAGTGTAACGACAGTTATTCGCTTGCGCTGATTGCCTTAAAGCTGAAAGAAATCTTCGAATTGAGCGATATCAATGATTTGCCGATTGTCTTCAATATCGCGTGGTATGAACAAAAGGCTGTTATTGTTCTTTTAGCGCTCCTATCGCTTGGGGTAAAAAATATCCATCTCGGCCCGACGCTTCCGGGCTTCCTGTCAAAAAATGTAACGGAAGTCTTGGTGAGCAAATTCGGGCTTGCGGGAATTACCTCTGTGGACGAAGACCTTAAACGCTTTTTTGCATAACATCTACAAGCAGGTGATTATACAAAGCTCTGAGCTCATACTTTGTTCGGCTATTGTATTTTAATGAAGGCTTACACACAAAAGTGCGTAAGCCTTTTTTTATACGTGTATTGGTCGGTTGACCGCTTAGCGAAACTATGTTACAGTAGCTTATCTACGTGATCGTTGTTTCCATTAATGATAGAGCCGAAAGTTCAGCTTACATAATCAAATAAAGGTCTCATAGAACTTGTTTCCGTATGGATTCATTATTTAGTACCGTAAAAGGTAAAAAGGATTTGAGTATGGCTCAGAAAATCTATGTAGGAAATTTAAACTACGCAACCACGGAAGAAGGTTTGTCAAACTTGTTTGGAGCTTATGGCGAAGTCGTCTCGGCAGCTGTAATTAAAGACAAGTTCAGCAACCGTTCAAAGGGTTTCGGATTTGTTGAAATGGCCGATGAAAGCGCTGCACAAAATGCTATTGCAGAATTAAATGAAAAGGAATTTGAAGGACGCCGTCTCCGCGTTAATGTCGCTCAGGAGAAACCCCGTCGCACTTATCCCTAATTAATTTATACAAAGGATCGGGACATCCCTAAAAAACGACATTTTTAGGGATGCCTGATATAAGTTTCTTAATTTTTAACCTGCCGCCCATGCTGCGGCCGCAGCGTAAAACGGCATCATGAAACCTCTAAAAACTTCCGTATTCGTATGTGTAACGTATACCTTCCTGTTAAACAAAATTACATCATTGAAAAAAAATTCGTTCCTCTATAAGATAGAAGTCAATGAAAAATTGCGGCAAAGTCTGCTATTATAACATCTGCTATTATATGGAAAGGAGCCGAGCTATGCTTAACCATAACGCTCAATTTTTTGGGTACCCGATTGTCAAGAATACTGCTATAACAAAGCCTCGAATACGGTTAACGCCGATTATGGCCGCGATGATCCTTTTCTGTACTTTGTGCGGTATCTCTTGTGCTTCCATGCAAACGGATATCCGCTATTCAGGCGGTGTGGGAGCTGCTCGTGAAAAAACACTTGCAACGCTTGAATCGGCTATCGTTTCGCAGCGGATACGGTACAACTCGGAACAGCTCAAGCGGATACAGACGGATATCGATGCTTTTTTGCGGGAGCCGTCTACCGATTCTTCGTATTTGGCACGGCTGTATGCACTTTCTGCAGACGTATACCTATTGCAGCAACAACCGAATGAAGCACGGAAGCGGTTAGCTGCGGCCAAGCAGCAAAATGAATATGATGAATACGTCCAATTGGTTTCGGCGCGGCTTATTTCCGATCAGGAAAAGCGGAGAGCCTATTTGGAAGAGCGGCTTGTACAAAATCCAGCCTATTATCGGCTGAAAGCGGAACTCGGTGGGCTCTATTTTGCCGTAAAAGACTACCGGAAGGCGCTCGCAGCTTTTGACGCTTCACTTTCATTTTTGCCTGAAGAATATCAGCAGCTCTACGGTGAACAGCGCGAGCAGAGTTTACAACTTTACACACTAGACGGCGCTTCTATCCGGAAATCTTCCGAAAAAATATTACAAGCATCCCCTCTTTCATTGGTAGAAATGGCGATACTGACACAAGATTCTACAAACGCACTCGATTTTATAACCGGTACTGCAGAGTGGAAACCGCCGATGCTTGCCGATTATCTGCAAAAAAACGGGTGGTATCATCCGGAGCGGGATGTCCTCAAAGACTTTGCATCAAAAAAGGATGCGGCACTGTTTTTATGGCACTTAATTGTAGGTAATGATGAAGTCCGTTTAAAGAAATACACACGCTATTATACCAGCAAACGGCGGCTGCCGATTCCCGATGTGATGATGGACGGTGTTTACTTTGATGCTATTGTCGGTACGGTAGAAGAAGACGTTGTACCGCTTACAGACGGTAAAAACTTTGAACCCGACAAACCGGTTAGCGGCATGGAGTTTTACCGCTGGCTTTTAAAAGCCGATGCCCTCCGGTGAGTATCAGGGAGACTGAACCGGACTCATTTTTGTATTGCTCCGCGTAGAACAACCGCCCTTTACGGCGGCTGCGGTGCGGCTGCCGGTCTTTTCTAAAAGCATAAAATGTAAAAAAAATTTGTGCACAAAAAGAAGATAGGCTGGTTTTTTATTGCTCTTTCGGTTATACTAAAAATTATGGAAGCCATAGATATTTTAAAGCCGCTTTTGGAAAAAGGACTGTTAAAGGAAAGCCTTACTTTGGCAGAAAGCGAAGGTAAGGAACTAAGCAAAATCAGCCAGGAAGGGCTTAATTTTGTAACAGCTTCTATCTTAGCTGATGTTCCATCTGTTGAAAAAACCGAACTGATTAGAAAAACAGGCGCCTTTTTCTCTGCCGAGGATTATTGTAATCTATTAAATGAAAAGGTGTTTACTATTCACCCCGTAACCCGCGATCGGTTAAAAGATCAGGGGGTGTTGTTGACCGATGAAAATATGAAGCAATACTATGCATGGTATAATATTTTTGATATTGCCTTCCCGTGGCTTCCTTTATCGGTATTTGAAGATTTGGTCGTTTATTTACGGGATGAAAAGAAGCTGGTTTTAGATAAAGAAACACGAGAACTGGTAAAAGAAAATTTTTTAAATTCCAAACGGTATTCTGAACGGGAATTAGACCGTTTATTCGAATCGCCTATTTTTGATAACGAATTTTAATCTATACAACAGCATGAACGCATCAAACATTACGCTGCGGTATTGATGTGGCCGTCTGGTGTCCTTCTGCTGAAATCAACCTACCCCGGCGCACAGCGTGTCGGGGTAGTGAGTTCTCCGCACGAATAAACGGCTCACGTTTATTTTTTACCTGCCTGTACGAGTGTTACAACTGCCGTTACGACAATATCTTCGGTTGAACAGCCGCGGGACAAGTCCGATAACGGTTTTGCAAAGCCCTGCATAAAGGGACCGTAAGCATCTGCTTTTGCAAAGCGCTGCACCAACTTATACCCGATATTTCCCGAATTAAGATCGGGGAATATCAACGTGTTTACCTTATCGCGGATAGGACTGCCGGGCGCTTTTCTATCGGTTACTTCCGGTATGAGCGCGGCATCAAGCTGCAGCTCACCGTCATAGCAGAAATTTACTTTCCGCTCATCCAGCAACTTAACGGCTTCGCGTACTTTGATGAGGCTTTCATCTTTATCGCCACCGGAACCTTTTGTCGAGTATGAAAGGAGTGCAACGACAGGTTCATGGCCAACAAAGGCACGATAACTTTCTGCTGCCGCAGTTGCGATATCCGCTAACTGTTCGGCGGTAGGATTAGGAATAACCGCAGAATCGGAGAAAATCAATACGCCGTTCGTTCCCCATTCGGTACTCTTGGTATCCACGATAAAGCAGGAAGATGCCGTTTTAACACCTTTCTTTACGCCGACGATAGTGAGCCCTGCACGCAATACGTTTGCAGTTGTGTTTTCCGCACCGGCGACCATCGCATCGGCCTTGTCCTGTGCGAGCATCATTGCGCCAAACCGTAAAGGATCGTGCATCTCTTTTTTTGCTTCCTCAGGCGTCATTCCCTTAGCCTTCCGTTTTTCGTATAATGCTACAGCAAAATCTTCCGTCCATTCGGAATGTTCAGGATCGATAATAGTAAACCCATCGGTCAATACGCCTAACTTTTTGCAGGCTCCTTCAACCTCAGCTTTCTTTCCGACTAAAAATAATTCCGCGGGAATTTGCATATCAACAAGCGCACGAGCCGCACGTAAGGTACGAGCCTCTGTCGCTTCAGGCAAAACCAAGCGATTGTGATATTCTTTCGCTTTGTCTTTCATTATTTGAACAAAACGCATAATAAAACCTCCGAATCATAAATGTAGGCATGAGTGTACTATTTTGCTCTCTTTTCTGCAAGGCGCGCGTTCAATTGACCAAGACTTTCTTTTTTCGTACATTATAATAATGAATACAAATTATGATATTATCGTTATCGGTGCCGGCGCGGCAGGTATGGCTGCGGCGCAATATGCGTGCCGATCAAGCTTAAAAGTATTAGTGCTGGAAGAAAAAGCACCGGGCGGACAGGCTATTTTAATCGATTCACTTGAAAATTATCCCGGATATGCCGAACCGATTAATGGCTTTGAATTTTCCGAAAATATGCGTAAACAGGCGGCAGGCTTCGGTGCGGAGTTTGCTTCCGACAAGGTAGAAGCCGTTACAAAAAACGGAGATAAAACCTTTACCGTGCAAACCGCCGGAGCAACTTACACGGCGCTTGCCGTCATCCTTGCGACGGGGGCGGAGCACCGCAGCCTCGGTGTAAAGGGCGAAAAAGAGCTACAGGGGAAAGGTGTTTCATACTGCGCTACCTGCGACGGCCCCTTCTTTAGAAATAAGCATATCGTTGTGGTCGGCGGAGGGGATGCCGCTTGCGATGAAGCGCTCTTCCTTGCCAATCTGACGGATACCGTTACGATGGTACACCGCCGCGACACCTTCCGTGCGCAAAAGGCGCTCGTTACCCGGACATTGAATAATCCTCATATAACGGCGGTATTCGATACGACCGTCACGGAGATTAAAGGAGCCGATAAGGTAACGGCCGTTGTACTGCGGAATGTAAAGACGCAGGAAGAACGGGAACTTGCCTGTGATGCAGTCTTCTTTTTTGTCGGTATGAATCCTAAAACGGAATTATTCCCCGACGCAACAAAGGATGCAACGGGATATATCGTTACCGATGAGGATATGCGAACCTCTATCGAAGGGCTTTACGCGGCAGGCGATGTGCGCGCTAAGTCTTTCCGGCAGGTGGTTACTGCAGTTGCAGACGGCGCGATTGCCGCTCATACGGCAGCAGCTTATATCGATAGCCTGCACAGTTAACCGCTTTGCACCGTAAACACCTTTTCGCCGCCGTCCTATTCGGCGTCGCACTGCCGGTTTTACTGCAGGTCAATACTCAACTGAATGCTCAAGCTCAAGCCGCCGGCCTTAAAACGCTGCCCGATTTTTACGACCCCGTCCCCGCCGCGGAACTTGCCGGCCGGATCACGGAGGCGATGACCGACGAAGAGCTGCTGTCTCAAACGTTTATGTTCGGATGGGCGGGGCAGGCGCCGACCGATCTTTTAATGAGCTGGATTACCGAACGGAGTCTCGGCAGTATCAAAATATTCGGCTGGAATACTGAGGATAGCGTTGAACTGGCAAAGGCTATCAGCCTTTTACAAAAAAAGGCCAACAGTACCCGCTTCCGTATCCCGCTTTTTGTTGCAACCGATCAGGAAGGAGGCTGGATACGCCACGTTAAAGGACGTACGTCGGAAACGCCCGGTAACCTCGCCATCGGCGCCTCCGGTTATCCGATAGACGCCTACTACGAAGGCTTTTATATTGCCCGGGAGCTTTCGGCTCTTGGAATCAATCTCAATTTTGCACCGACGGTAGACCTCTATACTAACCATGAATCTTCTATTATTGGGCCGCGTTCTTTCGGGCAATCGCCGGAGGCAGCGGGAATTTTAGCCCGCGCCTTTATGCAGGGGAGTAAAAAGGCAGGCGTACTCACAACCGCCAAGCATTTCCCCGGACATGGAGACACCGCGCTTGACAGCCACGGAAAGCTACCGAGTATTGCCATCTCCAAAGAGACCTTTTACAATCGCGAACTGGTGCCGTTTCAATACCTCATCGAAGCGGATGTACCGGCAATTATGACCGGACATTTACACTTTCCCGCCGTATCCGAACACGGAGAGCCTGCCTCGTTTTCTCAGTATTTACTGCAAACCGTGCTGCGCGGCCAGCTCGGGTTTAAAGGCTTGGTTATTACTGACGATATGATGATGCACGGAGCAATCCGCTATGCTGGTACGATTGCTAAAGCGGTACAGCTCGCACTTGAGGCGGGAAACGATATTATCGAATCCTCTACCACGCCGCGCCTCTACGATGCATTTTGGACTGAAAATTTACAGCGGATGCAAACCAACGAAGCATTCAGGCTGCGGGTTAAGGATGCGGCATACAGAATTATCGAAGCAAAACTCCGGTATTTTAAAAGCGGCAATGCAGTACCGCTCTATCCCGATATATACACTATTCCCGAAAAGCTGCCCGATGCCGAAGGACAGGCTTTCTTTCTTTCCCTTGCCGCACGGGCGGTTACCGTTGTCCGCGGCAAATACA
The DNA here is from genome assembly GCF_000775995.1 of Treponema sp. OMZ 838. Classification (NCBI taxonomy): domain Bacteria; kingdom Pseudomonadati; phylum Spirochaetota; class Spirochaetia; order Treponematales; family Treponemataceae; genus Treponema; species Treponema sp. OMZ 838. Next base: position 759,971 of record NZ_CP009227.1, on the reverse strand, counting down.
TTCCGTATACGACAAAAACCGGAGAAAAGATATTGCTTGCCGGTTCATATTCCGCTTTTTTACAGGCGGGCTTAAAACGCTTTCCGGCCGCTCAAACCAGTAATCTGTCGGACGGTATTTTTACCAAGACCGCTGCAAGCGATGCCGTTATCTTCTGTCTTTCAAACGATTCATCGCTCAAAGTCTTACAGCAGCTTTATAAAGCCTATCCCAAAAAGCGGTATATTATTTTCTCCTGTCTTTCACCGGTATTCTTGTCGGGTATTCCGGAAATACCAACGGCGATTGCACTGTACAGCTACGCGCCGGTTTCGTTTACCGCAGGCTTCGGTGCATTGCTCGGCGATTTTAAGCCGCAGGGGCATCTCCCGCTTGACGGTATTAATTAATTACATAGCAGAAAAATACCGATATACACAGTATGGCTCATTGTATTGTTCCCACGGCGGAAGAAATTCTGGATAAAGAATATAAGGTGCTGGACAAGGGATTTGTCCGGTTGGTTGATTATCTCGGCGGAGATGCACGTATTGTACAAGCGGCACGGGTGTCGTATGGGGATGGCACAAAAAGCGTCCGCGAAGATGCGGGGCTGATCGATTACCTGTTGCGGCATCAGCATACGTCCCCGTTTGAGCAGGTTGTGCTGACCTTCCATATAAAAATGCCGATTTTTGTTGCGCGACAATGGGTGCGGCACCGGACGGCACGGCTTAACGAAATTTCCGGACGGTATTCGATTATGCGGGATGAATGTTACCTGCCTGCGTCCGAGGATATCGCGTTCCAAAGTACGGATAACCGGCAGGGACGTATGAGCGAACCGGCGCCGCTTGAGGTGCGGACACAGATACGGGATGCCTTACAGGCACAGCAGGAGACTGCCTACCGTGAATATAGTGCGCTTATCGATACAAAACTGGCGCGGGAACTTGCCCGTATCAATCTACCTCTTTCAGCGTACACGGAAATGTATTGGCAAATCGATTTACACAACCTCTTTCACTTTTTAAAGCTCCGTTGCGATAGCCATGCTCAAAAGGAAATTCGGGACTACGCCTTTGTGCTGCTGGAGATTTGCCGAAACGTGGCACCGCTTGCAACAAAATCGTTTGAAAAGCATAGCTTAACCGGTGTGCATCTTTCCGGCGCCGAATTGGAAGCCGTGCGCAATCTGCTGCAAGGCAAAGAAAGCGGACTTAAAGGTAAAGAGCTGGAACGCTTTGAAGAAAAAATCCGCTCCGGCGAACAACTATAGCAGGGAAAGTTTATTTCGGCAGTGGGAGACCGTCGGGGCGGATGTCGGCGTAACGGCCGGAATTATTCCAGTAGGCATAGCCTTCATCAATGGAATCCTTGATGCCGATAATCTGCCGCTGTACATAATCTTCATTATAATACTTTTTATCGTAGGATACGGGAATGTAAAACGCCTGTGTCCACGGCCGGATAATCACCTTATTGTGCGCAATAATTTTATTCCGGTAGGAGCCTTGCTGATAAATGCGGTAAGGGCGTTCCTCAGCCGGCTGTTGCGCAAGGAAGCTTTGCCGGAAATGGCTGGGATAAAACATCGGGCATATTACATCCACGTAGTCGGCAAGCACTTCTACTTCTTGCCCCGTGCGCGCTCCGGTGCGGTACCATCCGTTCGCCCCGTAAATATCGATTGAAATCGGCGCGTGGATTTTTTCCCGGGCGTAGGCAAGAAAAGACATGATGGCGCTTTCCTTATCCATACCCTGCTCCTGGGCAGGGTATCGCGCCGCATAGAGATTTTCCCCATCGGTGGGAAAGCGGATATAGTCGAACTGAACTTCATCAAAACCTCTCCGGATCAGTTCTTCCGCAATTGCCGTATTGTACTTCCATACGTTTTCGTTGTAGGGGTCTACCCAATATTCTTCAATCGGCTCTGCCGTTTCGTCAACGGTTTTATAGCCCTGCCACGGGTTGCCGCTTTTGTCTTTTACTGCATACAAGTTTTTTCGGTATCGATAGAGCTGCTTATCCTTGAACACAACGATGCGGGCGACGAGGTAGACCTTGCGTTCTTTCGCTTTTGCAGTAAAATCTTCCAGCTGAATAAAGGGACGCACCGCTCCCACTGCCTGTATTTCTTCATCCTGTGAGTCGTAGCGGACAAAGCCGAAATCATCTTTCATATCGATAACGAGCGTATCGAGCTTATTTTGTTCAAGTAGGTCAAAATAACGCTGCAAACCGGCGGCTGTCCTTGCCTGATGTGCCGGTAGATACACACCTTTCCGTCCCGTAGCGCGGCGGAGATAGTCCGTTTTTCGTGTTTTTTTACCCTCGCCGAACAGCCACAATTCTGAAAGGCTCACCGCTTTGCCGAGCCGCGTCATCCGCTGCGGTATCCACGCCGAAAGCGGATTTGCAGCGATGCGTTTAAGGCTCAGCTCTATTCCTTTTAGCCGGTTGGGAGCAGGAGCTGGCAGCATCAGCGGTATCTCAAACAAACCGCCGTTTTTACAGCCGATAATGGATACGGCAGCAGGGCTGAGCCCGTCGATGCAGCGCGCACCTGCAATGCTGTCCGTCCACTCCGAAACGGCATGGAAGCTCTTTGTCGGCCAATCAAGTTGGTACAATTTGCCGGTAAATGTTTGCGCGGCATACACTTCCTGTTTTTGCTGGTGGGTATATACGACAATATCGGAAATTTCTTCGTCACTTTCCGGCCCGGGGATAAGCCCTTCGCTTAAAGGCTGCCATTTGTCTGAAATGGACGGCTGTTTCCATGCTACGCCGTAGATGGAGTGGGAGGCAAGGACGGTCAGCTGCAGATTTCCCTGTGCATCCGGCAGATCGAGTACACAGACGGCCTTTAACCCATTGACCGGAGTATGGCAGCCGAGATTGCGCCAATGCCGTCCGCCGTCTTCACTTAAAAACACAGCACTGTTTGTAGCAGTAATAAGGGTATCGGGGCGGGACGGATGCGCTTCCAAATCTTTCAACATCTGAGGCTTTTTAATAAAGGACTTTTCGCCGCCGGTTATCTTTTTTATCACTTTTATCGGAAGGCCGTCGTTGATATACTCAAACTGCGTTACATTATCCGATCGCGCAATGCCGTTATCGGTGAGAAAAAACCATGTATTGCCGCTTCTGATAATTTTGCGCACCGCGGCCGTATCCCAAATCTTTTGTGCGGACACCGAGGTAAGCTTATATAATCCGTCCTGCGTACCTGCCAACAGGAAATCCTGCGCATGAACCGACATCACAGTAACAAATGCAAAAACAATCAACAGCCGTTTCATAGAGGGCAATTATAACCTATATAATAACCGGGGTCTATGGAAATCTTGCTTATTTATTGCAAATTGAATACAGTATAATATATGGAAAAGAGACTATTTGTTTTACTGACAGCATTTGTGCTGTTTTTGTTTTCTTGTACTACCGGCAATAATATGATGGTGCCGGATACGCCGTTAAGTGACACGAGATACCTTGCGGAAGAAGTCGTAAAGGAACTGAATTTTGTAAGAACAAATCCTAAGCGGTATGCGGCCGAAGTATTGGAACCGCGGCTTAGATATTTCGATGGGAATATGTATGCCGAACCGGGAAAAGTCCGGCTGTTAACTCAAGAAGGCATCGCACCGTTGCAGGAATGTATACGGGTACTAAAGACTACAGCTGCGGTGGATCCGCTAACTTTGGAAACAGGGTTGTGCCGTTCGGCGCAATGGCTTGCGGATGATCAGGCACGTACCGGAGGAATGGGGCATACGGGGAGCGACGGTTCCGACCTTGTTACCCGTATCAGCCGCTACGGAACGTGGGGTATTCTTTGCGGCGAAAATTGCGCGTATGGCAGTGTGACGGCACGGGAAATCGTTGTTCAGCTTTTGATCGATGACGGAGTGCAGAGTCGTGGACACCGGATTAATATTCTACAACAAGCGTTTAAGAAGGTCGGTATCGGCTTTAACAAGACCGGAAATGCACCTTACGGCGCCGTTACCGTAATGGATTTTGCGGGCAGCTATATTTCACAATAAATTTTAAATATAGGGCATCTCTGAAAACTTGGTGATGTTTTTAGAGGTTTCCTATATTAAAAGGTTTGTTTTGTTACAATTTTGCTTCTTTTTTTATAGATACCCTCTTTTGTTTGTGGCGTATTTGCTGTATAATATTTTTTATTCAATCAAGAATAACGAAAACAATGAAGCAGTTTACCGGGAGCGAGCATGGAAGCAAGCAAAAAGGCCCTTGATAACATAAAAAAATACAAACCAACGGTAAGTTTATGGAGTAGTGTCCGTATAAAATTTATCGTTATCATCGTTACTATTCTGCTTGTTGTTATTGCCAGTGTTGCTATGGCTCTCGCTATTGCTATTATCCGTCCATATAAAGATTTACTTTCAAACAGTCTTTTGCTGCAAACAAAAATATTGCTTGATAACCTTGAATTGCGAGTTCAGACACATTTTTCAAATCCCAATCAGGAAGATTTGGACATTTTATTATTGAATCGTGTTACCTTCCCCGAAGCAAAATATGTCGTTGTTACGGGAAAAAGCAGCCTTCCCGGGCAGACGGGGCTTCACTATGTTCTCGCAACTGACTATCAAGATATCACTAAAGTGATTAATACTCATCGGTATATCCCTGGAGAATCTCAGTTTTATCCTGAAGGAATCGAAGAAATCCTGCAAAAGTTGACGTATATCAATAGCGAAGCCACGCTAATCGTCCATCAGCACATCGATTCGATTCAACTGCTTATGGATGAAATGGAAGCGCTCGATACACATCGAGATCCGTATATACTCAAGCGCCAAACTGAAATTCAGGCAAGTATCAGACATCTGGAAGCAAAACTGCAATCCAATCTTTCGGCATTGGCCGATCAAGGTTTCGGTTCATATCCGGATTATTCAATACAGAGTCTTTCAAAAAAAAGGACGGAATATTTATTCTACGAACCGATTATCTATTATAATCCTGATAATCCGCAGGAATGTGTGCAGGGAATCGTATTTGTTAATATTTCGGTAGAAGGTCTTTTGGAAAAAATAAACGACCAGCAAAACCGATTGATTCGTATTATTGCGAAGATCTCATTAATCGTGTTGATTGCAGGTATCTCTACCGCATGGTTCCTCAGCTCATTATTTGTACGGCCGCTCGGTCTTTTGGCGGCGCACGTTGCGTTAATCCGTGATACGGAAGATAAAGAGAAGCTGGCCGGTAGGTCGGTTCAAGTTACCTCGCGGGACGAATTCGGGATGCTTGGTACGACGATTAACGATATGACGGAAAGATTGGCTGCTGCCGCTGCTATTTCTAAAGATTTAAAGGTTGGCAAAGAGATACAAAAAATGTTTATCCCGCTGGATCTTAGTTCTTCCGGCAGGAAGCTGACAACGGGCAGTCATCGTGACGTTTATTCCGAATTTTTCGGTTATTATGAAGGTGCGCACGGTGTTTCGGGTGATTATTTTGATTATAGAAAATTGGATGCCTTCCATTATGCCGTTATAAAGTGCGATGTTGCAGGGAAGGGGGTTCCCGCCGCCCTTATTATGGTAGAAGTAGCGACGTTGTTCCAAAGCTATTTTCAAAACTGGAACTATAAACGAGACGGTTATAACCTCAGCACTATCGTTATGCGGATTAATGACGTTATCGAATCGCACGGATTTGTGGGGCGTTTTGCTGCATTTAGCCTTTGTATTATCAATATGCGTGTCGGTGATGCGTATTTCTGTAATGCAGGCGATAATATCGTTCATATCTACGACAAACAGGCACGACGTTTGAAAAGCTATACCTTACGTTCAGGGTCGGCTGCAGGGGTGTTCTCTTCAGAGATGATAAGTCTTAACGGTGGGTATCCGATTGAAAAAATACACCTGAATTGCGGAGATATACTGTTTCTTTATACTGACGGTATCGAAGAGTCAAAACGGAAGCTGCGTGTGCCGATTTCGAAACCGAAGAATGATTCAGCTGCTGTATTGCCGGAGGATAAAGACGACAACAGCCATCTGATCGGTACCGACAGCGAAACATTGGGAAAAGACAGGGTTGAAGAGATTATTGAGGCGGTCTTTGCCCGGAAAAAATTTACGCTCAAAAAACGTCAAAGCGATCTTATGTATGAGCAGATGGATTTTGATTTCTCTTCGTGTAACGGAACGATTGAAGATGCCGTTCTGGCACTTATTTCTGTTGAGAAAGCCTTTAGAATGTATAAGGATAGTTCCGCACAGTCTTTTGATTGTGTGCAGGTCGATAAAAAAATTGATGCATTCTTGAGTAAGTGCTTCCTACAATATGATATTTACTGTTGTGATAAGGCACCGCATCCTATTTATGATGAATATTTTTACTACAAACAAATAAAAGAAGATATTCAATACGATGATTTGACTATCCTCGGTATCGCGCGTCGAGTACCCGTTTAAATTGGATGTACAATAATACTTGACATTTTTCCGATTGTGGTTTATCTTACACCCCGTACATCGCAGGGTAGAGCAGTTGGCAGCTCGTCGGGCTCATAACCCGGAAGTCGTAGGTTCAAGTCCTACCCCTGCTAAGTTTGAAAAGGCATCCTTAATTTAAGGATGCCTTTTTTTTGATCCGCGAAATTTTACTCAAGGTTTTGCTCTGAAAATCATTTCTCGTTGATTGACTTTTTTATGGTGGTATAGTATAGTCGTCTGTCTAGTATTTTGAGGAAGGTTTATTTTCAGCCGCTAAAGGAAATTTTGCTTTCCTCGTTATCCCGAGATCTTTTAGGCGGTTAATACGCCTGATAACTATATATAGAAGGAGTCTAGTTTTATGAAACGGACATTTCAACCGAGCAGAACAAAACGTTTGCGCCGTCATGGATTTCGTGCGCGTATGGCAACACGCGGAGGACGCGCGGTTTTAAAGAGCCGCCGTGCAAAAGGACGCTATAAGCTTTCCGTGTCCGACGAAAAAAAGAGTTACTAAGAGTTTTAACACATGGAACGCTCTTGTTTGCCTAAAGAAGAGCGTCTTTGCGGCGCCGTGCGGATACGAAGTATGTTTAAAATAGGACACCGCTATAGCTGCGACGGCGCAAAGTTGTTCGTTTTACCGAATAAGTTACCATATAATCGTTTTGTTTGTACATTTAAACGACATTACGGTTCTGCCGTACAAAGGAATAAGGCGCGCCGTTTATCTAAAGAGGTGTACCGGCAGATGAAATCCCGGCTCATAATAGGAAAGGATATTCTTCTGCTTGTATTCCCTGGGCATGATACTTTTTCTTTGCGTACGGCTCAGCTGGATTGTTTGTTTAAAAAAGCGGATATGTTCTCTGTTCGATCTCAACAATATGAAACACCATTATCTGAAAACAATTGAGCGTATTTTTACGTTTTTATTATGTGCGGGGGTAAAGGTATACCAAAAGTGTATTTCTCCCTTGTTTCCGCCTTGTTGCAGATATTATCCTACCTGTTCTCATTACGCCCTTGAAAGCCTAACTAAATATGGGCCGGTTAAGGGAGGGTATTTAGCGGTAAGACGAATCCTTAGATGTCATCCTTTTCACAAGGGAGGGTATGATCCCGTCCCCTAGGAGATTCGTTTATGAATAAGAATACCGTTATTGCAATGGTGCTTTCCGGTCTCGTCATTGCAGCTTCGATGTTTGTGCAATACAAATTTTTTCCGCCTGCGCCGGTACAGCAACAGCCGTCTACTGCCGTTTCTACCACGGAGCAGCAGGCAGAAGTCCCGCAAAATACCTTTGTAGGGGAAACTGCTCCTGCCGATTTCGGAGTGCTGGAAACCCCTGATGAAACCGTTATCGGTGAACAGACCGTTACCGTTAAAACCGATATTGCGGAGATTACACTTACAAATCGAGGCGGCGATATCATTTCGTATAAGCTGTTGGAACGCAATAATTCCAAGGGCGATTCTTATGTAGAAATGGTAAAAAACCTAACCGATCGGAATAGAGCGTTTTCTATTGCGCTTGGCGGTGCTCAGGCGCCCGCTTTAAATCAATTCTTTAATGTCAAAGAAGAAACAGTAAATGGAAAGCAGATTGTCGGCTTTTTTAAGACAATTTCGATAAAAAACCAAGACGGTTCCATATCTTCGTTTACACTTGCAAAACGATACACCTTTCTGCCTGATGACTATATGTTTGAACTGGCTGTTACGGTCAGCGGCGATGCCGATATGAAAGGGCTGAATTTTGATAATGCAGGCTATACGCTGAGAACAATGCCTCAAATCGGTCCGGATTGGGATGCCAAAGCAGACCGCTACGAATACCGGAACTTTTTCTCCTATATAGGCGGAAAGAAAAAAGATACTGCGTTAAAAGCAAATCAGACCAAGTTGATTACGGATTCTGTTCCGTGGGCCGGTATTTCGGGAAAATATTTCAGTCTTATTGTTATTCCTTCGGTTCCCGCACAACAGATATTGTATTCTGCCGCACAGCCTAATGCGGATACCGTTCAAGACGGACAGTTGTTTTTTTCGCGGCCTGTGATTACCGGCAATAAGGTAACCGACGTATACCGTATTTATCTCGGCCCCTGTTCTGAAAATATTTTAAGTGCCTATAATATTCCGTCAAAAAACAACTACAACTATGATAATCTGCGGATTGATACCGTAGCCGTTTCCAGCGGTATTTGGCGCCCGTTAGAGATATTGCTGAAATGGCTGCTGCAATTCTTCTATAAACTTATTCCGAACTGGGGTGTTTCGATTATCCTTGTAACAATCTTGATAAAGGCTGTATTTTTCCCGCTTACCAAGAAAAGCTCTGAATCAACGCAGCAGATGCAAAAAATGCAGCCTAAGATTCAAGAATTGCAGGCAAAATATAAAGGAAAACCGCAGAAGCTGAATGAGGAGATGGCAAAGCTCTACAAAGAAGCCGGTTATAACCCGCTTTCCGGTTGTCTGCCTTTATTGATCCAATTACCGATCTTGTTTGCAATGTATCGGCTGTTTAATAACTATTTTGAATTCCGCGGTGCAATGTTTATTCCTCATTGGATACCGGACTTATCGGTCGGTGACAGTATTTTGCAGTTCCCCAGTCCTATTCCTTTCCTCGGATGGACGGATCTGCGTATTTTACCGATTGTCTATGTGATTTCGCAGATGGTATTCGGAAAGATAACGCAAACTCCAACAAGCGATCAGCAGCAAAACAGCACAATGAAAATTATGCTTTACGGGATGCCGTTATTCTTCTTCTTTATGTTCTATAATGCGCCGTCAGGGTTGCTGCTCTACTGGACATGCACGAACTTCTTAATGCTCGTTCAGCAGATGATCATTAAGGCAATGATGAAGCAGAAAAAGGAGGTTCGGAAATGATCTATGAATTTGAAGGAAAAACCGAACGTGATGCTATAGATAAAGCAATCGCCGAGCTTGGGGTAGAGTCCGATCAGTTTGATGTGGAAATTGTTGAAATTCAAAAAAACTCGCTTTTTAAGAAAGGGTATGCCAAAATTCGTGTGCATATTGACGATAAAGCCGCAGCAGGGAAGCCTACTGCCGATACGCCCCGTCAACCGGCTCTTTCACGCGAAGCTGCTACAGATAAAGAAGCTGATTTGGTGAAATTTATCGGTGAGCTTATTCATGCGATGGGCTATACCGCAAATATCGAAATCCTTTCACACGAAGAACATAAGCTGCTTATACGGCTTTCCTCCGAGGATTCTGCGATTTTAATCGGAAAGAAGGGGAAAAATCTGGATGCACTCCAGCTGATTGCCAATGTGTATGCCGGTAAAATCGGTATTTCCGAACGGATTATGCTCGATTGTGAAAATTATCGGCTTCGCCGTGAAGAATCGCTGGTGCGGCTTGCCTATACCACCGCTGATCAAGTTGTAACGACAAAGGCTTCAGTCTTGCTTGAGCCGATGAATCCCTATGAACGTAGACTGATCCACAGTACGCTTGCAGATATTCGGGATGTTGACACAAAGAGTGAAGGTGACGGCTTATACAAACAAGTGCGTGTGCTGTATAAGGGGCTGTAGCGGATGAGGCATTGTCTTATTCTTCTTACCCTTTTAACAGCCGGTTCTCTTTTTGCACAGGATGTCGGCAATGTACCCGATTCGGTGATTTCCGTACTTGATTCGTTTTTATCCGCTGAGCAGCGGATAGAATTGCTTAAGCAAGGACATCTTTTCCGGTCGGTGTATAATAAAGAAAACGCTGCGCCTCGGCTTGCGCCGCTTTTTGCCGTGCCGCAAACATTTGCGGAAAACTGGAACAAGGGCAATCCTACTTTTTTGATAGAAGCGTTGTATGTGCATAAAAAAATGCAAGGCAATACAAAAGACATAGAGAAAATCTCCCGCATTCTCCGCTCTGTTTCAAAGCTGGAAGGACTGCAATATTATTCGAGCAGCCGCAAGAAGATGCGGACCCTCTACGAGACGTCGTATGTTATTGACGATCCTAAAACGCAAGGCAGGATTGCCGATCCTGTTGACAATCCGGAACCGGATTTTTCGGTCTATGTACTGCAAAAGGATTTAACCTTCGATAAAAATATTTATCGTTACCGTTTCTGTTCTGATACCGATTCTGCCGGTTTCATATCTACAAATGTCAATGTATTAAAATACTCGATATTTAAAGCAATGGAACCTGAAAATTTAGAGGCTTCGATTGCAGTAACCGATCTCGGAGAGTATCTGCTGATACACATGCTGACACGTGCCGATTTTAGCGCTCCTTCCGTTTTTAGGGAGCGGGTACAAAATTCGTTTAGGACACGGGGAGAAGCGGTGTACGGATGGTTCATTGCGCAATACGAGAATAGTGTAATACCTTGATGGAGGAGCTATGCGGTTGAATAAGATTGCGGTATTGGTTTTACCGATTACTTTTTTGATTATCGCGACAGCGACTGCTGCTGCAATTATTTTAACGGGAGATTCTGAAAAAGGAAAAAAAATGAATGCGATAAGTGCTGAATTACAGAAGGGCGGCGTCTATGCCGTTATCGATACGAACAAGGGCGATATCATTTTGGAATTGTTCTATAAAGAAACACCCATGACGGTATGTAACTTTGTCGGGTTGGCAGAAGGAACATTGGATGCAGCGAAAGGAAAGCCTTTTTATGACGGGCTGACCTTCCACCGTGTCATTGCAAACTTTATGATTCAAGGCGGCGATCCTGACGGTAAGGGTACCGGCGGACCGGGCTACCGCTTCCCCGATGAGTTTGTCGATAACCTCAAGCATAATACCGCCGGTATCCTTTCCATGGCAAATGCCGGGCCGGGGACAAACGGGTCGCAGTTCTTTATTACCCATGTGCCTACGCCGTGGCTTGATGGAAAACATACGGTGTTTGGTCGGGTCGTAAAAGGCCAAGATGTTGTCAATAAAATCGTACAGGGTGATCGTATGAATTCCATATCGATTATCCGCAAGGGAGCCGAAGCCCAGAAGTTTACGGCAACCCAGAAAGATTTTAATGCCTATCTTGCAGGAGCTACGGAACGGGCAAAGCAGCGTGCTGCTCAGAAGCGGGAAAAATATGAGGCTTTGATAAAACAAAAATTCCCCAATGCCGTTAAGAATGAAAACGGTGTCTTCTATACAATTGTAAAAGAAGGTAAGGGCGTTAAAGCTCAAACAGGCAAAACTCTGACTATGAAATATAAGGGATCTTTGCTTGACGGTACGGTGTTTGATGATTCCGATATGCACGAACCGCTCAAATTTGTCGCCGGTGCAGGGCAGCTTATTGCCGGATTTGACCAGCAGGCCGTGCAAATGGCTGCCGGTGAAAAACGGACGATTGTTATTCCGCCGGAGCTTGGATACGGTTCACGCGGGGCAGGCGGGGTTATTCCTCCTGATGCTTATTTGGTTTTTGAACTTGAATTACTGTCGGTAAAATAACCGGCAGAATAACCTGTGAATTGACTACGCATTTTTTTTGTGCTAGTATTTTAAGGATATTTATCATAAATAAGGATGTAAATAATGAATGCGATTCCATTATTGCAGCAAGCCGCATCGGGAGGTAGTTTTATTCCGCTGCTCGCTCTTGGTCTTATCTTTGTAATTTTCTACGTTTTTATTATCGGCCCTCAAAAGAAAGAGCAGAAGAAAACGCAAGAAATGATTGCCTCCGTTCAGAAGGGTGATAAAATTATCACAATCGGCGGTATTCACGGTGTCGTGTCTTCTGTAAAAGAAACAACGATCATTCTTAAAGTTGACGATAATTGTAAGCTCGAAATGAATCGTTCCGCAATCGGCAGTGTTATTTTGGATGAAAAAACAAAAGCAAGCCGTCTGGCAAATATGCCGGAAAAGACTTCTCTGTTTTCTGCGCTCTTTAAAAAGAAAGAAAAGAAAGCTGAAGATTCCAGCTCCGAAAAACCGCAGCCGCCCAATTTTTCCGGCGATGCGGAATAAACGTCCCGTATAAGAGCGTATCGGCTTATAAATCGTTCGTGCTGTGCCTAACCCCAGTATGAACGTTTATTTCCGTTAGACGAGGAGATAGACATGAGAAAGCGAACTCGATTCGTGATTGTTCTGGCTGTGTTAGGCCTTTGCTTTGCATTTTTATATCCTACCCTTAAATGGTATTTTTGGACAGGTAAAGACGATAAGGCGCTGGCTCTCGGTTCCAGAGAAAAAATTAAAGATTATGTCATAAATATGACAAAAACCGACATTGACGCATTGATTGCATCTGCAAAACAGGGGAGTTCCGAGCCGGTTCCGGCGAAATATGATCCGCTCATTAAGGCTGCAAAGAAGAACTTAAAAAGTCTCGGCAAAGAGCAGCCTTCGGTGTGGACGGCGACTGCATTGCTGGCAGCATTCCCTGAAAATTCTGAGGATAAAGCACGGGCGACAATGAGTCCCATTATGGAAGATTCATACCGGAGTAAGATACTGAGCATTAAAAATGCACAGGCAAATGCGGTCAAGCTCGGTCTCGACCTTTCCGGCGGTATGAGCATCATCATCAAAGCCGATTTAAGCGCGGTAACCGGCGACAGCGGTGATAGCAGTACTTCGGCAAAAAAAGAAGCGATGAATTTAGCCATCGATACCATTTCCAACCGCATCGATAAGTTCGGTCTGACCGAGCCCGTTATTAGACAGCAGGGGGAAGATCGTATCTATGTTGAAATCCCCGGTGCAGCGGATGCCGATAAAATCAACTCGATTATTATGGGGCGCGGGTTGCTGGCATTCCATATTGTAGACGATGATGCAACGCAGGCTTTTTATTCTTACTATACAGCTAATCCTACACGGACATTTGATGCCGATTATAATCTCATCGATCCTTCAATTATCCCTGCAGACACCAAGGTGCTCGGCGTATACAGCAAAGATGCGTACGGTTTGGATGAGCGGCAGGGATTCCTCGTTATCAAGAAAGAGGCTGCCCTTGAAGGCAAGCATCTGCAGCGGGTAAGTACGACAACCAGTCAAACCAACGAGCCGCTGGTTGTATTCGAACTCGATAAGGAAGGCGCAGAAATCTTTGCAACGGTTACCACTGTAAATAAAGATAAACGGCTGGCTATTGTGTCCGATGATAAGATAAAGTCGGCGCCGAATATCAAAGAACCGATTACCGGCGGTACGGGAACTATCAGCGGATTCAGTGCGGAGGAGGCGGAAAACCTTAAAACGATTTTACGTACCGCATGGCTTAATGTGCCGCTCGAACTGGAAAACCAGCAGGTAATAGGCGCCAGCATGGGCGAGCAAGCGATCAATCAGGGATTAATGGCGCTGCGATGGGGATTAATCGCTGTTTTGGCGTTCATGCTGATTTGGTACCGCTCTGCCGGTATTAATGCTTGTATCGCGCAGATATTGAACCTTTATATCGTATTCAGCGTGCTTTCAGCCTTCAATCTTACGCTTACGCTTCCGAGTATTGCCGGTATGATTTTAACAATCGGTATGGCGGTTGACGCAAACGTTGTTATCTTTGAAAGAATTAAAGAAGAGCTTGCTTTGCACAAAAGTAGAGAAGCTGCCATTCAAACCGGTTTTGCCCACGCTTTCTGGGCGATTATGGACTCCAATATCACTACCTTTATTGCAGCTCTGTTCTTATCAATATTGGGAACCGGACCGATCAAGGGATTTGCTTACAGCTTGACAATCGGTGTTGTTTCTTCCGTATTTACTGCCCTTTTTGTTTCACGGCTTATCTTTGATTTCGGCACGGAAACATTGCACCAGAAGAAGCTGCATATTACTTGGAGGTCGCTCGTATGAAAAAAACGATAAAATTCAGTAAGCTTTTCGGTGTTATGGTTCTCGTGAGCTCCGCTCTTATTATTTCCGGTCTTGTAGGTCTTTTTACGAAAGGCATTAACTTCGGTATTGACTTTCAGGCAGGATTTATCGAGAAAGTGCGGTTTGCGCCTTCTGCCTTTATTTTAACGTATGATGGTGAGAAAAACATACAGGTAGCACAAAATTCCCAAGGAATTGATGTTACCATTATTTCGGTGGACACTGAAAATAAAGTTCTGTCTTTTAAGTATAGTGAATACCCCACCGTTGGACAGTTTGTCGAGGCTGTGCAGCAGCAAATTGAGGGGGTAAAGGCAAAAATACTTGCAAAAGCCGATACCGCATTGCAAAGTGTGTTTATCACCTCGGAAACTTCCCGCCTTACAACGGAGCCGTTCCGCGCACATTATATTCCCGGTCAAATACAGCCGATCGATGCCGACGAAGTGCGTCATGCCCTTGCTTCCGTTCCTTCGGTTTCAGTGCAGCAAGTCGGTGAAGCGCGCGACCGTATGTTCCAAATTCGGTTACCCGATAACGGTACGTACACCAATGCAAATACCGAACTGCGGGCATTGATTAACACCGCATTGGTAGCTGCTTATGAAGCGGATAATTTTGCCGTATTAAGTACCGACTTTGTCGGATCTCGCTTCTCCGGTTCACTTGCTCTCCAAGCGGTGGTTCTGGTAATTATGGCGTTATTCTTAATCTTTATTTACGCTCTCATACGGTTCCGCTGGACATTTGCTTTAGGCGCCGTGCTTGCGTTGGTTCACGACGTTTTGATTATGATTACCTTTATTGTGTGGACGCAGATGGAATTCAATTCCACCACCATTGCGGCAATTTTGACGATCGTCGGGTATTCAATCAACGACACGGTTGTTGTGTTTGACCGTATCCGCGAAAACATCCGGCTTAATCCGAAGCTTTCTTTGGTTGACGTTTTGGATCTTGCCCAAACCGAAGTGCTGAGCCGAACCATTATCACCACCGTTACGACAATGCTTGCGGCTGTGTCGCTCTATGTCTTTACCTCCGGCAATATGAAAGACTTTGCGCTTGCTTTATTGGTGGGTATGACAAGTGGTGTCTATTCTACAATCTACATTGCCGGTGCTTGTATTACCTTCTTTTCCGGGAAAAAACGTGCCGGTGATTTATTGCTCAATAATGCCCCAAAAGCTACTCCTGAAGTAACAGTATAGGCGTAACGGCGTAATTAAAAGATACGTCTTTGAAGTTGAAAGCCTCTAAAAACCTTGAGTTTTTAGAGGCTTTTCTTTTAGCTCCTTTTTAGTCAAAAAAGAGGCAGAGACCGTAAACTTCTGTGCAGCCTGCTGCCTTTAATGTACGTGCGCAAGCTTCGAGTGTTGCACCGGTGGTCATTACATCGTCGAGCAGAATGAGCCTATCTGGGACGGTATTTTCCGAGAGTTCGATTTTTCCCTGTAAATTCACTGCACGGGCTGTCTTGGACAGCTTCTTTTGCGGAATGCCGTTCTGCCGCTTTAAACATCGATGTATCGTCAGTTCCGGATAAACCGATAAATCTTTTACAAGATCTTCAATTTGATCCCAGCCTTTCTCTTGCAATTTTTGAGGGCGCGGCGGTACCGGCACAAGCGGAATATTCATCAATTCCAGATATCCTGTGAGAAAACGGTGGATAAGCGGTGCAAATACCGTGGAAAAAGTGCGGATATTATTGTTCTTCCACACAGGCAGCAATTTTTGCCCAAGCCCAATGTATGGGAAAAGCGTAAAAATACGATCGCAGGCTGGTTTTTGCCTTTCCGTATCATCCTCTGCCGGCCTGCAATGGGTACAATATTCATGTTCGGAAATAAGTATCTTTCCGCACTGTCTACAGCGGGCTTCGGTTTGTTGTGAGTGTTCTGCATCAGCAGCGATATACGGTAGGAATTCGGTTTGAATACAATGATTACAGAGTGGCAATCCTGCTTCACTTACGTTTCCGCACAGATGGCACGGTTGCGGAAACAAGAGATCGCTGTAAATTTTACGTACGATATTTTTTGCCTGATGTAAGAATAGTATACGCTTCATATAACCTCCTTATGCAAGGTCAAGATTTTGTAGAGAACTGCTAAAAACATCAGTTCGTAGCAGTTCTCAGAGCCTTGATAAGAAAGTTATATAGCACGCGAAAGAAAATGGCTGGTTTTTACTGGGCTTCGGTAGAAGATTTTTCAGAATTTACGATAACGTCCGTGTTTCCCGGTTCTGTTTGTGCCGCTTGTCTTTCTTTTTCAGCTTGCGCTGCTGCAAGGGCTATTTGCAACTGCTTTTGCCGTGTTGCTTCGAGTCCTTCCGCATCATTAAAGAAGTCATATACTTTTTTTATATCGCCGTAATGAAATGGAATACTATCGATAAAGTCGTCAACTGCTAATTTTCCATCGAGGGTTTGTACCTGAAAACCATCGAGCACCAGATATTTTTTTCCGTCTTTCAGTAAAAAGCTAAACCGTACATGATTTGCAATTTTTCCTTTGGCAATAAGTCTGCTTATCGTCTCTTCTGATAATGCATAAGCATAGAGGGTCATTTCACCAAGGTAACGCTGACCGTTTTGCCTCTGCTGGGAATCAGCTATATTGCTTATGGTGAAAAAGCGGTCAAGTATAGTTTTCATTCCGTTATTGACGGAAAAATCAAACCGGTAGGTATACAGCATCGTATCGACTTTGAAACTAATAAAATCGTCTTTTGCTTTGGGCATTACACAAGAGTCAATAGCGTATACAACGTCAAACTGATTATTTGTTGTATTAACCGTAACCCCTGCAACTGCCGGTTCCGTGTACAATGCCTTAGACGGCAATGTCGTACAGGCTGTGAGGCAGACTACACAGAGAATAGCCGGAATCAAAACTCTTTTTAATACACTGTCCATAGAGGTCTCCTTTAAAAAAATTTTATGGAAGCAGATTTTTACCCCATCAGTCCCATAAGCCGCGCTTGAAGCCCCTTGCTCTTTGCGACCTTCCGCATTGTTTGACGGGTCTTTTCAAACTGCTTTAACAGCTTGTTTACTTCGGCAACGGAGGTACCGGAACCTTTCGCAATACGCTTGCGGCGGGGCGGTCCGATGATGTGGTGATTTTCACGCTCTTTGAGCGTCATTGATTGGATAATCGCCTTTTGTCGCTTAAAGCCTGCTTTGTCGATATCCTCGGCGGAAATTTGACCGGCAAGACCCGGCATCATATCGAGCATGGATTCAATCGAGCCCATCTTTTCGACATTTTCAAGCTGATCGAGCATGTCGGAAAGGGTAAAGGTTTCCGTCGCCATCTTTTTTTGCAAACGGGCAGCCTCTTCCGCATCGATGTTTTCCTGCGCCTTTTCGACAAGCGAAACAATATCACCCATACCGAGAATTCTTCCGGCAATACGGTCGGGATAGAACGGTTCAAAGTCTTCGATTTTTTCACCGACACCGACATACAGGATGGGCTTACCGGTTACGGTTTTTAACGACAGTGCCGCACCGCCGCGCGCATCGGAGTCGAACTTGGTTAAAATAACACCGGTCAGCCCCGCCTGTTCATCAAAGGCTTTTGCAACCTCGGCAGCATTTTGTCCCGTCATCGCATCGGCGACGAGGAGGGTTTCTACCGGATTTACTGCTTTTTTTACCGCAGCAATCTCCTGCATCATCGCTTCGTCGATTTGCAACCGTCCCGCCGTATCGACGATAACGGTATCAAAGCCGTCTTTCCGTGCATAGATAACCGCGTTTTGTGCAACCCGTACCGCATCCTTGGTGTCTTCTTTATACACCGGCACGTCGATACGCTCCCCTAAAGAGGAGAGCTGTTCCACAGCTGCGGGACGGACGAGGTCGCAGGCAACGAGCAGGGGCTTACGGCCTTCTTTCTTTAACCGGGCGGCCAGTTTCGCGGCGGATGTCGTTTTACCGGAACCCTGCAAACCAAGGAAGAGAATAACCGACTGGGTGTCGGGGCCTTTCAGTTGCAGGCTTTTCTTTTCATCGCCTAAAAACGACAGGATTTTATCGTGGACAATCTTGATAAACTGCTGACCGGGATTAACCGATTTTAATACGGTTTCTCCCTTTGCTTCTTCTATTGTTGCATTGATAAAGCGGCGCACCACGCGGAGGTTGACATCCGCTTCGAGTAGCGCAATTTTTATTTCCTCTACCGCTTCTTCAATATTCTTTTCGGTAATGGTTGCCTTGCCGCTTATCTTGCGGACAATGCCGCTAAACGTATTGGTAATTTTTTCAAGCATTTTTAATCCTTATTCATGCGGGGGTACGCTGATTGAGTGTTAAAAGGTGATCAATGTTTATCAGTTAAAGCAAACGAACTGAACCCCCGCTTTTGCTAAAACCAATCTTTATTGCCGTCTTCCCAGTTGAAAAATTCTTCCGGCTGAAAAAACAGGCCAAGCTCCCGCGCGGCGCTTTCGGCAGAGTCCGACGAATGGACAACATTGATATTGGTATGCAAGGCATAATCGCCCCGGATGGTTCCCGGCTCCGCATTCAAAACCTTTGTTGCTCCGCAGAGTTTCCGCACAATGGCAACGGCTTCATCGCCTTCAAAAGCCATCGCAACCACGGGGCCGGAGGTGATATATTGCACCAGTTCGCCGAAGAACGGCTTATCGGCGTGTTCGGCATAATGCTTCTTTGCAAGTTCGGGACTGATACGCATCAGTTTCAAGGCAACCAGTTTAAGCCCTTTCTTTTCAAAGCGGCTTAGCACTTCTCCTGCAATCCGCCGCTGAACTACACCGGGCTTCATCATTACAAATGTTCTTTCCATAATCTATTTTCTCCCATTTTTGGCGATGTCTTAAAAGTGTTTTCTTTTTCGACATTCCCCTTAATTGACACTCACTTTTTCCAGCTTCCAGATATCCCGCACATAGTCTTCGATGGTACGGTCTGAACTGAACTTACCCGATCGGGCGATGTTCAGAAGACACATCTTAGCCCATTTCATCGGGTCGCGGTAGTATTCGACAATCCGCTCCTGCGCCGCCGCATAAGCATCGAAGTCCGCCAGCACGTAATAAACATCAGGACGCTGACCTTCCACGCCGTATACCAGCGAATCATACAATTCTCTAAAACTGTTGTCAAAGGGCGGCGTATACGTCCCGTCGATAAGCTGGGTCAATGCCCTCGCCAATGCAGGATTACGGTTAAGGTATTCTTGCGGATTATAGCTGTGCTCGTGCTCAATCGTGTGAATCTCATCGGCGGTGATGCCGAAAATAACGGCGTTTTCAGCGCCTACTTCTTCCACAATTTCGATGTTGGCGCCGTCCAGTGTTCCGAGCGTGATTGCGCCGTTCAGCATAAACTTCATATTACCGGTTCCCGACGCTTCCTTACCCGCGGTAGAAATCTGTTCGGAAATATCCGAAGCGGGGAAAATCTTTTCGGCAGTCGAGACGCAATAGTTTGCCGCAAATACCACCTTTAATTTTCCCCGTACACGGTGATCGTTGTTGATGCGGTCAGCGACGGTATTAATCAGCTTAATGATGAGCTTTGCCCGCCGATAGCCCGACGCCGCTTTTGCGCCGAAGATAAAGGTATGCGGAATAGGATCATACGTCGGGTCTTCGATAATTCTGTTATAGAGCGTCATCACATGCAGGATGTTTAAAAGCTGGCGTTTGTATTCGTGGAGCCGTTTTATCTGTACGTCAAAAATCGAGTTGGGATCGATCACAACTCCCTGCGTCCGCTTGAGGAATTCCGCAAGCCGCTCTTTATTGTGTTTTTTTATCGTGATTAATTCTTGTAATGCTTCCTGATTATCCGCCAGTTTTTCAAGCTGCCGCAGCTGCGTAAGGTCTTTAATCCAACCGTCGCCGATATGCTTTGTAATAAAGGCCGAAAGCGCGGGGTTTGCAGTTAAAAGCCAGCGGCGCTGTGTAACGCCGTTTGTCTTGTTGTTAAACTTTTGCGGATACAGATTATACCAATCGGCAAGCTCTTTGGTTTTAAGAATTTCGGTGTGCAGCGCCGCGACACCGTTGACCGAAAACGAACCGGCAATCGCGAGCCATGCCATACGGATTTTCCCTTCGCCGATAATGGACATCTTGTTGTGTTTTTTCCAATCGTTCGGATATTTTTCCCGCAGCTCTAGTAGGAAGCGGCGGTTTATCTCTTCTACAATTTGATACACGCGCGGCAGCAACCCTTGGAATATCTCTATCGGCCATTTTTCCAACGCTTCCGCTAAAATCGTATGGTTTGTGTATGCAAATGTTTGAGTAACAATCGTCCATGCCGCATCCCAGCCGAGGTGGTGTTCGTCCATCAAAAGGCGCATCAGTTCGGGGATTGCTACGACGGGGTGCGTGTCGTTCAGCTGGATAACATTATAGCGCGGGAAGTCGGCGAAATTCGTACCGTGTTTATGGATAAATGAACGCACTAAATCCTGTAAACTTGCAGAAGTGAAAAAATACTGCTGCTTTAAGCGGAGCGCTTTTCCCGACGGGCCGCTGTCGTTGGGGTATAATACGCGCGAAATATTTTCTGCGGAGTTCTGCTTTGCAACTGCAGCGGTATATTCCATATTGTTAAAGAGCTGGAGATCGAAGCCGTCGGGAGAGGATGCTTCCCAAAGGCGCAGGCGGTTGACGGTTTTGGTACCGTAGCCGATGATCGCCATATCATAGGGGGTTGCGATAACCTCCTCGGCATTTTCTAAGCGGTAGAGCAGGGTGCCGTCTGCTTGCTGGGTGCATATCGGGGTGCCGCCGAAGTGCACCGTTACCGCCAAATCGTCGCGGCGTACTTCCCACGGATCGCGGTAGCGCCGCCAGTTGTCGGGGTATTCTACTTGATACCCGTTTTCAATCCGCTGTTCAAACATACCGTACTGGTAGCGGATACCGTAGCCGTGTCCGGGGTAGTCGAGCGTTGCAAGCGAGTCCAAAAAACAGGCGGCGAGCCTACCGAGACCGCCGTTTCCAAGCCCTGCATCGGGTTCTTCATCCTCGATGTCCCGATACGAGGCGGAAAGCTCCGTTAAAAGTTCTTCCATCACAGCACGCATACCGGTGTTGTTCAAGTTATTGGAAAGTGCCCGCCCCATCAAAAATTCGGCGGAGAAATAATACATCTGCCGTACATCGGGCTGCTCCTGCGCGGTTCTGGTTGCGGATATGTTGGGCTGAATGCTATCCATAACGCTGCTTGCCGCGGCATCATAGAGTTCACGTATTGTTGCCTCGGATATGTCCTTGCTGAAATTCCGTTTCAGCTTGCCTAAAATGCTTGCCCGTAAGGTTTCTTTTAATTGAGACATAATCTACCTCGCTATTTCAGAATTAACACGACGGCTGTCGCGGCTAATACAACATATTTTTGCTGATTTTCCAAAAGCGGCGCCTGTTCGGGGGCGGTAAAATCTTCCCCTGCCGGATAGGATGTATCGATTAGTCGATACCAATGCTTTCCCTGCGGAGGAGGACAGAGTGTCGCGGTAACGTCTAAATTGCCGCCGTTCAATATGATGTAAAAGCTGTTATCATCGCGTTCGGCTCTCGTTTCCGCCGTGGAACCGTCAAGAAAATATGCTAAAAAAGACGAAGGCTGGTTCCAATCGGGGGTATTGCCCTGTGCATCATACCAGCTGATATCCTGCTTACGCCGCCCGTCTGATTGTGTACCCGTTAAAAATTCCGAACGCAAAAATACCGGATGCTGTTTGCGCAGGCGAATCAATTTTTTTACAAATACCAATATATCGGCATTGTTTTGTGTGAGCGACCAATCGAACCAGCTTATCTCGTTGTCTTGGCAGTAAGGATTGTTGTTTCCCTTCTGAGTTCGTAGTACCTCATCTCCGGCAGTCAACATCGGGGTTCCCAGCGATAAAATGAGCGTTAGCAGGATATTTTTTGCTTTTTGCTTCCGTAAGGTTTCGATGCGGGTGTTCTCGGTTTTTCCTTCAAAGCCGTTGTTATAGCTGCAATTGGAATCACTGCCGTCCCGATTGTCTTCGCCGTTCTCTTCATTGTGTTTTCTATCGTAGCTTAATAAATCGTAAAGGGTAAAGCCGTCATGGCTGGTAACAAAGTTGATGGAATGGAAGGGCTTGCGTCCGTTGCCGGAGTACAAATCGGCGGAACCGGTTACGCGCGTCGCAAGTTCCTTGGCATGGAAAGAATCACCGCGCCAAAAGAACCGCACATCATCACGGAAACGGTCATTCCATTCAGCCCACCTGCCGCCGGGGAAATTTCCAACCTGATAGGCGCCGCCCGCATCCCATGCCTCTGCGATAATCTTTGTCTTTCTTAATATAGGATCTTCAGCAATATGCTCGATGGTCGGCGGATTATCCATAAGCTTTCCTTTTTGATCTCTGCCTAAAATGGAGCCGAGGTCGAATCGGAAGCCGTCGACGTGCATTTCAATAACCCAGTACCGCAGGCAGTCTAAGATAAAGGTCTGCACAATCGGGTGATTACAGTTGAAGGTGTTGCCGCAGCCTGAGTAGTTGCGGTAATAACGTGCATTATCTTCCAGTATATAATAGATGGTATTGTCCAAGCCGCGAAACGAAAGGGTCGGGCCGAATTCGCTCCCCTCCGCTGTGTGATTAAATACGATGTCCAGAATCACTTCGATGCCGTTTTTATGCAGTTCGCGTACCATCCGTTTAAACTCGAATACCGCCCCAACACCTTCACGGTCGGAAGCATAAGACGATTTAGGTGCAAAGAAGGCGATGGTGCTGTATCCCCAATAATTTTTTAACACGGTGCCTGTCCGCGGGTTTATTCTGGTGAGTTCATGCTCGTTAAATTCCTGAATGGGCAGCAATTCAATACTGGTAATACCGAGTTCTTTCAAATAAGGGATGGTATCGATGATACCCTGATAGGTTCCCTTGTGCTGCTGCGGTGCGTTGGGATGGCACGAAAGCCCTTTTACATGCGCTTCGTATATGATGCAGTCTTTCAGCGGATAATTGAGCGGATGGTCGCCCTGCCAGTCAAAATCATCGTGAGCTACCGCGATGCATTTAGGAAAATGAGCAGCTGACTGTTCGGTTAAGAAAGCCAAGTCGCCGTCTATATGGGCAGGCGGTGTTTGCGTGGAAAAATTTCCGTTAAAGGATTCCGTGTTGGCAAGCCCCCGCGAGTATGGGTCGAGCAGATAGTTATCGGCGTTAAAGCGCATTCCTTCATAAGGAGCAAAGGGACCGTCAACGCGGTAAAGATATAAGGCATTTTTCGGCAGTCCTTTTACAAAGACATGCCAGATGTCGCCTGTTTTATTCGTCTGAGGGTCAAAAGTGTATGAACAACAAGGCGCGGAATCTTCGGGTTTTGCAAAGATATCCAACGTGACCGAAAAGGCATTACGGGAAAAGATACTGAAATTCACACCGTCGCTATAGACGGCAGCACCGGCAGGAAGCGGACTACCCGGCAAAAATGATAGGTTTTCCATGAACGAAACGAAATGTAGCACGAAAAATAAAATTATGCTATACTCTCTTCAAGCTGGGACAAACACATCAGACTCCTTTTTGAATCTCCCCGCAAAATCAGGAGACTGTTCAAGCAGAGTTGAATCTCTTCGCGATTCAAATGCTTGCCCAATCTCCTGATTTTGCGATTCATATTTATTTGTCTGATGTGTTTGCTCCGCTTATCAAATAAAATGTGCAAAATTTTTAGCAAAATTTTGCATGAAAGGCAGCGCTTAAACTATTTCTGATGCGTTTGCCCGTCTTTCTACAAAAGTTGTGCGAAATTTTAGCTAAAATTTCGCATAAAAAGGTAAAAGTTATGAAGAAGATTCCGATTGTCAGTACCATTGTAAGCACCGTAGAGGCGATGCAGCAGGCATGTAAGCAGTCAAACTTTAGTATTATTTCGCAGCAATTACAAAGTTATACCGAAGCGCTTGCTGCTTTTCGATATGAGATGCCGGAAATCAAGATTATCGATTTTGGCGACTCGTCTGTTCATGCAGAGAAGTGCCTTAAAATCGTAAAAGATGATCCGTGGCTGCTGTTCGGAGGCGTTATTGCAATTACCGATTCACAGGAGCAAAAAGCAACACTGACACAGCGGAAAGAGCCTAACTTTTTATTCGTTTTAACGCGCAAGGAATTTGAACAGTATGTTGCGCAAATTATTAAAATTTTAAATCATCACGAACACTTTTTAGTTAACCGCGGTATGAGTCATCCGGCGAACGATCTTGAACACGGCAGTTTTACCAGCGATACAGACCCGTTTGAAGTTATGTTCTATGCGAATCTTATTTCCACTTATCTTTATAATACCGACCGCGTTAACGAGGCTGAACGGAGTGCGTTTCAGGGTGCGATGATGGAGCTGCTCTTGAACGCTGTAGAACACGGGAATTGCAATATCAGTTATGATGAAAAAACCGAATGGCTCAAACAGGGAAAGGATGTACTTGAGTTGATTAAAATCAAGCGGATGGATCCTGTTGTCGGAACGAAAAAAGTGCTCATTACGTATGATATTTCTCCTGAACGCACACGGATTACCATCAAAGACGATGGACCGGGATTTGACTGGCGTTCTGCGCTTGATGCTCCTTTTGAGGCAGGTTTGCACGGGATGGGTATTAAGATGAGTCAGAGTTTTGTAAAAGAGCTGTATTATAATGATGCGGGAAACGAGGTCTCATTCGAGGTACCGAACCAGAAAAACAGTGCAAATCTCACACCGGCGATTTTGCGGGATCAGGAAACCTTTCATTTTAATCACTTGCAGGTGGTATGCCGTCAAAACGACGAATCGAATAACCTCTTTTATATCCGGTCAGGCCGCTATGCCGTTTATGTCAATAATACGCTGTTAACGGTGCTGACGCCGGCGGATATCTTTATCGGAGAGATGGCATTTCTTACTAATGATACGCGGTCGGCAACGATTGTCTCAATCGGAAAGGGAACGTTGGTGAAAGTGCCTAAGATGAAATTTATGAAGCTGATAGAATCTTATCCCCATTACGGTATCTTTTTGTCGCGCCTTCTTGCCGACCGCCTTGCGCGTCAATCACGCGAAAGCGCATCGCTCAAAGCCGAACTCAAAGCCTTGAAAGATTGAGTTTAGGGTAATCGGCGCGTTTACAAAGGCTTATACATGCTTTCTAAGAGTTTAACGGTACTTGAATTACTCGATCTCGACTTAACGGAGCACGATGCTCTTCACCTGCATTGCGTGTGCGGACAAAACGGGTTGACGCGCAGTATTACCGTTGCGGATTTAAACCGTCCCGGCCTTGCGCTTTCAGGTTTCTTTGATTCTTTTGCTTATCAGCGTGTTCAGTTGTTCGGTAGGGGGGAGTGCGCCTATTTACAAACACTTATCGAAAGCAATACCGTAGAAAATATAAAAAAAATGATGACCTACGATATTCCCTGCTGTATCTTTTCTCACAATATTCCTCCTCCTCCCGTGTTCTTAGAGCTGGCACAGGAAACGGGGTGCCCCGTGCTGCAAACGGATCTTTCCTCCAGTGCGCTTTCCGTGCGGCTGATGCGTGTTCTTTCCAATGTATTCGCTCCGACTGTAGCGATACATGGCGTTCTGGTAGAAGTGTATGGCCTCGGTATCCTCATTTTAGGTGATTCGGGGGTGGGTAAGAGCGAAACGGCACTTGAACTTGTAGAGCGGGGACACCGATTAGTGGTTGACGATGTTGTCGAAATTACCTGTATCAACGGGAACAGCTTGATCGGGCGGGGCGCTCATAAGACAATCGGGCATCACATGGAAATACGCGGACTCGGCATTATCAATATCATGCAGCTTTACGGAGTCCGCTCCGTGCGGGAACAAAAGCAGATACAGCTGGTGGCTAAGTTGGAAGAATGGGATTCACATAAAGTATATGACCGCATCGGTACCGAAGAACTTACCACCGAGATATTGGATGTAAAGCTGCCTCTCTTGGAAATACCGGTAAAATCAGGACGAAATATTCCGATTATTTTAGAAACAGCCGCAATGAACGAGCGGCTTAAAAGTATGGGCGTTTATTCTGCGAAAGAATTTAATCAAAATATTCTGCGCTGGATGGAAAGCGATACAAGCCGGGTACCTTATTATTCGGCGGATGATACCTATTAAGGAAAATATCTATGGTAACAAA
The DNA here is from genome assembly GCF_000775995.1 of Treponema sp. OMZ 838. Classification (NCBI taxonomy): domain Bacteria; kingdom Pseudomonadati; phylum Spirochaetota; class Spirochaetia; order Treponematales; family Treponemataceae; genus Treponema; species Treponema sp. OMZ 838. Next base: position 733,462 of record NZ_CP009227.1, on the reverse strand, counting down.
GAAGATTGTTGTGCAAAATCGCGCCGGCATCCATGCGCGTCCCTCATCGTTGATTGTACAAACGGCAAACAAGTTCCAGTCGAATATTATGTTTGAAAGAGGAAGCCTTACCGTCAATGCAAAATCCATTATGGGTGTAATGACAATGGCAGCGGGGTATAAAACCGAACTGACCGTTTCTGCCGACGGCGCCGACGAAGCCGAAGCAGTTGCCGCGCTTGAACAGCTTTTTGCCGCGAAATTTGAAGAGGAATAACGCGAAACGATGAGTGTTCCTTTATGGCTTTTTACCGGTCCCGAATTGGGGGAACGGAACGATGCGCTTGAAGCGCTCCGGAAAAGTGCGGAAAAAAAATACGGACAGCTCGACAATCATCTCTTTTATGCAGCGGATACTTCAATAGCGGTTGTTCTGGATGCCGTTCAAAACGGTTCTTTGTTCGCGGAAGCTCGGTTTGCCGTTGTCAGAAACGCGGAAGCAATCAAGAAAAAGGAAGATATACAGGCGCTTACGCAGTGGGCTGAACAGACGCCTACGGAAGCCGGCGCTTTTTTGGTGCTGATCTCCGATGAAATCGGTATCGATAAAAAGATTGAAGCGCTTGTTCCCAAAGATCATAAAAAAATATTCTGGGAACTGTTTGAAAATAAAAAACAGGAGTGGATTCGCCGTTTTTTTGCGCAGTCGAAGATCGGTATTGAGCAGGATGCGATCGAGGTTCTGCTGGAACTGGTAGAAAATAACACCGAGGCGTTAAAAACGACTTGTGCACATATCAGTCTCTTTTTTGAACCGGGAACAACGCTGACGGCGGAGACTGTTGAACGTCTGCTTGCTCATAACAAAGAAGAAACGCCGTTTACGCTTTTTGATGCGCTGAGTAATGCCAATCTGGAATATGCGTTGAATATCCGTCAAAAGCTGACCCTTTCCAAAGAATCTTCGCCGGTACAGCTGATTGCGGGACTTACTTACTGCTTTCGGCGGCTGCGTGACTGGCACAATCTTGCGCAAACCGGCGGGCTTGACGATTTCAGCTTAAAAAAAGCAGGCTTTACCTCGAAAAAAGCAATCGACCAATATCGCCGGGCGAGTAAACAGTGGAGTGAGCAAACCGTGTACCGTATTATATCGCTCTTAAATAAAACCGATATGCAAATCCGCACGATGGGGCAAGAACTGTCGGGAGTGTTGCTCGACGCCTGCCTCTACAGCATTATTTATAATCAAGGGCGTGAATTGGCGGCGTACAGCAGCGCTGCACAGCTATGCTAACTATTTGACGGTAGAGCATTTTCAATTGACATAATCAACTGCGCAGTATACAATTCCGCAATATTTTTCACAAGCTAAATCTAAGGATGATATGAGTAAAGAACAAAACAATCAGAAATTAGTACATTGGGCGGATCAAACCGCAGAGAAGATTATACGCGAACGCGGTGATTTGGAATCATATACGTGCGCTTCGGGAATTACGCCGTCGGGAACCGTTCACATCGGCAACTTCCGGGAAATTATCTCGGTTGATTTAGTTGTACGCGCGTTACGCGACCGCGGTAAAAAGGTACGCTTTATTTATTCATGGGACGATTACGATGTGTTCCGCAAAGTGCCTGAAAATATGCCCGGAAAAGAAACGCTGCAAAACTATCTGCGGTATCCCATCACAATGGTACCCGACACAACCGGCCGAGACACGTCTTACGCGCGTCATCACGAAGTGGATGTGGAGCAGGTGTTGCCGAAAGTCGGTATTCATCCCGAATTTTTATATCAGGCTGAACGGTACCGCAGCGGTATGTATGCCGAGGGGATGAAAAAAGCGCTGCAAAACCGTGACAAAATAAAGGACTGTTTGAACCGCTACCGCGACGATGAGCATAAAATTCCCGCAACGGAAGAATATTGGCCTGTCGCGGCTTTTTGCTGCAATTGCAGTAAAGATACTACCGAGATTGTTTCGTATGACGGCGAATACGGATTGGAATACCGCTGCACAAGCTGCGGCCATCAGGAAAAGGCCGACTTACGCACCTCAAAGGAATTAAAACTCGGTTGGAGAGTTGACTGGCCGATGCGCTGGCAGTTTGAAAAGACGGTTTTTGAACCTGCCGGAAAAGACCACCACAGCCAAGGCGGTTCTTTCGACACGGCGCGGCTTGTCGCGGATGAAGTATATGATTGGCCTGCTCCGGTCAGCTTCCGCTACGATTTTATCGGCATCAAGGGCTTGCCGGGTAAAATGTCCTCGTCAAAGGGAAAGGTCATCAGTCTTTCCGATGTCTTGAACGTTTATCAGCCCGAAATTGCACGGTACTTGTTTGCAGGAACGAGGCCGAACACGGAGTTTTCCATCAGCTTCGATTTGGACGTTATCAAAACCTATGAGGATTACGATAAAACCGAGCGTATCGCATGGGGTGTCGATAAGGCTAAAAACGATGAGGTGTATGCGAAGGAACGCCGCATCTATGAACTTTCGCAGGTTGAAGGGATGCCGTCCTGTATATCGTATCAAATTCCGTTCAGACACCTTTGTAACCTTTTACAAATCAATGCCGGAGACATCGCCGCGGTCATGAAGCTTTTGCCGGATATGAAGGAAGAACAGCGGGAGCGTTTTGAAGCACGGGCGAAGTGCGCATGGTATTGGATTACCGAATGTGCGCCGGAAGACTTCCGGTTTGCACTGCGTACCGACGGCGGCAAGGCGGAACTTTCTACATCCGAAACCGCTGCACTCTGCAAAATCCGCGATGAGCTGTTACCCCAGATGGATGCGCTTGATGAAAAGGCTTTTTCAACTGCGTTGTATGATGTAGCTCATGCGTGCGAAATCGAACCGAAAGCGCTGTTTACCGCCGTCTATCAGGCGTTGATTGGGAAAGACCAGGGCCCGCGCCTTGCCGGTTTTATGAAGATAATCGGAAAGGAACGGCTTGCACAATTGCTTTCATTCTATTAAAATATCGCGCAAATGACAAAACATGGTTGCACTTCGGCATTGGATGTAAATTCTGTACTCGAAAAAATGGGGAAGGTATTCCGCTGTTGTTGCCTTTCCCTTTGCAGCCATTGTTTCATTTTAATGAATCTTTTTAAACGCTCTTTTTTAAGGGCGTTTTTTTTTGTGAACACGGATGGGCATCTCTAAAAACTCGGTTAGATTTTTAGAGATGCCCGACGAGTATTTTTATAAATTGTTATACTGTAATAATTTATAAAAATACATCGCAAAAAGTTTAAGGAAAACCTCTAAAAAACTGAAGTTTTTAGAGGTTCTCGGATGCTTTAAAAAGCTGACCGCGTTTATGTATGTAATTTAATAGAGGAGTTTGATATGAAACAAGTTATTATGGAAGCGGAATCGCTACAAGGGTATTTAACATCGAAGGATAATGCATACCTTAAAAAATTGGATGAATTGTATAATCAGACAATGCAGCAATTTACGTTGCTTGATGCTGCCGCAGATAAAAAAGAAAAAGATGCAGCTGAAACTGAGATTATCGCATTGTATGATAAAATGGGAAAGATTTTGCAGGAAATCTGCAAAGAAGTACCCCAGCTCAAGGTCTATTCATTCAATACCGATTTTGCAAGCCATGCGGAAGCCTCCCGCGTTATGGCAAAACTGCGCAGCAGTGAAACCGGTCATAACGAATTCATCTATTATACTCAACGCGCCTTTGAAATGCTCTTCAAACTTGCGTATAGCGGGAGCCACGAGGATAGCAAAAACTATCTTATTTCCAAAACGCCGGTTACCGTTCCCGTACAGAACTACGCCGTGCATAAGATCAGCGACATCGATCATAAAATAGAAAACACCGTCATGTGTGTGATGTTGCGCGGTGCGCTCCTTCCGTCGATGATTATGTCCAAGGAGATTGAAGAATATTCTTCACACGGCTATGTAACCCCGTTCGCATTGTTTAAGATCAAACGGGATGATACAAAAAAAGTCGATGATATGCAGTATGTCCTTAATTTGGATATGTCGTATTTCAATTTGGAAGACTTGAACGGAAAAGACCTGATCTTTGCAGATCCGATGAATGCAACCGGCGGCAGTTTGATTACCGTTGTCAAATACCTTGAACGGCAAGGAGTGAAACCGAAATCGATCAGTTGTTTCCATGTCATTTCGTCACTCAAAGGCGCTTTGTGTGCAGCCCGGGCCTTAAAGAATTGTACGGTATACACGTTGTGGATGGATCCCGCACTGAATTCTGCGGCCTATATTCTTCCCGGGCTGGGAGACGCGGGCGATAGAATCAACGGTGTCGATGAAGCAGAGCATCCGCGGAATATGATTCAGCTTATTGCGGATTACGGCGCGACTATCGCGGGGCTTTACCGGCATCAGTTGAGAGCGATTGAGAATGTGGTGCTTCAAAATAAATAAGCGTATCGATGAGACAGCGGTTCAATCGACAGCAGTAGCGACGGTTCAACAGATTCCAGCTGTTAATTCTGCCGAGGGTATTCGCAATATTGCTGATCGGGTGCCTAAAAACAGCATACTGTTTTTACTGGTTTTTTTTATAACCGCTGCCGGTTTGTTTGCAAAGGGTAATGTCGATTCCGAAACGGCGAAAGCCTATTTTGAGATTGCTCAAGCCTATACCGAGGTGACTAAGTACGACAAAGCGGCGGAGTTTTATCTAAAGGCGGCAAAGGATCCTGCGCATAAAAATGCGGCGGAGTATAATTTGGCACGAGTGTACGGGCTGCAAGGCGATTGGGGAAAGGCGAAGAACATTCTTGAACGGCAATATAAAGATGCGCCCGGCAATGTGCTGATTGCAAAAGCGTATGCCTACAGCCTTGCGGCAACCGGCGATGAAGCACGCGCCTGTGAAATGTACAAAAAACTGTACGATGAGGATTCGGAAAACCCCGAAGCGGCACTCAATTATGTTCGTATACTGATTCTTTCCAAACGGTATGACCAAGCGCTTTCTTTTATTGAAGAGATGAAAACCCGTTTTACCGAAAGCACTGAAAACAAAGCTTTCGCCGAACTTGAAGAAAAAATCAAGAAAGCGCAGGAAGAGCCGAATAAAGACGGTAAAGTGCAGAACAAGACTGATACGGCAGACAGTACCGAAAGCCGGATGGAAAAAGGCGCGTCCGATTCTAGAACCGAACCGGCTGCTGCGAAAACAGCGGCTGACGCCGAAGCCGCGGAGGTAAAGGTAAAAGATGGAAAGAAAAAATAATCGGTTTGTCAGCAACATAGGGTTTATTCTTGCCTGCGTCGGTTCGGCTGTCGGTATGGCAAATGTGTGGGGTTTTCCCTACAAGCTTGGGAGCAACGGCGGCGGTGCCTTTTTGCTCATCTATATCTTATTTGTTATCCTTTTCGGATATGTCGGACTTTCCGCAGAATACGCAATCGGCCGTCGCAGCGGTACGGGGACGCTCGGCTCCTATGCCTATGCATGGAAGCACGGCCGCAAAGACCTTGAGGGCATCGGTAAGATAATCGGATGGCTGCCCTTGGCGGGTTCAATCACAATCGCTATCGGGTATGCTGTTATCATCGCGTATGTACTCAAGGCTTTTATGCAGTCCGTACTGGGCAGTATTATGACGGTAGAACCCGGACAGTGGTTTGAATCCTTTGCCTTTCAGCAGTTCAGCGTTGTACCCTATCACGCGGTTATTATTATTGTAACGCTGCTGACCATTGTGCTCGGCGCACATACGATAGAAAAAACAAATAAAATAATGATGCCGCTTTTTTTCATCTTGTTTGCGGCATTGGCTGTTCGTATGGCATTTTTGCCCGGCGCTTTTGCAGGGTATACGTTTTTATTTACCCCCGATTGGAATCATTTAAAAAATCCGTCCGTGTGGATAACTGCGATGGGGCAGGCCTTTTTCTCATTATCTATTACCGGATCGGGGATGATTGTATACGGCGCTTATTTAAGTAAAGATCATGACTGCGTAGCGGGAGCAAAAAATACCGCATTGTTCGATACCATCGCGGCGGTTGTTGCAGCCCTTGTGATGATCCCCGCGTGTTTCGCTTATCGGATGGATCCTGCAGGCGGTCCCGGTTTGCTGTTCGTTGTCCTCCCTTCCATTCTTCAAAAAATGCCCGGCGGCAGAATATTCGGTATCATCCTCTACCTCGTCGTCGTGTTCGGAGGAGTTTCATCTTTGCAGAATATGCTTGAAGTGGTCGCCGAATCGCTGATGCATACGTTTAAAGGCTTAAAGCGAACTGCAGTGATTATCGTTCTCGGCGTCATCACCTTCGGCATCGGTGTATTTATGGAACCCATCGCAGAAACCAAGGGCGCAATTCTCGGCGGCTGGGGCGCATGGATGGATTTGGTCTCCACATATATTATCCCGATCGGTGCAGTGCTCGGCGCTGTTTCGTGGTTCTGGGTAATGAAAAAAGATGAGCTATTGGACGAAATCAACACCGGAGCAAAGAAACGCTACGGCAACGGCTGGTACTACCTCGGTAAATACGTGTACACGCTTTTCGCACTGTTTCTGTGCGTTGTCGCATTGGTGCGCGGCGAGGGATTCTAGAGCATAGGCCTAATCCGGCTGTTGATGATGTGTTCCGGCGGGTGTTATGGTAGAAGGATATAGCTGCTTGGAGAGGTGTCAGTTTAGATTGAAGGCGTGTAGTTTCTATGATATTATGGAAAAGGGCTAAAGGGTGTTATGGCGACAGGCTACTGGCCTGCTTTTTAGGAAGAAAGAATGAAAAAAGTTTTTTGTCATAATTTATTTGTAAGAATTTTTAATATATTTTTTGTCTTATTTGGATTTTGGACTTTATATTTAAACCTATGTGATAAAGATATGGAGCTTGAATGGATAAAAAGAATAGTGTTTTTAAAATTCTGAAAAAAGATTTGACATTATTTTTTATATGTCTTTTTTTGGGGCTTATTAGTATTTTTGTTTCAATTGCTCATCGGCTCCAAATAGATTCAATTTCATATACTGATCAGAAATGGATTGGAATCGTTTTTTCTGTTTTTTTGATTTATATATTATCTATATTAATATTTCTTCTTGTAGGCATTATTTTTCGAGCGAAAGATAAAGAATACAAAATATTTTTAGTAGATATAGTGTTATTAGCTTTTTTATGCTTGATATTCATTTTAATTATCTATATTGATTATCCTACATTAGTTTATATGACTTAAAATTTGAGAAAGATAGAGAAATTTTACAATGAAAATATGCCTAACACCCACACTGGAGCACTTGGAATAAAAAATGGAAAGGAAAGTTTTTATAATATTTCTAGTTATAATTGTAGCATCATGCTATTCACAATCAGTACAGCAAAATCAAATAACTGTTGAAAAGACCATTGAAGTATACGAGTCCGGCAATGAAGAGCAGGCTCTGCAAATGTTTTTGACACTTTCAAAAAAGGGGAATTTTAATGCTGACTTTGAATTATTTTACCGCTATATAAATACTCCGGAAGCTTCCTATAAATATTTACGGAATGCAGCTGTTAATGGACACGAGAAAGCAATGGACTATTTCCTTGATAGAACTGTTTACCGTGCAGAAACTTTTAAAAGAGCTAACCCCAAAGAAGCGTTAAACGTTTATAAAAAATATTTGAAAAAAACAGGCTTGGAAAACAATAAGCATGCTATTGATACACTTGATTTTCTTGCTAAATGCGCAGAGCTTCCGGCATTAGATTCAAAAAAATTCTGTAAAAAATATGATTTGTTTTATAACGATGAAGATATAGAAAAAAATCCTTATTATATTTGGCAGCTTGCAGAAGAAGCATCTAGAGAAAACAGCCGTTTTGAAGAGTCTAATCCTCAGCTGATTTTACAGTTGATAATTTGTGGAGGAATTGTTCCTGCAGAATTTACACTTGCAGTAGAAGATTTCTATGGTTATTATAAAAAAAATGAGATACATGAATTTAGAATAGATAACTATGTTACAAGCGGATACGGACTTAATTTCTGTGCTATAAGAGAAGAAAATAAAAATAATGAATATTTAAAGAAAAGAGTAAGTTCATTTCAGGAAAAAATAAAAAATGAAAATCGGGGAAAATTTCATGAAGCAGTAACTTCATATTTTAATTTTGTTGATCAAAAAATCTGGACAGAAGAAGGTCATGATGGTTCAGGCTATATCGCATGGGCAATAGAATCATCAAACAAACAGAAAGAAGAATTTTTGGATATCATTGAACAAATGCAGGATACCATAAGTCGTAACTCTACTGAAGATATTAATGATTTAATTTCTAGGTATACTGAAATAAAAGAAAAAATAGATGCATTGATAGGTGATGGTCAAATTGAAGGTCCGAAGTTTACAATTACTTTAGCAGATATTAAGAAAACAGAATTTTTGTGGCAGTCTTACAAAAATAACATGATTGAATTTGTTAAAAATCAGTTTGGCGTAGAAGCAAGCCGGAATATAAGTAAATGGATTTATCAAAAAAGGATAGAGAATTTAATGAATATTGTTGAATTATATTATGATTATAATTGATTTGATACATAACACCCGCTTCAACCTACCATTACCTTTGCGGCAATGCAGGTTAAGCGGTAGTTATACCGGCGGCTTATTGAGCCGCTACTAAGGAAAAAAAATGAAAAAAAGAATATTAATACTTTCCGTATGTTTTTTCCCACTTATTATCATTTGTTTTATTTGTTTGTTTCTGTATTTTGCAAAGCTTGAGTCTGAATGTGAAGTTTATAAATTTGATGAAAATGGAAATATGATTTATATGTGTGCAGGAAAAGAAAAAGGCGGCACAAAACAATATTGGGAATATAATTCTAATAATCAAATTCTTGCGACAAAAGTTGTTTTGGATACTACGGTAAGTCATCGATTAATAACAGGGAAATATGTTTATGATCAAGATGGATTGCTGATAAAGGATGTTTATACAACTACCGTAAATAATAAAGTTATCAAAATTGATGAAACAGAATACTTTTATAATGAAAGAAAGCAGCTTGTAAAAGAGGTTGCATCAGATGGAACTGAGTGGATTTATGCATATGATGATAAAGGACATAAGAAATCTGTAAGTTCAAGTAGTGGTGGCTTTTATAAATATGAATATAATGATATTAAGAAAGAAGCTCTTATGGTTGAATATTCTTTTGGTTCAACTATCGTAAGACGGAATTATGATGATTCCGGTAGATTGGTGAAGGAATGTGAGGACAATAAAACCCATGAATGGTTTTATGATGAAGCAAATCCTGAAAAACTATCTAGAGAAATAATTTTTGATGGACAAAAAACAATAGAGATAATTTATAAAGGAAGTTTGATTTATACAAAATGTTATAAAAATTATCAGGCTGAAACTGAAGAACTTATAGAGCAATCCATTCAAAAAGTAAAGTATACATATTGGCCTAATAAAAAGATTAAAGCGATATATACTATAAGCGGATAGAGAGATGAATAATGAATAAAAAAATACTTACTTTGTTATATGGATACTCGACTGGGGTATTTAGGAATAATAGAATAAATGAATTTTATCAAAATTTTTTCCAGCAGATTATACAACAGCAAGGAAATCTATAATTATTTTTCTGAGGATGAAATTCTCAATATACCGTTTGATTTATATAATTTAATCGATATAGATCAAAAAAATGAAAATGAATTTATTTTCCCAAATATTATAGAATTTCTAACTGATTTATATGTAACTCTGAATGTTAAGGACAAAGATTATAAATATATAGACTTAAAATTGGAGGAAATAAATTTTTGGGAAAAATTTTCAGAATATTTATACTCTGATTTTCTATATAAAAAAGAAGTTGCAATTTTAACATTTGCAAAAAAACGAAGCACAAGTAATTGCAAATATTTGGAGGCAGCTTTTATTAGTGAATATTACAAAAAGAATCCTATACTAACTGCTAGATGTCTAACAGAATTATTTTATTTAAAAAGTAAAAAAGCAAAGGAATTCAAGAAATTACTTGTTGCAGATTTTGATTTAATAAATTTCATTTCTATACTTCTGTTTGATGATGAAGAACTTACTAAGAAAGTATTAGGCTTAAATAAAAATCAAAAATACTTACAAAAAATAAGAGCTGACAGTATTCAAAATTTTACTATGAATTTTGAAATATTTATAACAAATGTTCAAGGTGCAAACAAGATTAAAGATTTCACAAGAGATGAATATATTAAAAGTATTAATTACTTTGAAAAAATATATGGTTCCTATAAAATAGATGATTTTTATTCTTTTTATAAAAAAGCTTTACAGGAGATGGAAATATCACATAACACAGGACTATAGTCGAGGCGCAGTCAATCTGAGTGTGCAGTCAAACCAGTTGTTAGTATGGATAAAAATAGGGTAAAATATTGGAAAAAGATGAATTAATGCAAAAGGTGAAAGAATATACCTATTATCTTACAGATGAGTATTTGGAAGAAGTATGCAAAGACTTATTGCAAATTAAAGATACAAATCTTTTCTTCGAAAAATGTTATGAAAATGATGCTGTTTATACATCGGAAAGTCCTTGTTCATTTATTTGTGATTCAGTAACTCATTCGCATAAATATCGAGAATTAATATTAAAAAAATATGAAAATGATTGTATTTATAAATTTTGTGAAAAAATGCTATTTGATTCTTCATATATCAGACGACGAGAAGCCTTAATTATAATCTGTGATACCTTAAATATTCATAGAATAAAATGTAAAAAAATACTGGAAGATTATTTTATTTTTGTAATAGAAAATGATCCACTACTTTTATATGATTATATAATGGAATTTACATGGTTGTATGCTTATGAAATTAGAATTAAGAGAAATCTCTATTCAAAAATCTTGAAACTAAATAACGAATATGCTAATCTTATATTATTAGAAACTTTAGATGATTTATCCACACCTCTTTTTAGTAGCGGTGGATTATTAAAATACAAAATTTTATTAAAACTAGCAAGAAGTCAAAATAGATGTGTAAAATTATTCGCTAAAAAAATGAAAAAAAATATGATTATTAGAAATTATAAGAAACAAATAGATACAAAAAAATATATTCTAGGAAATGGTAGGTTAGAATTTAGTAATATAATGTTTATGAATAAAACTGAAAATTATAATAAAGATGATTTTATAAATTTTTATTTGAATTATGTAAAGAAAAACTTCTAACACTCACGTTAAGTTGACATTGCCTTTGCATCAATTCTGGTTAAACGTAAATTATACGGGCGGCTTAATTGAAAAAAGAAAGGGGAAAAAGAAATATATGATATGGTTGAAATACGATTGTACAAAGGTTTTCTCGGTGTTCCATGGTTCGTGGTAGTAGCGGCTTTCTAATTAATCAAATTAAACAAAAGTTCCCGCAAATAGAATACATTGTTGAAAAATCGGTATAGAATCCGATTCAACCTAACATTGCTGTGCTATAGAAAATATCGGTAGAAGAGCTAATTGCGCTTGCTAATATATCTTTTTCCGCTATTTATACGGCTTCGTTTTTTTCGAAATATTTTTTAACGAGGTTCTTTGTAATAAAAGCTCCGCCTATTCCACCGATAACAGCGCAGCATAAAATGGCATACCATATTTTCCCATTGAATGCTAATTTTGCGATCAACTGTGCATAGGCAAAGCCTCTGTGTTTTTCTGCAAGATTCATAAACCGTCCGTAGTTAAAGAGCAATAATATGGTCGGCGCAGACATATTCAGATTAAAAAATACAAAGGACAGCAGATACATCTTCTGCGATTTATAGTTACCCAAGAAAAGAATCAATTCTGCCGTAAGTGCTGCTGCTAATGAAAAAAATATCGCATATAAACTTTGATAACAGGCCGTAACCGTAAAAAGCACGCCGAATATCAATGCCGTACCGAACTTATGTACTTTCAGCATACAGTACATATACACCGTGCTGCACACCAATCCAACGATCAGCGGGGCTATAAAATAGAGGATAGGTGAGATTGCGGCAGATCCCATCATAATAATCATCATCAGCACAATGTATATTGCACCGAATACCCCCGCATAGATAAAATCCTTAATGCCCATTTTTTTATCTGATAAGGATGTCGTTGCAGTCATCGTTTTGTAACTCCTTATATTTGAATGTGTAATGGCAGTATATAACAAACCTTTCTATCGGAGTTCCACATCCGTTGCTTTGCCGTTCCTTTCAGCAAGGTTCTCTCCGTTTGCGTTCGGTTCCTTAAATACTTTGAAGCGCACCGGCATTCCTTCCGTAATCTTTTTGCGGCGGGATGATTTGGTGAGGTTTGTAAGGCCGAAATAGAAATCGCCGTGGTCGGCAGTTTCGATAAAGCCCCAGTTGCCCTTAAAGCGCTTAATGGTGCCACTCAACGTATCGCTCTTTTGTCGCTCCGTTGCTTTAATCCAATGATTGGGGGGAACCAGTTTGTCGGTTGTCATTTCATATTGATCGGGAAAAGCTTCAAGAATTTCCCGTAAGGTATTATGGTTATATGATCGGGGGTCAAATTCCGGCATACTCCGCCTAATGGATTTTCCTAAATCGGAAAGACTGACCCATCCGTCTTCCGTCATCCGTGAGTTTTTATAGGCATGGTTGAGCAATTTTTCCAGAGAATCAAAGGGGGAACCTTGACTCTCTTCTTCCGGAGTTGTTGTACTATCGAGGTTTTCCAGATACTTAAATTCATTGCAGGCATTTACCCAAAGTGCCTTAGCATTTTGCTTTCCGATACCAAGTACATAGAGGCCGTATTCCCGCAATTTAAGGGCAAGACTGTAGTAGTCTGAATCTGTCGAAACGATGCAAACAGCGTTAATGCTTTTATTGGTATTGGCCAACTCGATAGCATCCATGATAATGGTATTATCGGTTGCATTGGGGCCGTTGCGGAATTGCTGTACCGGACGAATGGGGATTTTTTCAAGCCAATTTTTCCACCCATTCATATTTGGTGTTGTCCAGTCGCCGTATAAACGCTTTATCAGTAATTCACCTTCTTTAGAGACTTCGGTGATGATAGCTTCCAAAAAACTCGGCGGGATGTTATCACCGTCGATCAGCAATACATATTTCTTATCCATAATAGATATTGTATCCTTATTTGCATCTTTTGCAAGTAAAAAAAACGGGCACGCATACCTCGTATGAATGCCCGTTATATTTTTAATTGTGGGATAGCTTAATGGAGAACAATTCTCAAGATGAAGATAATAAACAATACCCATGTAACAATTGGGATTTGCTTAAACTTGCCGGTTGCTGCCTTCAAAATAACGTAGGAAAGGATACCGTAAACGATACCTTCGGCGATGCTGTATGCAAACGGCATCATAACGATTGTTAAGAACGCCGGAATACCTTCCGTAGGATCTGTGAAATCGATTTCGGCTGCCGCACTCAACATAAGGAATCCGACGATAATCAAAGCCGGAGCTGTTGCCGCTGACGGAATAAGCAGGAAGAGCGGTGAAAATACCAGTGCAATTAAGAAGAATACACCGGTTGTCAGCGCTGTTAAACCGGTGCGTCCGCCGGCTGCTACACCGGAAGTACTTTCGACAAAGCTGGTAACCGTAGAAGTACCCAGCATAGCGCCGAAGACGGTTCCGACAGCATCGGAAAGCAATGCCTGTTTTACACGCGGAATGTTGCCATTCTTGTCGGTGAGTCCTGCCCGGTTGCTGACACCGACTAACGTGCCGACCGTATCAAAAATATCAACAAACAAGAATGAGAAGAATACCGTAAAGAACTGGAAGCTGAGAATATTGCTGAAATCAAAATTCCAGAAAATAGGAGCTGCAGGAGCACTTACGATTGACCAATTTTCCCAACCGCCGAACGGTACGGTAACGCCCATCGGAATACCGATTACGGTAGTAATCAAAATTCCAAGAAGAATTGAGCCGGGGATGTGCAGAACATACAATACTGCAGTAATCACCAAGCCGATAATTCCTAATAGGGCGGGACCCGACGTAACGTTGCCGAGACCGACTAATGTTGCGGGGTTATCAACGATAATTTCCGCATTTTTCATACCGATTAAGGTGATGAAAAGACCGATACCTGCTGCAACTGCTTTTTTCAGATTGATCGGGATCGATTCGACGATCGCTTCCCGTACATTGAAAAAAGAAAGCAGAATAAACAGCAAACCTTCGAGGAATACTGCTGTCAATGCCATTGCGGGCGAATACTTCATTCCGATAACAACGGTATACGTGAAGAAAGCATTTAACCCCATACCAGGGGCGAGAGCAACAGGCAGATTGGCAAGTACTGCCATCATCAAGGTTGCGACTGCCGCAGATAATGCGGTAGCCGTAAATACGCTGCCGGGATTTAAGCCTGCATCACTTAAAATGAGCGGGTTAACGGCAAGGATATACGCCATTGCAAGGAATGTGGTTAAACCTGCAATGATTTCAGTACGCACATTTGTTTTGTGCGCTTGAAGCTGAAAGAGTTTTTCCATAAAGTAGCCTCCTTTTTGAATAAATGAGTACCAATCAGCGATATTACCAGTGTACCACGAAACATTTGTTTCCGCAATAAAATTTTTTTGCTCGTTGACTTTTTTTTAGGAATCTTATCATTAGGAGAAGGCTGAACGCATATTTGACAGAGAAGCGGTTTTCCAACTATACTAACTTCTATGACAATAGCCGGACGTAATAGAATCTTAATTTTCGGTATTTGTATTGCTGCGCTCATGGTAGTCGGAAGCATAAGCTGCTGTATTGTTATTGCCGCGCACAATTTACTCGCAGAACTGCCGACAGCTTCGGAAAGTACTTTTCGATTATTAAGGCTTCCGTTTTTTGCCTATAATAATTATGCAGTTATGATCGGTATCACTGCGTTTCCGCTGATAGCGTTAGTACTGCTTATTTGTGTTTTCTTTCTTTTTGAAAAAACCCATGCGCTGGAGATTTCGTTTTTCAGTTTGTTTATTTTCGCGTTATCCGTTGAAGCGTTACAGCTTCTTTTTCCGTTGCAAGTGCGGTATCCGCTCTTAGCTGTTTTTACGGCTTCCGTTGCGCGAATTATTTTCTTTTTCCGGTTTGGGGCATGTTTGGCACTTTTAACCTCAAGTCTCTTTGCCCATAAGACTTTTACGCGGGAAACGGGATCTATTATTTTCTTGCTGAGTTTTATCGCGTTTGCATTGTCCCATGTTATCCCGATCGATACCATTCATACGGTCTCGTTTTTTTCGTTTTCCCGCTCCTATCGCTATCTTCTTTATTCCTTTAGCGGGATTGTCTGCGCATTGGCGGTCGTATCGTTTTTGCTGGTCGGTATCTACCGCAGCATTACCGAGTACCGGAAGGCGGCAATTCGGCTATTGATAATGCTAATTGCGTATACGCTCTTGCTGTATACCGGCTCATGGTTTTTCACCGTGCTTGGTATCGGGGCGCTGCTGGCAGCAGGCTTCTTTTTTCTGAAAGCAATTCATCAATTTTATTTGTGGCAATAGCTTACGCATGGAGAAGTAAGGCAAGAAAACCGATAGCAACCGGTATCAAAAGGTTGTCATAATCTTTAAGCGGCAGCATTTCGATACCGGCTCCGGCAATACCGAGTATAAGGCTTTTCCAAAAATTCCCGCTGACGGCAAAGGATGAAAGGAACACGGCTACAAAACAAGTTAAACTTCCGGCAACGGTTTTGTCTTTAAAAAAAGTTAATCGGATTCTACCGAAACGCTTTCCGACAAGGCTCGCAAGCCCATCCCCAAAAGCAAGTGCAAATATGGCAATCTTTGCCGTATGCATGGGAAAGAGCAGCAGTGCAAGGAGTATCCCGCCGGCAAGTGTCAGCGGCCCTAAGACGAACCGCCCTTTATCACGTTTCCGTGATGCGTAACGGGTGATATGCGCAATGATACCAAGCTCATAGCCGCGTATACGGAGAAATTCGGAAATACAGTAGAGCGTACTCATAGCGGCAATACCGGCAATCGTAAGTGTATACCAGCGTTCAGCAAAAACAACGGTTAACGCAGAAGACAGATGAATGGTTTTTCTAAAAACTTCAACCAACAGTTCCTCTACGGATGCAGTCTGAGAAAATGTACGGTATCGGAAGCGTTCAAACCATTTCATACAATCCCGATCATATTACCTTTTAAAATAATAGGAAACCTGCGATCTTAAAATAGACGATAAGGCTGACCGCATCTACAATTGTGGTGATGAGCGGGCCTGCCATAATAGCGGGATCCATATGGAGCTTTTTTGCAAGAATCGGCAAAAGACCGCCGGTAAGTTTTGCAATCGTAACGGTTACCACAAGCGTTAAACCGACGCTGGCAGAGACAAGAATCGGTTTACCGTCTAAAAAATAAGATTTTATAAAAATGGTCAGTCCGAGCAGCGCTCCCACCATAATCGCAATACGGAGTTCCTTCCACAAAACTTTTGCCCAGTCACGCAGCTGAATTTCACCGGTAGCAAGACCGCGGATAATCAACGTCGATGACTGACTGCCCGAATTTCCGCCCGTATCCATCAGCATAGGAATAAAAGAAGTGAGTATGGTAAGCGTTGCCAGCAGTTCAGTGTAGTGTTCGATAATCTTGCCGGTAAAGGTTTCCGACACCATTAGGAGCATCAGCCAGCCGATGCGGTGCTTGGCAAGTTTAAAAACACCGGTGTTCAGGTAAGCGTCTTCGGACGGCTGCATAGCGGCCATGATCTGGAAGTCTTCTGTAGCTTCCTGTTCCATAGCATCCATGACGTCGTCAACGGTGATAATACCGATCAGCCGTTTTTCCGCATCGACAACAGGCAGGGCGAGGAATGCATACTTCTTAAAAACCGCAATAACGCTTTCTTGGTCATCGTGGGTGTTTACATAGATACATTCGCTTTCAAAAATATTTTCGATTAGCTCATCTTCAGGCGCCAACACAAGCTCTTTTAATGAAACGATGCCCTCAAGCACTCTGTTGGCATCGGTCACATAACAGGTATAAATCGTTTCTTTTTTTAGCCCCGTCTCTCTGATGTAATCCAGCGCCTGTTTTACCGTCATTGTCTTTTTAAGGCTGACGTACTCAATAGTCATCAGGCTTCCGGCAGAGTCGGGAGGATATTTGAGGAATTGATTGATGAGCTTACGTTCTTCTTCCCCGGAGTTTGCTAAAATCTTTCTGACGGCATTCGCAGGCATCTCTTCCACAAGGTCTACGACATCGTCAAACGCAAGTTCGTCCAGGATAGGGCCGAGTTCTTTATCTGTAATCGATGAAATAAATGCGCTTTGCTGCTCGCTCGAAAGGAGTGCGAATACCTCGGCGGCAAGGTCTTTCGGAAGCATTCTGAAAAGAAACACCGCATTTGCCGCATTTTCTTTATCCAATATTTCCGCTACATCGACCGCATTCATCTCAGCGAGTTCTGCAATTAAAGCTACGTAGTGCCTATTGTCGAGCAGTTCTTGAATCCGCTCCATTTCCTGCATTTTATCTTCCATAGTTAAGCGCTAGTATACTTAAAACGGATGGTTTCTGCTATAGCTTTTGCCCGCGAATAACACGGGCAAAAGTATTTTTTGATTCGTGCAGAGGTTTTAATACCCCGATGTTCTGCGTCGGGGGTATGATTATTTTCTTAAATATCGAAAAGTTTTACCTTATTCGGCGGCAAACTTATCCTCCGTAACGCCCATAACGTCTGCATTAGTTTTGTACGTTTCCAGCTGTCCTGCAGGAACCTTAATACCGCCTGCCGTTAAAGCCGTGCAGCCATCAAAGGTATCTTCGAAATAGGGCTTATTCGAGCTATCTCTTGCGGGATTATAATTGCATTTAAGAACAACATTTTGAAGGTTTTCGCAATCCAAAAAGCACTTATACATATCCGTAACATTTGCCGGAATAACCGGAGCCTGCTTGAGATTTGTACAGTGGGAAAAGCAAAAATATATGGCCTCAACACTTTCAGGGATTACCGGAGCCTGTCTGAGGTTTGTACAGCCATAAAAGCAACTTCCCATGTTCGTAACCCCTTCAGGTATTCCGGAAACTTGTACAAGGGTCTCGCAGTCGTCAAAACAAGAACCCATACTTGTAAGACCTTCTATTTTACCGCCGAATTTAAGTGCAACTTTTTTGGAAGGATGTGCTTTCAGAATTTCACCGAGCGGACTTGCCGTGGTAATAGTTCCCCTTACGGCATCTTTTGTAAGCCCTGTTACTTCGATGTAGTTTACCGTGCTGTCAGAAGCTGTTGTGTTAAGGTAGTTGTCTAACTGTGCAAAGGGTACCTGTGTGTAGCTTGGCGTGTTGTTGCCGGGTGCCCCCCCCCCATTTTGAGGACACGCAGTACATAGTAACGATACGATAACGGCTAACACCGCTACCGTAATCCGGTTAAAGAACTTTCGCGTTCTTGTGGTATCAGTATTCATTTTTTCCTCCTGATATATGTTTCACCCGTATTTGGGTGCTTTAGCACTAAGCATACTGCATCACATTGAAAATTTCCATACCGGTTTAACAAAGCGTGAAGGTATTCTATAATACTCCCAATGAGAAATATATTTGGGTTGTATCCCCTTATGAAAACGTCTGTATGCCATTTACACCAACTGAAGACGGCGGCGGTATTCTTCTTTTTATTTTGTATTGTATGCCAAGAAGCTACGGCAGAGAATCGGCTGAAATTGGGGATTGAGCGGCTGCCGGAGTACCGCGCCGTTTTTGCAGGGAAGCGGGTAGGGTTAATTACCAACCAAACCGGTATCGATTCCGAGGGAACGCCCTCAGCCGTGCTGTTAAGCCGGTCGGCGCAGCTTACGGCGCTTTTTTCACCTGAACACGGTATACAGGGCAACGAACGGGAGGGGGCGTCCATCGGGCACAGCGCCGACCCGCGAACGGGACTTCCGGTATACAGCCTTTACGGAAACACCAAACGGCCGACGCCGGAGATGTTAAAAGATATCGACGTACTTTGCTTTGATATTCAAGATGCCGGCGCTCGTTTCTACACCTATATTTCCACCATGGCGTATGCGATGGAAGAATGTGCGCGGCATAAAAAACAATTTGTCGTATTCGACCGCCCGAACCCAATCGGCGATACTGTCGAAGGAAATATGCTGGAACTTGAATACCGTTCCTTTACGGGATATTTCCCCATCGTACAGCGGCACGGTATGACGGTCGGGGAGCTTGCCCGGCTCTTCAACACCGAATACGGTATTCGCTGTGATTTAACGGTAATCCCGATGGAAGGTTGGAACAGAACAACCTACTTTGACGAGCTGCCGCTAATATGGGTACCGCCGTCTCCCAATATTCCATCGCCGCAGACAGCACTCGTGTATGCGGGCGTCTGTTTATTTGAAGGAACCAACCTTTCGGTGGGGCGGGGAACGACAATGCCGTTTCAGTACCTCGGGGCGCCCTACATCGATGCGTACCGTTTAGCCGATTCACTGAACCGATTAGGCTTGGAAGGAGTGCGCTTTTTGCCCGCATTTTTTACCCCCTCGCTTTCGCTCTATACGGGGCAGCTCTGCGGAGGAGTACAGATCGCCGTTACCGACCGCCGCAGTTTTGCCCCTGTTAAAACGGCAATCGCCATGTTCTACGAAATCAAGCGCCTCTATCCCGACAAGTTTACGATAAACAATGCAGGTAAAAAATACTGCGGTTTGCATTTATTAACAGGTTGTACACAGCTCACCAATCCTTCGCAAACCGCACAGGATTATTTTACACGTATCGAAAAAGAGACAAAGCAGTTCAGCGACATACGCAAGAAATATCTTTTATATTAAAGAAGAATCCGGTGCGGCTGTCCTGAATTATACGATATTGACAACCGTACTCTTTTTATTTACAGTTAAAAAAAGATTTATAGAACACAAAGCGCAGCCGCAGCATTGTCTAATAGGTCGTGCTCAGTGTGTTCGAAATTCTTGCTAAGGAGATAAATATGAAAGTAGCTATTAACGGATTCGGCAGAATCGGTCGGCTCGTGTTCCAGGCATTGGTTGAACAGAATTTGCTTGGAAAGGATAAATTTGATGTCGTTGCGGTTGTCGATCTTTCAACCGATGCAAAGTATTTTGCCTATCAGCTTAAATATGATTCCGTACAGGGCAAGATGAATGCCGAAATCGGTACGAAAGGCGATGATGTACTGGTGATTAACGGTCACGAAATTAAATGTGTTTCCGGCAAGGGATTAACTCCCGCTCAACTTCCGTGGAAAGAATTAGGCATCGATCTCGTTATCGAAAGCACCGGCTTGTACACAAACGAAAAAGCCTACGGCCATTTGGAAGCAGGTGCAAAGAAGGTTATTATTTCCGCACCCGGCAAGAGTGCCGATGCCGCAAAGCCCATTAAGACAATCGTTATGGGTGTCAACGAAAACGAATACGACCCCGCAAAGCATCACGTTGTTTCCAATGCGAGCTGCACCACCAACTGTTTGGCTCCCATCGTCCATGTCATCTTAAAAGAAGGTTTCGGAATTGAAACAGGATTGATGACAACGATCCACTCTTATACCGCAACACAGAAGACCGTTGACGGTGTCTCGATGAAAGATTGGCGCGGCGGACGGGCTGCTGCTATCAATATTATTCCGTCTACGACCGGCGCTGCTAAAGCTGTCGGCGAAGTATTGCCTTCAACAAAGGGCAAGCTGACCGGTATGTCATTCCGCGTACCGACCCCCACCGGTTCGGTTGTCGATTTAACCTTCCGTGCAACAAAAGATACTTCGATCGAAGAACTCGATGCAGCATTCAAGAAAGCTTCCGAAACCTATATGAAGGGGATTTTAGGCTATTGCAACGAAGAAATCGTTTCCACCGATATTATTCACGACAAACGCTCTTCCATCTATGACAGCAAGGCAACGCTCCAGAATAACCTCCCGGGCGAAAAGCGCTTCTTTAAAGTAGTATCATGGTATGATAACGAATGGGGATATTCCAACCGCGTTATCGACCTGCTTAAATTTATGAATAAATAGTTTTTCTGCGGCGCGGTAGAAATGAATGCGTGTTTCTGCAGCGCCGGTCTATCCTTCCTCATTATTGCTGGGCATCTCTCAAAACTCGATGAGCTTTGAGAGATGTTCGTCCAAAACCTACTCTTATGAACTCAGCGATAAAACAGGCGCCAATGATTTTAAATTATGAAACGCCGTAAATCAACAACCCCGACGCAGAGCGTTGCCGAGAAAAGGTGGGTATTAAATCCTCCGCACGAATAAAATACTGTCCGATAATTCGATACTTTGTAAAAAAAACATTTGACAGATGGAATTTTGGGGTGTATCCTGTATGTAAAGTTATGAAAATGTTTTCTAAAAATGTTTTCATAAAGTTGGATTCGATGCGAGGATGATATGAAAGCGTGGGAATATATTTATGATTTAACAAAAAATGCCGTTCCGGTGGTGCTATCGGAAGACGAGCAAACATGGGAGGCGTCGAATGCCGCTGAAAAGCAGGTGGACAATATGCTTCGTGTGTACTGGGCAAGTCATGTGCCCGGCTCTCATGCCCCTGAAAGTGTGGTGATCGCCGCGGTTCAGTCCATAGAAGCGCTGGGGTGCGATGTGAGTGCCGCAGAGGAGTTGATTCCTGAAGGGCTTGATGCGCTAAAACGGAATGATATGAAGGCGCTGCAAAGGATCACTGCCCGCATATTTAATATCCTTTTTATGTGCCCGAGCGATACCTCAAGTGACTATTGGAAAAGTAAGCTGTATCAAAGCTTCAGTGAATATGAAAAAGCAATCGAGTTTCCCGAATCAACCGTGGAAACACTGCCGAATGCCGTGTTGTACGATAAAACAAAGGCCGCGTGGCTTGGCCGTTTATGCGGCGGAGGCTTGGGAACGGCGCTTGAAGGGTATACAACGGCACAGCTGAAGAAAAAATTCGGTGAAATCCGTACTTATGTGCGTAACCCGAATACTTACAATGATGATATAACATACGAAATTGCATTTCTCGAGGCGTGCTGCAAAGCACAGGGGATGCCGACAAGTGCCGATATTGCCGACCAATGGCTGGAGTTAATACCCTGCGGTTGGTCTGCCGAACAGGTTGCATTGGATAATTTACGTAGAGGGATGTATCCTCCGGAAAGCGGTCTGTTTAGGAATCCCTACCGTGAATGGATCGGTGCACAAATGCGGGGTGCCGTGTGCGGTCAGGTAGCTCCGTTAAATCCGCGTAAGGCTGCACTGCTTGCATGGCGCGATGCGAAAATTTCGCACCACGGGAATGGAATTCTCGGAGAGGTGTTTAACGCCGTTTTGGTCAGCCTTGCATACGGGGAAGATCCTATGCGGAGATGTTTGGAAAAAGCCGTTTCCTATATTCCTAAGGATTCTGAATATGCCTCCGTGCTTCACTTTGCATTAGCGCAGTGTATGAAGAAGCAGGATTTTTATGAGGCATGGGCGGCATGCGAAGAAAAATACAAGCGGTATAACTGGATCCATGCGTATCCGAATGCCGCGGCAGAAGTAGTTGCGTTGTATTTCGGCAAAGATAATTTTAACGATGTCATGCACTATATCGCGATGTGCGGTCAAGATGTCGATTGTAATGCCGCACAGCTGGGCGCTGCGCTCGGTGCAAAGTTAGGTACAAAGGGAATCGAAGATCACTGGACGGATCCTTTTGGCGATGAAATTATAACCTATTTACGAGGAAATAAAACGGTAAGTTTGCAAGAACTTATTAACAAGACCGTATCGGTCGTAAAACAATTGGAGGATGTATGAAAAAGATTCTTTCTGTCGGTCTGTTTGTACTGTTAGGCATGTCTATGTTTGCTTTCGGTGCAAAAGAGAACAGCGGTTCAAAGGAACCGAGTGTCGCGCTGATCATCAATGGAAACCTTGGAGATAAGTCTTTCCATGATTCCGCAAACAACGGTATGAAGATGATCGCAAATGAACTGCATTGCAAAACCAAGGTAGTTGAAGTCGGGTATGATGACTCAAAATGGGAACCTGCATTGCGTGATCTTTGTGATGAAAAGCACGATATTATTTTTTGCGGAACATGGCAAATGCAGGCGCTTGTATCAAAGATAACAAAAGATTATCCGAATCAAAAAATCATCGTCTACGATACCGCAATGGATTATGCTTCCGATTCTGCAGGGCTGTTTAAAAATACCTATTCGATAGAATACAAGCAGAATGAAGGCTCATTCCTTGCAGGCGTACTTGCCGCGGAAATGACAAAGGGGAAGAAAATCGGGTTTATCGGCGGTATGGATAATACCGTTATCCTCGATTTCTTAGTCGGTTTTATACAAGGTGCAAAAACCGTTTCTCCCGATATTAAAATCATTTCTTCTTTTGTCGGAAATTTCAGCGATTCTGCAAAAGCAAAAGAACTTGCGTTGACACAGTATCAGATGGGTGCCGACATTATCTTTGTGTGCGCATCGAATGCCGGAGAAGGTGCGCTGCAGGCTGCAAAGGAAAAGAATAAATTCATTATCGGTGTGGATAGTGATCAGGCTATGCTGTATAAGCAGACCGATCCTGTTTTATCAAACCTCATTATCTCTTCCATGCTGAAACGCGTTGATAAGTCCATGTATCTTGCAATGAAAGAAATACAAAGCAATACACTGGTATGGGGGAAACGTGTAGCATTGGGAATAAATGAAGGTTGCGTCGGTCTTGCAGATAATGAAGTGTATCAGGCGAAAGTTCCTGCCGAAGTTCGCAAGCATATTTCCGAGTATGAAACCCAAATCAGAAATGGAAAGATTGCAGTTAAGACAGCATTCGGTATGAAGCAAGCCGATATAACAGCATATATTGATTCCGCTCGCCCATAATTAAAAAAGCATTGCACGGAAGCTGGGGATGTCTCGAACATAACTAACTTTTTGGGAATCCCCGGCCTCACTTTCCGTGCTTATGCGGAGACTATCCGAATGAATGTTGAAAGTACGGCAGATGATATTTTAGTAATGAAGGATATTTCAAAAATATATCCTAACGGTGTTACGGCTAATAGGCGTGTCAATTTTTCGGTTCGTGCCGGAGAAATTCATGCCCTTGTCGGTGAGAACGGCGCCGGTAAAAGTACCTTGATGAAAATATTATTCGGTATTGAGCAACCGACTGAAGGTACGATTTTATATAATGGAAACGAATTGCATATCAAATCCCCGCTTGACGCTATTCGTCACGGATTCGGTATGGTACATCAGCATTTTATGCTTGTCGAATCGATGAGTGTTGCAGAAAATATCTGCCTTGGAATGGAACCCGGAAAAGGCCCGTTGATTCATAAAAAACTCATGAACGAACAGGCTCAAAAAATTATCAATCAATATCATTTTGTTATTGACCCGAAAGAAAAGATTAAAAATTTGCCCATAGGGACGCGCCAGAAAGTAGAAATTCTGAAGGCGTTATATAAAGGTGCGCGCATTTTAATTTTGGATGAACCGACCGCTGTATTAACTCCGCAAGAAACGGAAGAATTATTTGTTGAATTAAAAGAGCTGCGGAATTCGGGATGTACGATTATATTTATCAGTCATAAATTAAATGAAGTTAAAGAAATATGCGAAAGGATAACCGTATTGCGTAACGGTACTTCCGTCGGCGTGTATTCCGCCGGAGAAATTTCTGAAAAAGAAATATCGAACCTTATGGTCGGTAAAAATATACATTGGGAAATAGAAAAACAACCGAGCGTTCCCGGACAGACCGTCTTAAAATTGCGGGATGTATGTATGCACGATGATACCGGACGTCCCATACTCAAGCATGTGAGTTTTGATTTACCTGCGGGGAAAATTCTCGGTATTGTCGGTGTTGAAGGAAACGGGCAAAAAGAGTTGATCGATACCATAACCGGATTGCAGCACTGTACTGAAGGAAGCGTAATGTTAAACGGTAAAGATATAACATCGCGCAGTATTGCTGCAATCAGAAAAGAAGGTATCTCCTATATACCGCAGGATAGAATAAAAGTAGGAACGGCGGTAACTGCTTCCATTCAAGAAAATTTATTTGCCGTCTTTACGGAAGATGAGCGCTTTGTACATAAGGGCATTCTAAAGAAGAATGAAATAAAACAATGGGCTGATACGCTTATCAACCAATTTATGATTAAAACAAAAAGTGCCGATGTGCCGGTAAAAATGCTGAGCGGTGGAAATATGCAAAAGGTTATTATTGCACGCGAATTTTCAACCTCGGCAGGATGTATTATCGCAGATCAGCCGACAAGAGGTGTTGATATCGGCGCTGCAAAGTTTATTCATCAAAAGATTATTGAAATGCGCGATAACGGTGCTGCTATTTTGGTGAATTCGGCAGATTTGGCGGAGATTCTGGAAATCAGCGACAGTTTGGTTGTAATGTACGGCGGTGAAATTACCGCATATTTTCCGGATGCCGGTATGGTGAGTGAAACTGAGTTGGGAGAGTATATGCTCGGCTTAAAAAAGCAAGGTGCACATGAACTTGCAGGATGTTTACGATGAAATTAATAGGACGCCTTTCATTTGAAAAAAGATTTGAATTGATACGGTTTGCTGCAGCGATCGGCATTGCGGTGCTCTTATCGTTTCTTATTATTTTATGTGTCAGTAAAGAACCGCTGCTCGCTTTTTCGAAGCTCTTTTTAGGGCCGCTTGAATCGGCACGCCGTTTCGGTAACGTACTTGAGCTATGTATTCCGCTCAGTTTTACCGGTCTTGCAGTTGCCGTTATGTTCAGCGCAGATATGTTTAATATGGGTGCGGAAGGGGCGTTTTATGTGAGCGGCGCCGTTGGGGTATTTACCGCATTGCTTATACCGCTGCCTCCTGTTATTGCGCCGCTTGTATCGATTATTATCGGCGGGTTATGCGGTGCTGTCGTTTGCTGGGTTCCGGCTTTTTTAAAGCAGCGATGGAATGCAAATGAGTTGGTTTCGTCTTTAATGTTGAATTATGTATTCTTTTACATAACCAAATATTTTGCCAATACGACCTTTAAAGATCCGTCGGCAGGATTTATGGCAACGTACCTGATTCCTGCCAATGCAAAATTGGCACGTCTTATTCCCGGAATGCGGTTGCACTTCGGACTGTTGATATTGTGCGCCGTAGTAGTGCTGACCGTATTGTTTATCCGCCGTACGGCATGGGGATATCGTCTGATACAAACCGGAAGGAATATCCGCTTTGCCCGTTATGCCGGCTTAAACACGACGGCAATTATCGCGTACTCACAGCTTATCGGCGGTTTTATTGCGGGTGTCGGCGGTTCGGTTGAAGTATTGGGAATGTATGACCGGTTCCAATGGCAAAGCTTGCCGGGGTACGGGTTTGACGGTATCGTTGTCGCTATTCTTGCAAAAAATAAACCGCACTATATTCCGATTGCCGCTTTCTTTTTGGCGTATTTAAAAATCGGTGCCGATAAGATGGCGACATCTACGGACGTTACTGCAGAAATGGTTTCAATCATTCAAGGTATTATTATAATGCTTGCCGCAGCTCAGGCCTTTTTAAGTAAATGGCGGCAAAAAGCACTCATTAAAATGCAACAGGAGAGCGGCTTAGATGGATAACTTTTTGAGTTATATTTTAACTGCGGAGTTTGCTTATTCCGTTTTGCGTGTTACGACTCCGCTATTGTTTGCTGCACAAGCTTCGGTTGTTGCGGAAAATTCAGGTGCATCAAATATAGCATTGGAAGGCATTATGCTTTTTGCCGCGGCATTCGGCGCGTTGGGTACCGGCTTAACCGGCAGTTTGTTTATAGGCTTTTTAATTGCGTTAGGCGGCGGTTTATTAATTGCTGTCTTACTGGCTTACTTTGCGCTGTATCTAAAAACAGACATCATTTTATCCGGTATTGCGTTAAACACATTGGCCGCAGGCGGAACGGTATTTATTATGTATGTACTGATTCACGATAAAGGCAGTACATCCTCCTTAGTTTCATTGGTGTTTCCTAAAGTGGTTATACCGGGTATCGCCGCTATTCCCGTGTTAGGCAGCATTCTGTCGGGGCAAAACGTGTTGACATACATTGCGTTCTTTACGGTATTTGCCGTCTGGTTTTTGCTGTATAAAACAAAGCTTGGTATGCACATTCGCTGCGTAGGCGAAAATCCCGATGCAGCGGAATCCGTCGGGATACCCATTCGTAAGACCAGAGTTATCGCATTGCTTATCAGCGGATTTTTGGCATCGTTAGGCGGTGTATTCCTTTCGATGGCATACATGAGTACCTTTACAAAAGGCATGGTAGCGGGGCGCGGTTTTATCGCGTTGGCTGCTGCGGCAATGGGACGGTTGGCTCCGGTGCCGACGATGTTTGCAGCCTTGTTTTTCGGCTTTGCCGATGCCTTGTCGAATGTATTAGCGGCGATGAGCATCCCAGATGAATTCATAAAAACCGTTCCCTATATTTCAACCGTTATCGGACTGATTGTATTTTCAGCATGGCGGAAGCGCGGTAGGAAAGCGCAAATCGCTTGAAGGAGAAAACTATGGACAATAAAATACCGATTATAATTGACTGTGATCCCGGTCATGATGATGCAATAGCATTGATCATGGCGTTTGCATCCGAAAAGCTTAAAGTGTTGGGGGTCAGTGTCAGCGCCGGTAATCAAACCATTGAAAAAACATATACTAATGCACGCAAGATTATTTCGTTTTTAGGGAAAGCTCCGCCGCTTGCAAAAGGGGCATCGTATCCGCTCGTCAGAAGATTGGAAGTAGCACCGAGTGTGCACGGTGAATCAGGGTTGGATGGGCCGGTTCTGCCGGAGACGGATTATACCGGTGTGCCTGAATCCGCATGGGAACTGCACCGCCGGCTTATCTCTGAAAGTCCCGAACCGGTAACGTTTGTCGTAACAGGCCCCTTAACGAATCTTGCAATTTTGCTGTTAGCATATCCCGATGTGAAAAAAAATCTCAAGCAGATATGTTTAATGGGCGGCGGTATCGATCACGGTAATTGGTCATCTGCAGCGGAATTTAATATTCTTGTCGATCCCGAAGCGGCACACATTGTATTTTCGTGCGGTATTCCCATTGTGATGTGCGGACTGGATGTAACCGAAAAAGCGATGATCTTTTCGGAAGAAATAGAAAGGCTGCGTAAATCCGAAAAACGGGTTGCCGTGCTGGTTGCAGAGTTGCTCGATTTCTTCGGCCGCTTTCACTCTGATTTGGGATTCCAAGGCGCCCCTATCCACGATGCGTGTACTATTGCGTATTTGATCAAACCTGAGTTGTTTAAAGTATGTGATTACCATGTCGTTATCGAAACGCAAGGAAAGTATACCGCCGGTATGACGCTTGCAGATAAGCGGGTAAATAATAACAGACCAAAACCGAATGTTACAGCTTGTATGGATATCGATCGAGAAGGCTTTGTCCGGCTGCTTGAGCAATGCTGTATGGCGTATACATAAAATAACAGGAAGCATGAAGATGAAAAAGATATTGGTTATCGGCAGTTTAAATGCCGATATGGTAGTTCGTGTTCCGCATATACCGGTAGCAGGCGAAACGATTTTAGCGGAAACTGCCGATATGATACCGGGTGGAAAAGGAGCAAACCAAGCATACGCGGCTGGTTCATTAGGTGCGGAAACGGTTATGTTCGGAGCGGTCGGCGCAGACCGCTATGCTGAAATCGAAAAGAAGAGCTTACAGTCTGTAGGCGTGGATGTTTCCCGTCTTTTAGTACGCACCGATTGCGCAACAGGGCTTGCATGGATAACGGTAAACGATGCGGGCAATAACAGTATTGTTGTTGTTCCCGGTGCTAATAAAACACTGTCAGAAAAAGATATCGCCGATAACGACGATTTGCTGCACAGCTGTGATATCATATTGTGTCAGCTGGAAATACCGATACAAACGGTACTGTACGCCGCCCGCAGGGCAAAAGAATTAGGCAAGACATTTATTCTTGATCCCGCTCCTGCACCGAGGGTATTTCCTTCCGAACTTTATGCATACATTGATATTATCAAACCGAACGAAACGGAACTTTCATTACTGACGGGCAAAGATGTTTCGGACTATCAAAGCGCTTCCGATATGCTGCGTACAAAAGGTGTAAAGAATGTCATTGTTACACTCGGCGAAAAAGGTGCTTTTGTAAATTCCGAATCGGAGGGGAAGCATCTTGTACCTGCTCGTTCCGTTCCCGTTGTCGATACGACAGCCGCCGGTGATTCTTTTACGGCTGCGCTTGCGGTTCGGCTTGCGTCCGGTTCTTCGCTACTGCAGGCTGTCCGTTATGCAACTGAGGTCGCGGCAATTGTTGTTACCCGTAAGGGAGCGCAAACCTCAATCCCCTCGGCGGCAGAGGTACCCTTTGACGATAAATGATATAGCCGAGCTTGCCGGTGTTTCCGTTTCGACGGTTTCAAAAATTATCAACGGAAAGGATAAGGGGATAAAGTTTGAAACGCGCGAACGAGTGCTTAAAATCGTTAAGGAATACCGGTACGCTCCCTATGATTTTATTAAAAATAATACGAATTCAAAAAGCTTTTTATTGGGGCTTGTACTGTCGGGTATAAAAAAACGGCAATCGATCTCAAACGGTTTTTTGCATGAAGCTGAACGGCAAGGGTACCAAGTACAGGTATGTCTTTCTACTTCTGCGGAAAGCGAATCAAAACACATTGCCGCCTTATGTAAGAATAGGGCAGAAGCGGTTTTATGGGAACCCGTCGAAGTTGCTGCAGAAAATGATAGTGCCGGTATTGTTGCAGAATGCGATAGTTCCGGAACGGCAGCGGTGCTGCATAAAAGCGGTATTCCGTTTGCAGCACTGAATACTGATGCCGCCGGTTTCAACGGTGTGCTCTATGACTACCAAAAAGCGGGATATACCGCAGCAGATATATTGCTACGGTTGGGACATACGAAAATACGCTGTGTGTATGACGGAACCGATATGCAAGAATATGCCATACGGCAAGGCGTTGAACGGTGTCTATTCGATCACCATTGTTTATATGTTGAATGTAAAAATGTTCAGGAAGCGCTTTCGGTACATAATTGTTCTGCGCTTATTTGCTGTGATTGGGATACGGCGGTAACGGCGTATGAGTATGCAACGGTACATAAATTCCGGATACCGCAGGATCTTTCTATCATCTGTATCGACGATGCGGAGTATATCAAACCCTTTCCGCCCATATCGGCGATTCCGCTTTCCTTATTTCATTTCGGAGTCTTTGTATGCCGGTATTTAATAGATAAAATCGAAAAGAAAGCAACGGATATACCGGCATATACCGAAGCATTTACTTGTAATCATTACAAAAGCATTGATCTGCCTGCACCCTTGCGCAAAAAACGAATCATCGTTGTAGGCAGTATCAATATGGATATCTTACTTACCGTAAACAATTATCCTCAGACAGGAGAAAGCATTTCTGCTGAAAGTGTTTCGATAATACCGGGCGGCAAGGGGATAAATCAAGCGGTCGGTGCGGCGAAGCTCGGTGCCAAGGTGTCGCTGGTGGGCAATGTCGGAAGGGACTTTGATGGTGATATGATTTTGAACCTCTTACATGATAACAGCGTTGATGCAACGGCTGTGCATGTGGACGAAGAGCATTCTACCGGTAAAGCCTATATTCATATCCAAGGTGATGGAGAAAGCGGTATCGTGTTATACGGCGGTGCTAATGAAACGATTTCTGCAGATTCAATATACCGCAGTGAACAGCTCTTTACCGATGCAGTTTTTTGTTTGTTGCAAACCGAAATACCTATGGAAGCAGTTAAAAAGACGATTGAAACCGCACGAAAATATAACGTTGCAATTATGCTGAAACCTTCCGCCGTAAAAGAAATAGCGGAAGAACTTTTACCGGAACTGGATTATTTTATTCCGAACCGTAAAGAATTATACAGACTGTGTCCCATTGCCGGAACATTGGAAGAAAAAGCCGCATGGTTTTTGGAAAAAGGCGTCAAGACGGTTATCGTAACGCTTGACAGCGATGGCTGTTATGTACGAACTTCCGAATACGAGCGATGGTTCCCAGCTGTCGATATATTCAAACCCATCGATACAACCGGAGCTGCCGATGCCTTTATTGCGGCACTGGCCGTCTTTTTATCCGAACAAAAAAGCTTGTCTGACGCATTGCCGTATGCACTTTATGCCGCCGGATTTTCGACAACGCGAGTAGGGGTTGTTCCTTCTTTAATCGACAGAGCGACACTGGAACAATGCTGCATATAGTCCGGCGGATTATGGTGGAAGTTGTGTAGGAATTAAGGTGGATGAAAACGGATCGGTGTGGGATTTATATTTGGCTATCCGCGCCGATTTTTTAATATCTTTGCGCGTGCAATAAAATTCCGTTTTTTTATTTACAAGCGGGAAAAACAGATTTATACTTTATATGTAATGACTCAATGGTAATGCAAGCTCAAGGGTCATTCATAAATCCAATTCACAGGAGGATACTCTTTATGGTAACGTTTTTGCTGTGTATTGCAGCACTCATTGTCGGTTACTTGGTGTACGGAACGTTTGTAGAAAAAGTGTTTAGTCCGAATGAAGCCAATCGGACTCCGGCTATGGCTAATCCTGACGGGATAGACTATGTGCCGATTTCAAAGCCGAAAGCTTTTTTAATCCAGCTTTTGAATATTGCCGGTTTAGGGCCGATCTTCGGCGCAATTTCCGGCGCTTTGTGGGGGCCGAGCGTTTACCTTTGGATCGTTGCCGGTACGCTGCTTGCCGGAGGTGTACACGATTATCTTTCCGGTATGCTTTCGGTGCGGAACGATGGCGCCAGTATTACCGAAATCACCGGTAAATACTTAGGTCATACGATGCAGAACATCATGCGTGTATTCGGTTTGGTGTTGCTCGTTATGGTCGGTGTCGTATTTATGGTAGGACCGGCGGGGCTTCTTGCGCTGTTAACTCCGGAGTGGCTCAATG
Organism: Treponema sp. OMZ 838; assembly: GCF_000775995.1. Taxonomy (NCBI): domain Bacteria; kingdom Pseudomonadati; phylum Spirochaetota; class Spirochaetia; order Treponematales; family Treponemataceae; genus Treponema; species Treponema sp. OMZ 838. The sequence continues at coordinate 701,453 of NZ_CP009227.1, read as the reverse complement.
TAAAAGTATGGACAATTATCATTCTTGTATACTATTTCCTTGCGACCCTTCTTCCGGTTGATAAGGTTATTGCACGCCTTTATCCGATTTTCGGTATTTTCCTGATTTTAATGGCTGTCGGTGTTTCGGTTGCAACAATACTGAACAGCGGTACCCGTCCTATGATGGAGCTGACATTCGAAAACCTGTATCCAAGCGCGACTCAGCGCCCCATTTGGCCGTTGATGTTTATTACGGTAGCGTGCGGCGCTATTTCCGGTTTCCACGCAACGCAGTCCCCGATTGTTTCACGTACGTTAAAAAATGAGAAAGAAGGCCGTTGGGTTTTCTACGGCGCAATGGTTGCCGAAGGTATCATCGCAATGGTATGGGCGTCGGCAGCAATCGCTTTCTTTTGGAACAAAGACGGATCGGGTACCGGTCTTAAAGCCCTCCTCGAGATCGGCGGCGGAAATTCAAAGTCGGTATACACCATCTGTACCGGTCTTCTCGGAACAGTCGGTGGTGCAATCGCAATGGTCGGCGTTATCGCGTGTCCGATCACGTCGGGCGATACCGCGTTCCGCAGTGCTCGTATGATTATCTTCGACTGGTTTAAACTCGACGAAAAGAATCTGAAAACACGGCTTTCAATCGCGGTGCCGCTGCTGCTGGTCGGATACTGTATTTCGCTCATCAACTACAATGTTGTATGGCGCTATTTCTCGTGGTCGAACCAAACACTTGCGATGATTGTCTTATGGACGGGCGGCGCTTATCTTGCGACAAACTATCCTAACCGGAACCGCTGCTGGATCGCGGTTATTCCCGCAACCTTTATGTCGGCTGTTTCCGTTACCTATCTGATGTATGCACCGGAGTGTTTCAATCTGGTTCGGCTTGGTATGCAGGGAATTACGATTTCGTATGCGGTCGGTATTGTTGTTGCGGCGCTGTTCTTTGTCATCTTTATGACAAGAATTTACCTGCGGCCTCAACAGAGTCTTGAAAGTCAAAAGAAGATTATTATCGGACGCGTTCATAGTAAATAGACCTGTCCAATAACTGCGTTTCCGAACAGGTTTAATCAACAACCCCGACGCTTGCGTCGGGGTATTAAACTCTCCGCACGAATAAACAATTTTACTTAGAAGAAGCCGCCCATTGTTTTCGTGCGGCTTCTCTACAGGGCAGTAACCTTTCACACGCTTTTTTCCAGCGAGTACACGTCCGCTTTTACTTCCAATCCGTTCTAATTTGCCGCGAAGAATTAAACCGCTCTATCGCAAGATCGAACAAATGCATGATCAGTTCCCGGTACGGCATCCCCGACGCTTCGCACATCTTGGGAAACATCGAAATAGCGGTAAAGCCCGGAATAGTGTTTACTTCGTTCAAATAGATTTTCTTTGTTTTTTTATCTATAAAGAAGTCAACCCGTGATAAGCCGCTTAAATCCAGCGCTCGGTAGGCTTTGCCTGCAATGCTACGGATTTCTCGGCGCTGTTCGTCGTCGATATCGGCAGGAATTTTCAGCTGCGCGCCGTTAGGATCAGTATATTTTGCATCATAATCGTAAAATTCGTGAGAGGGGATAATTTCTCCCGGCGTATAGACCACGCATTCGTCATTGCCGGTTACGGAGCATTCGATTTCGCGCGCGGCAATACACGCTTCGATCAGTACTTTGCTATCCCAGAGAAAGGCTTCCTGCATCTTTTGCAACAGCTCGGTGCGATTTGCCGCTTTACCGGCGCCGACGGAACTGCCGACCCTACAAGGTTTTATAAACAGCGGGTATTCCAATTCTTTTTCCGCCTGAGTGATGAAACGTTCGTGTTCTTTCGGGTTATCCCATTGGAATTTTCTTACACAGAGAAACGGCACAATCGGTAACTGCTCATGCTGCCAGATTATCTTTGTTTTTTCTTTATCCATCGCTGCGCTGCTTGCAAGCACACCGCCGCCGACATACGGAAGGTCAGCCATTTCAAATAAACCTTGGATGGTGCCGTCTTCTCCGAAGCTGCCGTGCAGCACCGGGAAAACAACATCCGCTGTAATCGGTTTGCCATTTACGGATAAACCGGATGCAGTGCCTCCGCCCGGAATGACAGCAACCCGGGCGGTTTTATTGCGTTCTATTGTTAGTACCGCGTCCGTATCCTTGCGGATATGTTCCAAAAGGGACTCCGGCTGCAAATACCATTCGCCGTTTTTGGTAATGCCGATTAAATGTACGGTATGTTCGCTGCCGATAGCACGGACAACAAAAGAAGCGGAGACTAGCGATATCTCATGCTCACCCGATCTTCCGCCATAAATAATAGCTATATTCATAGTATACTCCGTATCGTATTCTTTATTGATTTTCCAGTCTTTTTAAAATTTCAACGGCGAGTGTATCTTCGGGATAAATATCAAGAACCGTTCTAAAAAAGGCTTTGGCTTCTTCCGTCTTTCCTTCTTTTAACGAAATAGTTCCTAAATTGGAAATAATCTTGATATTTTCGGGTTCTTGTTCAAGCGCACTCATCAACCAACGGCGGCTTTCGTCAAACCGGTCAAGCTCCATTAAACAGATGGCAAGCTCATTACAAATATCGCAATAGGCAATAGCCAGTTCTTTCGGAGTCTTTTTTCCAAGCTCCAGACAATGAAGGAATGCTTCCGAAGCATCCTTCCATCGTGCCTGTCGGCGCAGCGCCCAGCCGAGCAAGAACCACCCGTTCCATACCTTAGGGTGCAGTTCCAAAAATTCCCGTATTTTTTCAAGCGCTTTTTCTTCTTCGCCCATCTGGATAAAATCAAAAGCACCTTTGAAAAGCTCGTCGTCAAGTGCCTGAGTTTCTATCCACGCAATGAGTTTGGAAGCCTTTTGCTTACGGTGTGCCGTTAATTCATCTTGTGCCGTTTCAATATGTAAATATGTTTCAAATACGCTCTTTGCTTTGGGAAAGTTTTTTTGACGGATAAAGAAAAAACCGGCATTAAAGAAGGCTTCGGGTAGCGGCGGTTCAGCTGCGAGTGTTTCTTTATAGGCCTGAAATGCTTTATCGGTATAATATTCTGCATAATCCTCTGCTCCCGCTTGTTCGTAGAATCGAGAGCGTTCATCCATCAGTAATGCAACATTCAGTTTTGTTTGGATGTGTTCGGGGAATAGACCTTCAAGTGCAAACAGCAACTGTTCGGCTAAGTCAAAATCAGCATTTTTTATTTTTAAAATTGCAGCATTGGTCATTTCTTCAAGGATATTCGGACGTAATTCCTTAAAAATATCCCGATAGTATGCAATGTGCTGATTATCTCTTTCGTAGGCGAATACATTCAGCATACCGGCTAAAATCATCTCTTCGGAAATACTGTCCGCCGTAAAATTTTTCCCTTCGTCCGTTAGAAGAAGCGGGAGAGGTATGGATGAATCAAATCCGGGAATTTTTGCCGCTAACGTATATTCATCGGGTACTTTGATATAAACAAGCTGCTTATCGGAGTTTTCCATTTGTATGTCCTATTGCCTTACGGAAGTGTGCGCGTGTTAATAAACCTCACTAGGGGTAGATTTTACGCTGCTGATTAAAGTATTGAGTTAAGCGTATTTTATAAGCAAGCGGTACAGATGATGGGTTATATGCCATCGCAACGGCAATCAGATCTTTCCGTTTTTCTACCAGCTCTGCTCTGATAATCTTTCCGCGCAAGCCGACAATAACAGTGGGGTCATCGAAGTCGAACTTCAACACGCAGTCTTTATTGAGTAAAAACGGAGCAATCCCTGCCATAATAAACTTTGCGCCGGAAAACGAAATATCCCGCACGATACAACGGCGGGGAATATTTTCGATATAGACAATCGTTTCTTTTTTGCTGAGTGAGAGTTTGCGCATTGCTTCCGCATTCAGTTCAATACGTTCGTCACCGCGCTTGGTGGTATTCGCTTTTGCATCCACAAGAAGCCCCAGCTTTTCAATTAAGTCATCGGGAGCACGTTGTGTGTATTCAATATTAAGCAGGAGTAAATCGGGCGTCACCGTATATGGTGTGCAGCTTACCACTTTTCCGGAGACGAAAAAAGAGAGGTCGCTTTTTCCATTCGTTTGTGAAAATGAGAACCACAAAGAAATCGCTGTGGAGCCTGCACATATCTTTTCGTATATTCCGCAATGCTGCGGTACGATGACCTTTGCGCCTATCATCGAAGAAGAGTTAATGACACACGGCCAAGGTCCTCCTTCGGAGCCGACGCAGCGTATTGATGATTGCTGTGCATTAAGACTCATTGCTTGAATGACTTCTTTTGTAAAAGTTATTTCTGCTTTTTGGAAAAAATCGTAATACCTATTAAGCTGTTGACTTGTCAGGAAACCCATATTAATGATAATAAATTTATTTTATTAAAAGGTCAAGCGAAAATCGACAGAGTAAACGCATCAGACAGTTTAGTGTATTACCCCGCAAAATAAGCGGCTGTATCAGCAGAATTTCACCGCTGCGCGGTTCAAATGCTGCTCCAGCCGGTTATTTTGCGATATGTTTTTAGCTGTCTGATGCGTTTACCCGGCTGGTTCGGAGAAAAAAGCTCCCCGTAAGCCTTTGCAAAGAGACGGTGCAGATACAAGGCGCACGAAAAAATTAACCGCAGGCGTATCTTTGATACGTTGAGGATTAATTTTTTCGCAGCGACGCAGTAGATGCGCCGTATATTTGTAAAGGAAGTCTGATGCGTTTACCCGATTCTTTTTATATATAGTTCGCTGCGGTTAAAATCTTACGCGCTTTTTCAGCGTCTTCACCGGCAAGCAGGATGACTGGGCCGGTACAGCCCATGCCCGCTTCCGCATAGATGTTCTCTTTCCAGAGCGTCTTGCAGGCATTTTCTATGTCGATAACATCGATACCGTGGATTTCTTCCGTAACAACCTTTTTAGGCGGTACCGCGACTGTCTCCGCGCTTGCTTCTTTTGCGGCGCCGAACGAGTCGAGTATGGCTTGCAGCCCCGCTTTTTCAGCGGCTTGTATTTCGGCACGGCACAGCGCTTGCAAGTTTGCCTGCGCGCTGCGCGCAGAATACGCCAAGGCTGCGGCGATAACCGGAGCGCCCGATGCACGGGAAACAATCGCGACAACATCGGTCATATCCTTACCGGCGCAGGGACCGTAACCGGAACCGGAGGCTTCGTAACTGCCGCCCGTTAAGAAGGAGCTGAAAAGCTTCATCAACACATTGCCGGTTAAGGTATCGCAGACCATCACATCGGGGGTGCCCTGCAGCAAATCGTTTCCGCGCATGCGTACCCCGCCGTCGGCGCGGTGCGATTCGGTAAAGCGTATCGGATAGCCCGCTTTTTGCAGCTTTAACAGCGCTTTTTCAATCGTCGCAACGCCGTCAATGTTTAAAAGCCCGACCGTCGGGTTTTCAACGCCGTTTGCCTTTGCAACGGCAATTCCGGCAAAGGTGTTTAACAGCATTGCCTTATACCGATCGGCATCGGAAGCGCCGGTAGTGGACGCAATAAACATCTCTTTGCCGAAGCCGGGCGTTACTACCTTTCCGATTGTCGTAACGCCGAGCGGAAAAGTATAGTGCATTGTTACCGCGGCTTTTATTTCGCCCGTTTTAAACAATTCTTCCATTTTATGATGCGCGTCTTCCAGCGTCGGCGCTTCATACCAGCGGAACCCCTCGGTTTTCGGGCCGCCGATCAGCACAATATCCAATCCGGGATTGGCGTGCGCTGCCAGCTTTGCCGCGCGGATAAGCTCCGCTTCTCCGTGCTCGCTGCCGGGAATGGTTAAGCCGACCGGAAAGGCTTCCGCAAAGGCGCCGGTTTCCAGTCCCTTCGCCATCAGGCTAAAGGCATCGGCCAGTTGTTGTTTTGTACTGCTCATTTTGCTCCGCCCTCCGCTAAGATACGGGCAGCGACATCGCGCATAGCATCGGCTACAATCTTCTTAATTTCCGCTTCACCGGCGCCGCCCGCAGCACCGGAACTTCCTTTGCCGTTGTTCGCCTCAATTAAAAAGCTTAAACCGTCAAAGAGATTGGTCAACCGGCCGAGGAACAAGCTGCCTTTTCCGATAATCATCGCGCGGTGCAGCTTTCCTGCAAGCATATCCCGCCGCGCATGGCCGATAAAGGGAACGCCGGAGGGAATGTGTCCCTGCGTAGGTGCAAACCCTTCCACACCGTATTGCTTTACAAATTCCGCGATTTGGCTGCGTTCAAGCTGGCCTTTCATAACAGCAAGCGCGGCAATCATCTTTGTGTTTGCTTCCGGCACATTACCGGCGCCCGCAGGAGCGGTAATTTCGTGGTTCTGCAATTCTGCTGCGAACTTTTCGACATCGGTAATCTTCATCCCTGCGGCGTTGAGCGGATCGTAGATAAGCGCTGTCATAACCGCCTGCGGAGAAGAACCGGAAGAAATCGTATGTTTACCGATTACGTCGGTATTGATAACGGGGTTTATACCGTCGTCTTCCGTAATTAAAACGGCGAAACCGCCCACCATATCCTCAAGGAGCGGCATCTCTTTTTTAACATGATCTTTACCGTTCATACCGAGCTTAGGCACGGAACCGCCGGCGACAACCATCACGTTCTTAAAGATACCCGACCGCACGAGTGCCGCGGCATTTGCCAATGCGTGTACCGGCGCCGCACAGAAACCGCGAATATCGCAGCCGGTTGCATGAACGCATCCCGCTTTTTCGCCGACGGATTTTGCGATATTTCCGCCTCCGCGCTGGTTCACATCGCCCGCAGCTTCCTCGGAACACTCGATAATATAATCGATGTCCGCCGCATTGATGCCTTCAAGCTCTGCGAGGTGCCACGCGGTTAAAATACCGCTTCCCTTGGTAACAAGGTTTTCGAGCATCGTATGGGCGCTCAAGTTCGGGTCGGTGTCATGCGCTTGTTTGACACAGCCGACCAACACGTCATTGTCGTATAAACCTTCTGCCGTGTGCGATTGCACCAACTTTTCGATATCGGCCTTGGAATGAGCTTCTCCCAACGTAATCGCCTTATCCTTCATTAACGGATGATTTTGAATAATCGTTGCCGCTTCGGCAGTAAATTCTTCGGTTAAGTATACCAGTTCAAAGACGTCGGCATACTTCATCAAAATGTAGAGTTCTTTTTGCGTCGCAATTTCACCGAACGGCCCGAAGCGGTCGGCTTTTTCAGTGCACTTAAACCACGGTTCGGGGATACCGGGCAAATCTTCAGGTCTTTTGTTTCCGATATATACCTGATTGGGCGGATATTGCACAGCCTGCTCAAAGGTTCTTAAATGAGACGGAATTGCGGCAATGTAGGGATCAGCAGGATCTTTCGCAATCGCTGCGGTCTGAGTTGAACCGTTCCGTTTTAACAGATCGGGGCTGTATGCCAATGTGTAACTTGCCCCTTTAATTACTGCGTTTTTCATAATACATCCTTATTGATAAAAATCGAGGAAAGAACCGCTTATATCAAACGGTATCTTTCCATAGAGTGGTAGTATTAACCGAGCCATTTCTAAAAAGTAAGATCTTTAGATTACGCCGATACTTCCATAGCCTACACTTTGAAAATGCTCTTGTCAAGCAAGCACTTTTTAGAGGATGTGCAAAAAGCATGAGAAAATGATATACTGAAAATATGACGCTTATAGATTGTCCCGATGGGGCTGATTTTGAATTTGGTATTTTGATACAAAAGAAAAATATTTTTATTTTAGAAAACGGCCGGTTGCCGAACGGTAGCGAAGTATCTAAAGTTCTTAAAAAATATAATGATAGTGATATTCTCGGTTCTTACGGTGAACAGGCATACCGTACGTTTGCGGCAGCCTTATCGCCCGAAGCGGCGGAACCTGACGGGCTTAAACGGATACCGTATCGAAGCCTATTCATAACGGAACCTGCCGAGTATGCGGCGGTTGTTGCCCGTGCAGCACTTTTGCTCGATTGGCTGCATCATACAAAGTATTGTTCTTCTTGCGGCAGCCGTTTGCATTTAAGCGTAAGCGAAACAGCGCTGGAATGTCCGCAATGCCGCAGAATATGGTATCCGGTTCTTGCACCGTGTATTATTGTGCTTATCAGTAATGGTGAGCAAATCCTGCTGGCACGGCATGTACAGCATACCTCCGACATTTATACCTGCATTGCGGGCTTTATCGAAGCGGGCGAATCCGTAGAAGAAGCCGTTGCTCGCGAAATACGCGAAGAAGTGGGCTTAACCGTCAAAGATATCCGGTATCGCGGAAGCCAAGGCTGGCCGTATCCCAACCAGCTGATGCTTGCCTTCCGTGCCGAATACGTTTCGGGCGATATTACCGTACAAAAGGAAGAGCTATCGGAGGCCGCATGGTTTACACGCGATGCATTACCGCCGATACCGCTCCCCGGTTCCGCCGCGCATCGGCTTATCTGCGGCGACTGGTATTAAGGTTGTTCTGCTTGCGGCTCAAAACCTGTGCAAAATTTTAGGTAAAACTTTGCACGGGGGTTAAAATCAGCACATCGTCCTTTTCCTGTTAACTCTCTTTTTCAACTGTAAACCGGACATCGAACACCAGTTTTTCAGCCGGATTCCCTTTTCGATACAGTGTAAAGGATTGTAAGGGGCTTTCTGTGTCTACGAGTAAGTTGACCGTAGGCGTAGGCAGCTTGGGATTGCCTCCTTGTTTATTGCTTACAAAAACGTGTTCTTCACCGTTTATAGTTCCCTTTATATCGAAGGAAAGCTGAATAACGGAAGATTCGTCCGGAAGCATAATACTGTTCGGCTGCGGTTGAGGTTTTGCATTATCATTGCGCTTAACCGTTAATTTTGGCAGTGGCTTGGTATTACTGTAGGTAAAGATTGGCTTCTGAAGCTTATCTTTATCACGCGGCTGCATATCAATGGTACCCGTAATATCCGCGGAGTCGAATCCGACGCCTTTGATATTTTCTATCACTGCGGTTACCTTGTATCCTTTTGCCGGTACCTCAACACGTTCTACCGTCTTGTATTTTTCGCCGTATTTGATATATGCAGTGGCATTGTCATCCAAGAATCGTAATTGATACTTAATAATCTGCCCAGGGTTCTTTGCGGAAAATCCTTCTTTTACAATATACTTTTGAAACTGTTTAAGATCGGTAACCGCCTCGCTGCCCCCTCCGATAATATTGATTGTAATCGTTGTTCCCTTTTCCAATTTTTTGATAGCCAGATCGATGTCTGCTTCGGCATGGTTTGTTGTCGTAACTTTAAATATCGTGTCGAGATTGGCTTTAAGCTCGGACTTTTCCTGCTCTGATTCAATGGTAAGGTAGGCAATGCGTCCGTAAGAAACCGATGATACATACACTGGCATTGTATCTCCCACCTTCTCGCGCGGTATATTAATCATAAGCGGAGCTGCTTCTTGATTCACATCCACGGTGTAAAACGTTTCGACAAATTTGATAAGCCGCCGTTCCTTATGTTTTCCATCTTTAAATTTAAAGCCCGCTGCGATTTTGCTTTTAATCCCAGCTGCACCGAAACCCACTCCTATTTTAAGCTGAGCTTCGAGGCTTTTTTCGTTCGTAATTTCCAGTTCTTCATAGCTTAAATTGGCAGAGGCATGGTAGGTAATACTTTGACTGAGTATTTTATTACGCAGCTCTCTATATGAAGCTAAATTCGGGAAGATTTCGCCGGACGTAATACCTGCTTTTCCGTCTTTTCCTTCTTTATCTTTTACTCCCTGTAAATCGAAAGAAATGACCGCTTTTCGTTTATTGCCTTCAATGATTTCCTGATAGCTGTCTTTATCAAGACTATCGCCTCGCAGAACAGAGCCGGGATAAATTGAGTTCTGGGAAGGGTCAAGCAAAAGCGTATCGTCAAAAGCAGCCGAAACATCATACTCGACTTCTTTTTCGATGTACTTTACCACCATCCCTTGAGTATTGAGCTGCGGACCCGTTTCACTGAGCTGTTGTCCTTGGAAAATTAACTCACGCAATCGCTGCGGCGACCGTGCAAGGGTTTTAGGAATATCAAGTCCTTTATAGGTAAGTTCCTCTTGCTCATTACTTTGACCGTTGCCGGAATGGGCACCGGTTCCATTATTTGTATTTTCACCGTTTCCGTTATTCGGTTTATCGGGTTTGGACGGCCTTTGTACCGACTTGTCCGTTTTGATCTCTTTTACTAACGGTTTTGTCGGCTGCTGGCATCCCGTTATACCGAGCAGTACAAGACAGATCAACAGCGATCCCCATTTCATACGTGTTGTGGGCTTTGCCCGTTTTTGTTGTTGCATAAAAACCTCCTTGCGGTTGATGCTGTCTGTCTTATAAAGCACGCGCCTCAAAATGGCTTGAAATTTTGGGAAAAAAATAAAAATTTTTAAAAAAATGTGATACCGAGAGAATTTGCTAAAACTATGAATTATTTAGATGAGTTATGCCGGTTTTTCCAGCCATTTTCCTCCAAAAGTCGCATAAGGACTGTAGGAGGAGTGAAAATGAGCAAATCCCACAGCAGTCCAATGCTGTTCACCGCTCGAAACGACTACGCATTCAAAAAGCTTTTTGGTACCGAGGAAAACAAAGACATCATGATTGAATTCCTCTCTTTGGTTACCCTTTTGAGCACAGATGATTTTGACGATGTTCGTATCGAAAACAGTGAACAGATTCCCCGATTCTACAACGATAAAACCGGGCGGCTCGACATTAAAATCCGCTTACGCGACGGCCGTAAAATCGATGTAGAGATGCAGAATACCTATTTTGATTATTATCCTAAACGCAGTATCTTTTACTGTTCTAAACTGATCCATGAACATTTTATGAGCGGTTTCCAGTATGCGCAGTTGAAAAAGTGTATTGCAATCAATGTGCTGAATAGTCCGTTTAAGCTGAGCGAAAAGATACATTCAATCTATCAGATACGTGAAACGGAAGAACAAACACTTTTGGATGAGCTTTTGGAGATTCACTTTTTAGACTTAACAAAGCTGCAAAAAGATAATTTGACAAGCCTAGAAAAATGGCTTATGTTTATCAAAACAGACAGTAAGGAGGAGCGGTCTATGCTCGCACAAGGGAATCCTGTAATGGCGAAGGCAAATAAGGTGATGGACATCTTTTATCTGGATGAGCAAGAACGGAAGCGGTATGAGGCAGCATGGGAATATGAAAGCGACCGGCTCTCGATGATAAGCGAGTCTGAGCGTAAAGGCCTTGAGCGCGGAAGAGCTGAAGGTAAATCGCTCGGTCTTGCCGAAGGGGAAGCAAGAGGCCTTGAACGCGGCTCCCGTCAAAAAGCGCTTGAAACGGCACGGATACTAAAACAATTCGGTGACTCCATACAGAAGATCGTACAAGTTACCGGTCTAACCGTGCAGGAAGTAGAAGCACTTAACTAATGGATAAGGTGATAAAAGCGTCTTTCTTCCGCTTCGTCCCTTTCTATCTTCAAAATAGCTGCTTCCCGTTATGAGGTAAAACACTGGCAGAAAAAATTGTACCGGAAATTTGGCAGCGCTGAATGAACAGACCACTGGAAATGTTGAAAAAGTAACAAACTTTTGAAACATCCCCATTGGTCATGTTGCATCGGAGATGATTTAATAAATAGCGGCGGTTCCTTTTATCACGACGCCGGTTTTTCCGTTCAGCGTGATAATATCGCCTGTTTTTAATACGGCCGTTGCTTCGGCGGCTCCGACGATTGTAGGTTTCGACAGGTTCATTCCCATCAAGGCAGCGTGTCCGCTTAAATTTCCGTTTTCGGTAATGACGGCGCCTGCCCGCTCGATAAAGGAATTCATTAAATCGTTGGTTGCTTGGGTTACGATAATGTCTCCGTCCGCAAAGTCGGTCAGCAAGTCTTGCTCGGTGCGGATAACCTTTACTCGGCCGGTTACAACCGATTCAACGCCGGTGCCCTTACCCTTCAGCAGTATCTTTCCGACGGTTTCAACCTTCAACAAGTTTGTCGAACCGACCAGTCCGATCGGAACTCCGGCGGTCAGTACGGCAAGTTCGCCCTCTTGTACAAACCCATGCTCTTTTGCGACGTTAATGCACTGTTCGAACATCTCGTCCGTCGATTTAAAATAGGATGTTACAATCGGGTACACGCCCCAGTTAAGCGATAACCGGCGTGCAGTTGCTTCAAAGGGGGTTACCGCAACAATCGGCGCCTTGGGCTTGTATTTTGAAAGCGCCCGCGGCGTTTCTCCCGAAGAGGTCGCGGTAACGATAACCTGCGCATTCATTTCCAACGCCATAGAACAGGTTGCGTGTGCGATGGCATTCGTAATGGTCAAAGAATGCTCCCGTGCAACCGCCCCCATAATCTTGTCGTAGTTCAACGAGTTTTCGGTTGTAACGGCAATGCGGTGCATCATCTTAACGGTTTCTACCGGATATTTTCCCGCAGCCGTTTCTCCTGAAAGCATAATGGCGCTCGTTCCGTCAAAGATGGCGTTTGCAACATCGGTAACCTCCGCCCGCGTCGGGCGAGGATTATGCGTCATCGACTCAAGCATTTGGGTTGCCGTAATTGCCGGTTTACTTGCCCGCAACGTTTTACGGATAATCATCTTTTGCACAAGCGGAATTTCTTCCGGCGGAATTTCGATACCTAAATCGCCGCGAGCAACCATGATGCCGTCGGAAACTTCAATAATTTTGTCGATGGAGTCGACGCCTTCTTGGTTTTCGATTTTCGCAATAATATGGATATTGTTCCCATTCGCTTCCTCCAAGACCTTGCGGATGCTTAAGATATCCGCAGGACCGCGGGTAAACGAGGCTGCTACAAAATCAACCTCATTTTGAGCGCCGAACTTTAAGTCGGAAATATCCTGTTCGCTCAGGAAGGGGAGGTTGATTTTTGCTCCGGGAATATTGATGCCCTTATGATTCGATACGGGGCCGTCGCTCATGACGGTACAGATAATATCGGTGCCGTTATCGATCCGCTCGACCTTCAGTTCGATTAAGCCGTCATCTATAAGGATGCGATTATTAGGCTGTACTTCCTGCGCAAGGTTCTTATAGGTTACGCTGCATATTTTTTCATCGCCGACAACATCGCGTACGGTAAGCGTAAATTGCTGTCCCTTGCTCAGCTGTACGGAATTAACGCCGAAGTTTTTCAGCCGTATTTCCGGCCCCTTGGTGTCCAGCATAATCGCAATCGGCAAGTTGAGTTCCTGCCGAATCTTCTTGATACGGTCGATACGGATCTGGTGCTCTTCATGCGTACCGTGCGAAAAATTAAGGCGGCATACGTTGAGCCCTGCCTTAAATAATTCGCGCAGTATTTCTTCCGAGTCGGAAGCGGGACCGATAGTACAGACAATCTTTGTCTTTTTCATCTTTTCTCCTATCGAATAAAAGTATGTCTTTACGCTTTCTTCTTATCCTTCGAGATGGCATCCACTAGAATGGCAATTGCGCCGTCTCCGGTTACGTTACATGCAGTTCCGAAGCTGTCCTGCGCAATATAGAGCGCGATAATCAATGAACACATCGTGTCGTTAAAGCCGAGGATAGACTGCACAAAGCCGAGCGCTGCCATAACTGCGCCGCCGGGGATGCCGGGCGCGGCAACCATTGCGACACCCAAGATCGCGATAAACGGAAGCATAACGCCGGCGTTTGCCGTTTGTCCGTGCAGGATGAGGATAGCCATCGAACAACTGGTAAGGGTAATGGTGCTTCCGGCAAGGTGAATGGTTGCACAAAGCGGGATAACAAAGTCTGCAATTTTTTCCTGAATACCGATTTTCTTTGCGGAAGCAAGCGTTACGGGTATGGTTGCTGCGGATGACTGAGTACCCAATGCGGTAACATACGCCGGCAGCATTGTCTTAATCGACGTAAAGGGATTCCGTTTTGCAATGGCACAGGCAATGATGTACTGAATAAGTATCATGATGACGTGCAGTGCAATAACGATTGCAAATACTTTAACGAATATTCTGAGGATCAGTCCTACCTGTCCGGCATGGGTCATGTTGGTAAATACACCTAAAATATGGATCGGCAACAGGGGGATGATGATAACTTCGATTACTTTCGTAACGATATTCTGGAATTCGCGAGTTGCATTTTTTAAGGTTTCCGAGCGGGTTACCGCGATACCGATACCGAGTACAAAGCTTAAAATTAAAGCGGTCATAACACCCATCAGCGGCGGCATATCGATACCGAATAAACCGGGCAACAGCGCGTCTTCGGGGTTCGCATGAGAGAAGATATCCGCATGAGACGTTAAAAAGAGCGGGAAGAACACCGAGTCGGTTACAAAGGCTAAGGTACCGGCAAGCAGCGTTGAACCGTAGGCAATACCGGCAGTGATGGCAAGCAGCTTTCCTGCATCGGATCCCAGATCCGCGATACCCGGAATAACAAATCCGAGAATGATCAGCGGGATGATAAAGCTGAGAAAGTTGCCGAATACTCCGTTAAAGGTTGCTAAAATCTGAACAGGCAACGGCAAATGGATGGAGCGCGTCAAGTTACCGATTAAAATACCGGCAACGATTGCAATAATAAGACGCGGCAATAGACCTAATTTTTTTGTACTCACAATTAACTCCTTTTAGAAAGTATCCGGGCATCTCCAAAAGCTGACCGGTTTTTTAGAGATGCCCATCTATCTTTTTATAGTGTAACTGACTTTCCGGCGGTTGTCCAGTTTGTTTTAATATTCCGAAACCGAGTGCGCCTCTTTTACAATCTTCTTCAATAGTATATACTGCCCCATCCGATGAAAATTCAATAAGAGGTACACTATGGAACTCACGTATAAAGCCAAAACAGCATGGGAGAATCTCACCGAAAGTGAACTTGCCGAAATGCAAACACTTTCTCAACACTACATTTCGTTTTTAAACATTGGAAAGACCGAACGCGAATGTGCCGCTCATATCATACGGCAGGCAAAAGAAGCCGGTTTTAAACCGCTTGAAGAAGTGATAAAGAGCGGAAAAGCGCCGGCGGGTACAAAGGTATATCTCAACAATAAGGATAAGTCCGTTGTGATGATGGTGCTCGGCGAGGATATCATGCAGGGAATGAATATCGTCGGTGCTCATATCGACAGCCCGCGCCTCGACGTCAAGCAGATGCCGCTCTATGAAGATTCAAACCTCGTGTTTTTAAAGACCCATTATTACGGCGGTATTAAAAAGTATCAGTGGACTGCAATTCCGCTCGCTATTCACGGGGTCATTTTTACAAAAGAGGGCAAGAAGGTTGAAATATGCATCGGTGAAGATGAAAACGATCCGGTGCTCTTTATCAATGACCTGCTCATCCACCTTTCAAAAAAGCAGCTGCAGGAAACCTTAGCGGAAGGCATTACCGCCGAACAGCTTAACGTGCTGGTCGGAAATATGAAACCGGCAACGCCGGATGAATCGGATGATAAGAAAAAAGACAAATCTAAAGAGGATAAAAAAGGAGATAAAGCATCTCCGGTTAAAGAAAATATCTTAAAAATCTTGAATCAAAAATACGGCATTACGGAAGAAGATTTCCGCGTTGCGGAGCTTGAAATTGTCCCCGCAGGAAAGGCGCGGAATGTCGGGCTTGATAACTCGATGATTGCAGGGCACGGCCATGATGACCGCGTATGCGCATATACCACACTGAAAGCGATGCTCGAAGTTTCGGGTACTCCTGCAAAGACCGCCGTCGCCCTCTTTGCCGATAAAGAAGAGATCGGTTCGGTCGGTAATACCGGCATGACAGCGCTCTACTTTGAAAACATGGTCGCGGAGATTGCCGCCCTGCAAAAAGCTCCCTGCGATTTAGGTGTGCGCCGCGCATTTGCCAATTCCTGTATGCTGTCTGCCGATGTATCCGCCGGTTATGACCCCGCGTTTACGTCCGTATTTGAAAAGCTCAATTCGGCGTTTATCGGCAACGGTATCTGCATCAACAAATACACCGGCTCCGGCGGCAAGGGCGGCTCAAATGACGCAAACGCCGAATATCTCCAAAAGATCAGGCATTTATTCGATACCAACAATGTTGTCTGGCAGACGGCGGAACTCGGTATGACCGACGCCGGCGGGGGAGGCACGATAGCCTACATCCTCGCAAAGTACGGAACGGAAGTCGTAGACTGCGGAGTGCCGGTATTGTCGATGCATGCCCCCATCGAATTGATCAGCAAAGCCGACCTTTTAATGGCCTACCGTGCCTACAAGGCGTTTTTAAAAGCACATTAAAGCTAAGCGGAACCTCTAAAAGCTGTAGTTTTTAGAGGTTCCCGGTTAATCGATTTCGATACGAGAGAATATCAATGAATACAGCATACCCTGAATTACAGCATGCATTTGAAAAGATGATTCTATCGGCGTCGGGCTGGCGCAAAGTGTTTGCTCAATCCGGAAGCGAAAACGACGGAGCGCCGGAAATTTCCGCCGCCGACCGCGATATTGTTTTCTTTGCCGCTCAATCATTTGCGGAATTCTTACAAGCGGAGTTTCCGGCAATCCGCACGGTAATTATCGCCCGCGACAGCCGCCCCACCGGAGCAGCGCTTTTAAAAGAGGCGGTAACTGCGTTTGCAGCGGCTTCCGCGGCAACAGCTACTACAGTCGCCTCCGCGATAACAAGTTCAGATGTGTCCGTGGTAACAGCCGCTGGGAATAGTTCCGCAGTAACAGGTTCGGCGGCTTTAGCGGTACAATCGGTTGGGATAGCCGCGGCGCCGGAGATTATGGCGTATGCACGTTCCGCGGGGGCGGCTTTTATGTATATTTCCGCAAGCCATAACCCTATCGGGCATAACGGCTTTAAGTTCGGGTTGGATACCGGGGGCGTACTGGACGGAACTCAATCCGCGCGGCTGATAGCTTTATTCACACAAAAATGCGCCGCGGTCCGCCAAGATACCGCAGCTGCCCTGCGCAAACAGGCCGCCCCGGCACCGGTGCAGGCAGTATTTGAGGCAGAAGCGGCGCACAAACAAGCGGCGCTTACCGCCTATCAAAACTTCTTACAGGAAGTGATTGCCGATTCAAAAGACAGCGCGGAACAAGCGCGGTTCTTTGACGGCATCCGCGCTCAATGCACCGAGCTTGCAGCAGCAGGGAAGCCCTTTACGCTGGTTGCAGATTTTAACGGCAGTGCCCGCGCCGCTTCGGTAGACCGAGCTTTCTTTGAAAAGCTCGGTATGCAGCTTGTCGGCATTGCGGAACAGGCCGGAAATATCGTCCACGGTATTATTCCCGAAGGGGGAAACCTTGCAACCTGTGCAGCCAAGATCGAAGAATTGCACCGGAGCAATCCCGCACAGGCAGAGAACACATTGTTCGGCTATATGCCCGACTGCGACGGAGACCGCGGAAATATCATCTACTGGGATGAGGGACAGCAAAAAGCGCTGATTCTTGAAGCGCAGGAAGTCTTCGCGCTTTCGGTTATCGCGGAACTGAGTTATCTGCACTACAGCGGTAACATCAGCGCGCCGCTCGCGGTTACCGTCAACGGGCCGACATCGCTCCGCATTAACGAAATCGCAAAAGCCTTGGATGCGGAAGTGTTTTATGCGGAGGTAGGCGAAGCCAATGTAGTAAATCGAGCGGAAGATGCGCGCCGGTACGGTTATAAAGTGCGGATACTCGGCGAAGGTTCCAACGGGGGGAATATTACGTACCCTGCCGCCGTGCGTGATCCGCTGAATACGCTCTTTGCAATCAGCAAGCTCCTGCTCATAAAGGATATGCCTGACCGCTCCTGCCCGTTCCGTATCTGGTGCGAGCGGTCGGGGCAAACGGCAAAATACCGGAAAGACTTTACCTTTGCGGATATTATTGCAACACTCCCCTGCTATTGGACTACCCCGACGCAGGAAGCCCGGGCGCTGATGCATATTCACACAACCGACCATACCGCACTGAAATCGGCGTATCAGAAGATTTTTATGCAGGAATGGGCGGATAAAAAACAGCTGCTGAAAGACCGGTTCGGTATAGCAGCCTGTAAAGTATTTGCGTATAATGGGACGGTTTGTACAGAAAACCTCAGGGATTTTGGGGTTTCCGCAAAGGGCGGCCTCAAGGTGCAGTTCTATAATGCAAGCCATACGCCGATTGCCTTTATCTGGATGCGCGGTTCCGGTACCGAACCGGTATTCCGCATTATGGCGGACATCAAAGGCTATGATCAGGCAGTGGAAGAATATCTGGTTCAGTGGCAGGGCGATATGGTACGCAAAGCCGATGCGGCGGTATCGGCAAAAAATTAAGGGAAGGTTAAGGGAAGGTTTATTTTCAGCGGTACAGATAGGTACCGCTGAAAAACACTGCGAGTTTGCTTACGCAAACGTCGCTTATTAAACATGTGCGCTTTTCGCGCACGAATTCGTCTGCCTCCAAAATTGATATTTTGTTCGGCTGTCGAATTTATGGGAAGGATAACAGAATGGGAATTCGAGGAGAATTATTTACCACTCAAATTCCGGTAGAGAACCGGACATATTTTTTTAATGTGAAAGAAAATCGGCTGGGCGATGTTTTCTTGCAGATTGTTGAAAGCAAAAACACCGACGGCGCCGGTTTTGACCGTCATGCAATTGTCGTATTTCAGGATGAAATGCAAACCTTTTTGCAGGGGCTTAACGAAAGCCTTGAATTTATCGAAAAGAAGCGGAAAGAACAGCTCAAAGCAAAACGGGAGAAAAAACAGCGGACTATTTCCGCAGAGACTGCTGACATAGAAAAAAAGAAAATCATCAATAAACGCAGCCCAAACACAAAACCGAAATCCGCGCGAAAGGTGCGCATTGTCAAGAAAGACGATGCAGAATAGGAAAGTTCTAAAAATCTCAGTTTTTAGCAAAAATCTTTCGGTGTTCTTTCCTGTTATTTCACAAGCGGTATGTTTAACAGAAAAGGGTAGGGAAGCCCTAAAAACTATAGCTTGCATTTAGCCTAGACTTGGTGTATATTTTTATCGTTTGCTTATCAGCCTTATGCGGAATGGAGCCTGTTTCGGCGGCACAGAAAGCAGCGGCGGTCATTTAATATAGTGCGGCATACTACCTGTTGAAAAGACATGGCTGTTGTGTTAACGGGTGAGGTGTGCTCTCATTGTCTTTCAGAGGTTGTAATAATGATACTGAAGAAATGTATTGCTTGCGGTATGCGCTGTATGTCGATTTGTATCGCTGTTGTTATCTTTCTCCTTTCTGCGCAGTCAAAGCTGCCTATTCCGGAGACTGTTTCTTTTCCCGGATTGGATAAGTTCTTACATGCATGTGCTTTCGAGAGCTTCGCTTTTACGCTTTCTTATTGGTTTTCTACCGATAAGTGGCTTGGGAAACCGCTCAAATACTGTACGATTGTCTGCTGTATTGTTGCTTGCTATGGTATTTCCGACGAAATACACCAAATCTTTGTTCCCGGGCGTGATGCTTCTCTTTACGACTGGTTTGCCGACTGTACCGGTGCGGTTTTAGCGGTATTTGTACGTCTGGGGATAGTAAAATTCTGCGCAAAGACTTGATTTTTAGGAAAAAAAAGAGCGTGAATGAATACCGCAATTATAGAAAAGCTTACTGCCTTTTTTGACGCTAAGCCCGAAATTATCCTTGCAATGCTGTACGGTTCATGCGCTCGCGGAACTGAAACTGATAAAAGTGATGTAGATATTGCTGTTGCGATGCCTGGAGCTTTGCATCTCGATGATCGGTTATCGTTACAGTTGGAGCTTTCCTTGCTTTTGCAGCGAGAGGTTGATCTGGTCGATATACGGAAGATAGCGGGATTGCTGCATTATAAGGTGTTTACCGAAGGGGTATGTGTAAAAAAGAAGCAAGGTGAAGCAAGCACTTTGCTGCATAGGCATACTATGACTGCTCTTTATTGGTATGAAGATTATTATCCCATCTATAAGCGCGGGCAAACGTATATTCTTGAGCATGCTTTTAAACGAAATCTTGTCGGTAATGTACAATGAGTATTGATAAATGAGAGGTGTGTAAAATGAAATATAAGATTGGGTTAATCGGCTGCGGTCGAATAAGTTTTAAGCATATTGAGGCCTTCGCTGCGATGCAGGATAAGGTTGATTTAGTGGCTGTGTGCGATCCTTTATTGGAACGTGCGGAAGAAAAGAAAGCCGAATACGGTAAAACAGTACCGAATGCTTCAGTGCAAGTTTTTGCCGACTATAAAGAAATGCTTTCGGTTTGTAAGCCCGATATAGTAACGATTGCAACCGAGTCCGGCAAGCATAAAGATATTGCCGTGTATTGTTTGCAGCATGGTGCCCATGTCATCTGCGAAAAACCGATGGCGCTTTCCACCGCCGATGCACAAGCTATGATCGACACTGCAAAGCAGTACGGTAAAACATTGGCAGTCTGCTTTCAAAACCGCTTTAATGCACCGGTGGTACGGGCACGCGAAGCGTATCAAAAAGGGCGTTTCGGTAAGATGCTGCACGGTATGATTCAGGTGCGGTGGAATCGGAATAAGAGCTACTACGATCAGGCAAAGTGGCGAGGTACATGGGAACAAGACGGCGGTACCTTGATGAATCAGTGTACGCACGGGATTGACCTTTTGCAGTGGATGATGGGCGAAGACGCCGTCCGCGTGCAGGCTCAGACCCGGCGATTTATTCGCCCGATCGATGCCGAAGACTTCGGCTGTGCTATCGTAGAATTTGCCTCCAGAGCTGTCGGTATAATAGAAGGAACTGCCGATGTGTATCCGAAAAATCTGAACGAGACGCTAAGTTTATTCGGTACGGACGGTTCGGTTGTTATCGGCGGGCTTGCTGTTAATAAGATGGAAACTTGGCGTTTTGCGGATGCCGACCAAGTCGGCGATACGGAAGAAAAAGTATTGAATCCTAATGAAAAAGACCCGCCGACGGTATACGGCTTTGGACATACGGCTTTGTTTAAAAATGTCGTCGATGCGATCGAGCATAATCGGGAGCCGCTTGTTTCGGGTGAAAAAGGGAAAAAAGCGTTAGAGATTATTTTGGCTATTTATAAATCCCAAAAAACCGGACTGCCGGTAACGTTGCCGTGTGATTTTTCAACAATGGAAATGAAGGGTATTTTTAAATAGGACAAGAAGATAAAAGCTAAGAGGAGAACGATAATGAAAGTACCTTTTTATACGGCAACACGCGAATATAAAAATTGGAAAAACGAATTCGATACGGCTTTGTCATCCGTGCTTGAAACGGGCGACTTTATATTGGGAAAAGCTGTGGCAGATTTAGAGGCAGGAATAAAGCAATACACCAGCGCAAAATACGCAGTTGGTGTAGCGAACGGCAGCGATGCACTGGTGATTGCCTCCGATATTCTCGGCTTTAAAGACGGAGCAGAGGTGGTAACGCCCGCTTTTACGTTTTTTGCATCAACTTCCTGCATTGCCCGCTTAGGCGGTAAACCTGTTTTTTGCGATATTGACGAAGATACCTTCTGTATGGATATGAAAGATGCCGAGAATCGTATAACAAACAAAACGGTTGGAATATTGCCGGTACATTTGTTCTTGCAAACGGCGGATATGACCGCCTGTATGGCGCTTGCAAAAAAACATAATCTTCGCGTTTTGGAGGATGCTGCGGAAGCGTTCGGTATGCAGGATATGTATAACGGCGCGTTGCATCAGTCCGGGACTATCGGCGATATGGGAATTTATTCATTTTTCCCGACTAAAACGCTCGGTGGTTACGGCGATGGCGGTATGATCGTTACGAACACCGAAGAATATTACCTAAAAGCTAAGAGCTTGCGTGTTCATGGGGCAACAAAAAAATATCATCATGATTACATCGGCTATAACTCCCGGCTTGACAGCTTGCAGGCTGCCGTTTTGAACGTTAAGCTAAAGCATATTGATAATGCGATTGCAAAACGGGCTGAACACGCCGCTCAGTATCGGGCTTTGTTAAAAGATATAGGACAGGTAAAACTTCCTGTCGTAAAAACGAAAGGGAAAGAAGTATACTACGTGTTTAATATCCTTGCCGAAAAACGAGACGAGCTGCAGGCATATCTTACCGAAAAGGGAATAGGTACGACGGTGTATTATCCTAAATGCTTGCATGAACAGGAGTGCTTTAAGTACCTCGGTTACAAAAAAGGCGATTTCCCTGTTGCAGAAAAACTCTGCGCTTCCGTTCTCGCTTTGCCGATGTATCCTGAACTGACTCAAGACGAAATTACATACACCTGTGATGCAATAAAGGAATTTTATAAACGGTAGAACGGTTCTTTAAAAGAAGATTCGATACTGCATGATGAAGTTTTAAAGATGTATCTATAAAAACTTTATATATTTGTTGACTTTTTATGGCTATTCCCATAAAATAATCCTGATATTAGGTTTATTTATGAGTGTAAGTATAAAAAATACGGTTAGAAGATTTGATTATCTGCAAGAGGTGTTCCCTTTTATTGGTAAACCTTTTATAAAGGTATTATCGGGGGTTCGCCGATGCGGGAAGTCAAGCATTTTATCTTTGTTGCGTGATGAGCTTATTGCGCAAGGCGTCGAAGAGACATGTATTATTTTTATCAATTTTGAAAGTTTTGCCTTTTTCGCGCTTAAAACCGCCGAGAATTTATATCGATATATTGCCGAACGAGTTCAACCGAAACAACGTGTCTATTTGCTGTTTGATGAAATTCAAGAAGTTGCGGATTGGGAAAAGTGTATCAATTCTTGCCTTGTTGACTTTAATGCGGATATTTATATTACCGGTTCCAATGCGCGGCTTTTATCCTCGGAATTGGCGACCTATCTTGCCGGTCGCTATATTGAAATTCCGATATATACACTGTCATTTGCAGAATATTTGCAGTTTCAAAATCGGTATTTTCCACAGCGGGATATGACTCAGCGGGAATCTTTTACCGCGTACTTGCGGAAAGGCGGCTTCCCTGTTATCCATACAGCGGATTACGGAGAACAGGAGGCTTATAAAATTGTAGCAGACATTTACGCTTCGGTACTGCTCCGCGATACTATTCAACGCTTTAATATTCGTGATATTGAACTTCTTGAACGGGTAGTAAAATATACTTTTGACAATATCGGTAATAGCTTTTCCGGCAAAAATGTTGCCGACTATTTTAAAAATCAAAAACGTAAATTGGATGTAAATACAATATACAATTATTTGAATGCACTTGAAGCGGCGTTTGTTTTGTATCGTACGCATCGTTATGATATAAAAGGGAAGGAGCTGCTTAAAACACAAGAAAAGTTTTATTTAAGCGATGTCTCGCTTTTATATGCCGCTTTAGGATATACCGATCAGAAAATTTCCGGCATATTGGAAAATATTGTTTTTTTGGAATTAAAACGTAGGCGATATAATGTGTACATCGGTAAGTTCGGTGCAAAAGAGATTGATTTTATTGCAGAAAAACACGGAGCTAAGATTTATATTCAAGTTGCCTATAAATTGGAAAGTCAAGAGACCGTTAGTCGTGAGTTTTCCCCACTTTTGGAAATCCGCGATCAATATCCTAAATTTGTTGTAACAATGGATGAATTTTGGCAGGAAAATGTAGAGGGCGTGAAGCATTTTTACATCGCCGACTTTTTATTGAGCAAGGAATATTAATGGAAAAAAATTATTTTGTACACGAATCAAGTTACGTGGATGAAGGTGCTGAAATAGGCGAAGGAACAAAGGTTTGGCATTTTACCCATATTATGAGCGGTGCTAAAGTTGGTAAAAAATGCTCTATAGGGCAGAACGTCAACATCGGCGGTAAGGCGGTTATCGGCAACGGTGTGAAAATTCAAAACAATGTTTCGTTATACGATGATGTTATAATAGAAGATAATGTGTTTTGCGGACCATCCTGCGTATTTACCAACGTGATAAACCCTCGCGCCTTTATTGAACGCAAACATGAATACAAACAAACGATGATTAAAAAAGGTGCATCCATCGGTGCAAATGCAACAATCGTATGTGGTGTAACCGTCGGCGAATATGCTTTAATCGGCGCCGGGAGCGTGGTAACAAAGGATGTGCCGGCGTATGCGCTCGTTTACGGCAACCCTGCACGGGTGCACGGCAAGGTGAATGAGGCGGGAGAGAAGGCGTAGGGGGGATGAAAGGGGGCGTTTGATGTATGGGGAACGATGTTTGAAGAACATAAAACGGATGTAGTAACAATTAGAATCGAATTTGGTAAGCATAAGGATATAGTCGCTCTCCGCCTTAAAAACGGAGTCCATGTTATCTGCAAAAATTTATAGCTTTTTCTACTTCCGATGTTCAAAAGAATGATTTATGTTGCAAAGCGAAACAATAAAAGATTATATTATATGAATGTTCTGTTATTTACCCCCTTAAAAGGAGCGGTTATGATTTTAAAATTAAAATACTACATAAAGCAATTGTATTACTTAGTATGTAAAATAATTTTGTTATGGCTTCCATGTTGGAATAGTTTTTTATTTGTAATTCCTGAAGATTCTTCATTGCGTGAAAAGTTTAGTATAAAAAATTATACAGGTGATAACGTTTTATTTTTTTTGCAATATCTCTTGAAGTATCATGATACTGTTGATAGCTCGTTTAAAAAAATATATGTTAGTATATTGAATGATGTTACTTATAGAGATTGTTGTGAACTTCAAAAACAATTAAAATATATAGAATTGGTGCCGGTTATTTCACCTAAAATGCATAGATGTATTTTAAACTATATAAAATATTATTTTGCTTTTTTTAAATGTAGAATAATTATTACTCCTGATGTGATGTCTCCTCTTTTAATAAAAAAGAAATTTCAAATTGATATATGTTTGAATTATTATGCTGGGCCATTTAAATCTGATGTTGCTAAGCATAATGAAAAAACAAGAGTACAAACAAAAAAATATGTAGTTGCTTCTTCCGATTTTGCAGCTCGTATGGATATGTGTGCATCAAATGTGCCATATTTTGACTATAAAATATTAGGGTTTATCCGTCATGATAATATTGTAAATCCACGTTTTGATAAACCAACAATAAAAAAAATGATAGGAGTTGATGAGAAAATTAAAAATATTATTCTATATACTCCTACACATAGAGACGGTAAAATGGCAAAGCAACATCAGGCTATTATCGGTTGTGATAATTATACTAAATTAAATAATTTATTGAATGATAACTCGACTGTTTTGCTTGTTAAATCTCATGTTGGTATGTTGGATGATGTTTTAAATGGTGTGGATAGTTGTCCCAATATTATTATTTATCAATCATCTTCTGAATATACTTTATATGATATTTTACCCCACGCAGATTTGTTGATAACTGATTATACATCTACCTATTTTGATTTTTTGGTTACAGGTAAGCCTGTTATTTTTAATTTTTCCGACCGTGAAGAATATGAGAAAAATAGAGGATTGTCTTATAAACCGGCAGAGCTGTTTTGTGCAGGGAAAATTACTTATACCGAAGAAGAATTGTATGCCGCTATTGAGGATGAATTAAGCGGAGAAACGCATAAGAATGACAAGCATTATAATGATGTTAAAAATCTTTTTATTAAGTATACCGACGGAAAAACGTGTAAAAGAGTGTACGATTTTATTTGCAAAAAAATAGCAGAATGACTGATATATGTTAAAAAAATTATTACAATTTTCTGTCGGCTCTTTTGCTGCTGCTGCCGTATCATTCTTTACAACACCCATTGTTACGTATTTTATCATACCAGAGTATTTTGGTGTTGCAACTCTCTTTTCGACCGTCGCAGTTTTTCTTTTCCCTATAGTTAATTTCGGAACTGATCAGGCGTTTATGCGTTTTTTTTATGAGAAAAAAGGTGCCGATCGGTACGCATTGCTGTGGAGTTGTCTGTTTCCGTGTTTTTGTATTTTTATTTTTTTATGTGCAGGATTATTGATTTTTTCACATCGGGTATCTTTGTATTTTTTTGATAAAGATATTCCATATTTAGTGGTTTTGTTATGTGTCGATTTATTCTTTAGATTAATTCAGCGCTATTCAATTTTATCGATACGAATGCAGCAAAAAGCATTGTTGTTTTCTCTGCTGAATTTTTTTCTTTCCATAACCAATACCGCGACGATAATTGTTTATTCGTTGTTTTTTGAAAAATCATATCTTGCAATAATATACGGAGGAATAGTTTCCAACCTGGTAGTATCGGTTATTGCGATTCTTATTGAGCGTAAATTCTGGTTTTCAAAATTTAAAATTACAGGTGTCAATATAAAAGAAGTTTTACTTTATTCGGTGCCGCTTGTCGCAGCGCATTTCTTGTCCACCTTGTTTGACGGAATTGATAAATATTGTTTAAAGCAGTTTTCTACTTTCTATGAACTCGGCTTGTATAGTGTCAGTTTTAAAATTATAGCAGCTTTACGTCTTATACAGTCAGGGTTTTCTATGTATTGGACCCCAGCTGCTTTTGAACATTATGAAAAACATAAAGATGACACCTTTTTATATGAGACTGTTTTTGAAAATTTATTATTTTTTCTGGTAATTGCTGCGTTATTACTGATTATGTTTAAAGATATTATTGTACTTATTCTTAGCCGGCAGTATTCGGCTTCTGCACATATTATGCCTTTTTTAGTATTTTTACCTGTCATGTATACGATAACCGAAGTTTCTAATCTTGGAATATATTTTAAGAAAAAAATGATGTATGAAACATATACGTTTATTATTTTGGATTTGATTGCGGTCGGTTTAAATTTTGTTTTTCTTTCGAAATTCGGTGCAAAAGGCGCTGCCATGGTCATCTCTATTGTATATCTTTGCTATTTTTATGTCCGTACATTTTTTTCAATAAGATTGTATCCGATGAAATTTAAACTTGTAAAAGCAACTGTTTATTTTTTTATTTTATGGCTTGTTGCCTTTGTTAATACCTTTGTCGATTTTAAAGTTTTTGAAATTTTATCTGCAAGTGCTGCTTTAGTAATGATTTTGATTGTCGATAGAAGATTGTTAAAAATGTGGATTGAGAAATGTCTAACGTATATACATTCCGGATAGAGGGCTTATGAGTCGATAGATAAATTATCGGTGGATGAGATTACTTACTTATTATGAAGGAAGAGGATAAATATATGATTAAATTCCAACGCTGTAATAGATGTATTATGGATAATGTATCGGATGATAATATACGGTTTGATCAAGACGGTAATTGCAATTATTGTACTGCTGCGCTTGCAGTAAAACCGTATCGATATTTTCCCAATAAAGAAGGGAAAATGAAGCTTCAACAATTATTAACTGTCTTAAAAAATGAAGGTAAAGATAAAGAATTCGACTGCATTATGGGTATATCCGGTGGTCTTGATTCTGCATATCTTGCTTATTTAGGGGCAGCTAAGTGGGGCTTGCGTATTCTTGCTGTGCATATTGATGATGGGTTTGATACTGAGCTAGCAAAAAAAAACGTTAAAGATCTTGTAGAAAAAGCAAATATCACTCTTGTTACTATTAAGCCTGATGAAGAACAATTTTTAGATTTAAATCGAGCTTTTTTCTATGCAGAAGTTCCTAATTTGGCAATTCCGCAAGATAATGTGTTATTCGCTGCTCTTTATGATTTTGCGCGGAAAAAGAAAATAAAATATTTTTTATCGGGGCAAAATTTTTCGCTGGAATCCATTTTACAGTCGGGGAATACTCATTCGGCGTATGATTTTGTTCATATTAAGGCTATCCACAAATTATTTGGAACCAAACCGATGAATAAATTACCGTTAATTTCTTGGCAGCGCCGTATGATCGATAACCGGATATTGCATTTAAAGACAATTACTCCCCTTGATTATATAGATTATAATAAAGCGCGAGCTATTAAAGAATTGCATGATTTTTCCGGTTTCACGTATTATGAAGCAAAACATCTTGAGAACATATTGACAAAAGTTATTCAGCTGGTTTGGTTTAAAGAAAAATTTAAAGTAGATAAGCGCACATCTCATTTATCAAGCCTAATTATTTCCGAACAATTGACTCGTGATGAAGCCTTACGATTATATGAGCAACCTGCTTATGATAAAGATAAGATGGAAAAAGATATTGCGTTTGTATTGGATAAATTACAGATTTCGCGAGAAGAGTTCGATAGGATTTTGAAAAATCCACCTAAACAGCATGCAGATTATAAGACCTCTTATTTCTTAGATGTTTGGACAAACCCTAGTAAATTGATTTTATTAAAGAAGTTGAAACGTTTTTTACGAAAATTTTTTTCCTCAAAGTAGAAAAATTTTATGCATATTCTTACAATTATCGGTGCCCGTCCGCAATTTGTCAAAGCGGCAGTATTAAGTCGTTATATTAAAAGCAATCCTAATCTTGGTGTAACGGAAACAATTGCTCATACCGGTCAGCACTATGATCAAAATATGAGCGATATATTTTTTACCGAGATGGATATTCCGCAACCTGATTATAATTTGCATATCGGTTCCGGTTCTCACGGTAAAATGACCGGTCTTATGCTTGAGAAGCTTGAAGAATTGCTGTTAGAGTTAAAGCCTGATTCTGTGCTTGTATACGGCGATACGAATTCTACGTTGGCTGGAGCCCTAGCTGCAAGCAAGCTTCGTATTCCGGTAGCTCATGTTGAAGCTGGATTGCGTTCCTATATGATGGCAATGCCGGAAGAACAAAATCGTCGTCTTACTGACCATCTTTCAACATGGCTTTTTTGCCCGACGGAGACGGCTATAGGAAACCTCAAGAAAGAGGGAATTATGTCTAAGGATGGTGCACCTTCGCCAGATAATAAGCTTGTTTGTAAAACCGGTGATATTATGTATGACGCTTCACTTTATTACCGTCAGAAAAAGATTTCATTACAAACGCCTGACAATTTTATTCTGCTAACTATTCATAGGGCAGAAAATACCGATGATCCGGTACGGTTAAAAAACATTGTAGATGCCGTCAATTCGCTTTCGGAACGGCTCTTTATTTTTCCTGTGCATCCTCGTACAAAGAAAATACTAGCGGAGCATGGATTGCAATTTGGCAAGCATGTTATACTGATAGAACCTGTTGGTTATTTAGAAATGCTTAAATACGAAGAAGCTTGTTCTGCAGTACTGACAGATTCAGGAGGGGTTCAAAAAGAAGCTTTTTTCTTTCAAAAGCCGTGTATCACCATGCGTGATACTACCGAGTGGGTCGAGCTTGTTTCTTCCGGCTGGAATACGCTGACCGGTGCCGATGCGGGAAAAATCGTAGCGGCGATTCGGAATGTTCACACTCCAAAGGACTATCCACAACTTTATGGTGACGGACATACTGCAGAACAAATTGTAGAAGCTTTACGCTGATAATATGGGTAGATAGTATAAGAATACAGAGTTTATAGGAGATATATTATGTCAAACTTTGAAACAATCATAAAAAAAATTGAAAATAATACTGAAGTTGTCGGAATTATAGGACTTGGGTATGTTGGTTTGCCGCTTGCTGTGTCTTTTGCAAAAAAAGATGTACTGGTTTTAGGTTTTGAAAAAAGTCCTAAAAAAGTAGAAGCAGTGAATGCCGGAAAAAATTACATCGGTGATATAAAAGATGAAGATTTAAGCCGCGTAGTAAAAGACACAAAAAAACTTTCTGCAACAACCGATTTTTCCCGCATTAAAGAATGTGATGCGGTTATTATCTGTGTGCCAACACCGCTCGACCATTTTAAAAAGCCCGATATGAAGTTTATTGAACAATCTTGTATCGATATCGGTAAAAATATGAAAGCAGGTACTTTTATTTCGCTTGAAAGCACTACCTATCCGACGACAACTGAAGATTTTATGAAGCCAATTATAGAAAGGGAATCGGGATTGAAAGAAGGAAAAGATTTTTGGCTTTGTTTTAGCCCCGAACGGGTTGATCCGGGCAATAAAGATTATAAGACCGATAATACTCCGAAAGTAGTCGGTGCTTTAGGTGAAGATGCGCAGAAAATAGCTATTGCGCTCTACAGCAAAGCAATTCAACATCTCTATCCTGTATCAAGCCCCCGTGTAGCCGAAATGGTAAAAATATTGGAAAATACCTATCGGCTTATCAATATTTCGCTCATCAATGAACTGGCTCTTTTGGCTGGTAAAATGGATATCAATATTTGGGAAGTCATCGATGCCGCAAAGTCCAAGCCCTATGGTTTCCAAGCCTTTTATCCCGGTCCTGGAATCGGCGGTCACTGTATTCCGCTTGATCCGTTCTACCTTGAACATATAGCAAAAGGGTTTAACTTCGATCTAACGATGATAAATACTGCCGGTAATATTAATAATCAAATGCCGCATAAAATGATGAATAAGATTATGTATGCTCTTAATCGTAAACAAAAAGCAATGAACGGGGCAACGATTTTATTTCTTGGTGTTGCCTATAAGCCGGATATCGATGATCCGCGCGAAAGTCCTGCCTTGCTTGTTATGGAAGAATGTGCTAAAAAGCGGGCGAATGTTCTGTATCATGATCCGTATATTCCCGAATGCATTGACGATCATGGGAAACAATGGGTTGGTACCGATCTAACTGATGAATTATTGTCTAAGGTAGACTGTGTTGTATTTACAACGAATCATTCATGTTTTGATATTGAACACATTGTAGAGAAATCAAGTTTGATAGTCGATTTACGCAATGCGGTAAAAACTGTCCACATTGAAGATGGAAAGGTATTTAAACTGTAATGAAAGAAAAAATTTTAGTTATGTTGAGTACTCATGTGTTGGGAGATAATCGAATAACAAAATACCAGGATTTTTTTCTAGAACATGGTGTATGTAAAGTATTAAATATACATTTTTTAAATAAAACCTACAAAAATACAGATAAAGAGATAGTATTTTCAATTAGTGGAAATAAATTAAGAAAACGGATGGATATTTTATGTCGGCGAGGTAAGATAATTAATGATCTTGGAAAGTTGATACCAGAAGACATTGAGCCTATCTTTATGATTCATGATCCAATTTTATTGATTCTTGTCGCAAAACTTAAATTGAAATGGGGAAAAGCGATAAAAGTTATTTATGATCGTCATGAATATTATGAAACACTAAAAACACTCCGAATTTTTCCTGAATTTTTTTTATATGAAAAACTTTTTATCAATTCTATTGATTTTTTAATATGCGTGAATAAAGAACATAGATTGAAAACTTGTTCTATATTTAGAAAAATTGATATAAACAATTCCTGTATAGTTCATAATTATCCTACTTCAGGAGCCTATATTTCTGCATCTGATTTGCTGGAGCTAAAAGGCCAGATTCCTTTCATTTCTTATGTTGGATCTTTGAATTGGCATGCTGACAGAGATGTTGAACTCATGATTGATTGTGTCAAAGCGCTTGAAGCCGCAAATATAAAATATGCTTGTGTATTTGCGGGGACTACATCCGATGACAGACTTATAAAAATACTACGTACTTTGCAGGAGTCGACTAACAATCGATTCCAATATTTAGGAACTGTTTCACGTGATGTTGCAGTCAAAGTGACTGCTAAGTCCCATATTGGCTTTTATTTTTTTAATAATTCATGTATCCTCCCTTGTTCTCCAAATAAAATTTTTGAATATATTTATTATGGAGTCATACCGTTTGCCCGATATACTCCTTCAGATGATTTAACGATGTATAATGGAAATATCTATGATTTCACTATTGATAGGAATCAAATTATTCAAGATTTTGTTAGCTTAGTGTCAGATAGAGAACTGGTAAATAAAAAAGTTAATCATATAATAAAACAAGGCTGTCCATTTTTATGGGAAAATGATATGGAAATTTTACAAGCATTTTTAGCTAAATAGTTTGAATAATTAGATTGATATATTAATAATGAATTGACGGGTTTAAATAGATAGTATGCTATTCTATGGTTTTTTCTTAATAGGATTACTTTTTTTCTTTTTATTTTCACGAGTTGATAAGAAAATATTAAAATTATCTGTCTTATGTTTAGGTGTACTATTAGTTGTGATTGCAGGCTTCCGATATGGAATAGGAACCGATTATTATACGTATGAATATATATATAATAATATAGA
Source organism: Treponema sp. OMZ 838 (assembly GCF_000775995.1). NCBI lineage: Bacteria > Pseudomonadati > Spirochaetota > Spirochaetia > Treponematales > Treponemataceae > Treponema > Treponema sp. OMZ 838. The sequence goes on along the minus strand of NZ_CP009227.1, from coordinate 669,403 downwards.
GAACACCTCGTATATAGAACCTGGTTATAGATATGTAAATATTGTATTGAAATATCTTGGCTGTTCGTATGAACTAAGTGTTTTATTCTTTGCGCTGATCACTAATTTACTGTTACTATATTTTATAAAACAATATTCAATCGATTTTGTGTTTTCAGTTGTTTTATATGTTGCTTTTAACTACTATTTTATATCGTTTAATGCTGTTCGGCAAATGCTTGGTATTGCTATTTTTTTTATAGGTATTCAATTTGCGCTGAGAAAAAAATATGTACGCTTTTTTTTTATAACTGCTTTTGCGGCACTGTTTCATTATAGTGTATTTATTGGCGTATTATATCCAATATTTCAAATCAATAAAAAAAGAATGTATATAATGATATGGCTTGCTTCTATTCCCTTTATTATTTTACCAATTCAAGGTGTTGTCACAAAATTAATACCAGCATCATTTCATTACGCTAGCTATTTTACTTCTTCTTTTTTTACCGAAACATCTAGCGCTGCTGTTTTTAAACTTATTGTTCCTAATGTATTCGTTGTATTAGCCTTTTATTATATCTCGGCTTTTAATAACGCGACAGAAAAATTTTGGCTGCACTTATTTGTTTTTTCGACCGCATTTGCAAATATTGCACACGGTGTTAATGTTTTGATAAGATTGAATTATGTTTTTCAGATTACTGAAATAATATTTTATCCTCTGTTTATTTATAAAGTTCAAAAAATTGAAAAGCCGGTTGTAACATGGTTATTCTTTGGATATTTTGTTTTATTTTATGTTTTTACTGTTGTGATACAAGGAGCTCAAGGCGTAGTTCCTTATCGATCAATTTTTTTTGTCTGAGGTCGTTGTGAATATGCATAATGTTTTATTGTCAATTGTGATACCTGCATTTAATGCTGCAAAGTTTCTTGACGCAACTTTGACTATGCTAGTTGAACAGAATCTTGAGGACTGTGAAGTTATTATTATAAATGATGGCTCTACTGATAATACTGAATTTATTTGTAAAGAATTTGTGAGCAAATATACAGGAATCTCATATATTACTCAAAATAACGAAGGCGTTTCTGTTGCCAGAAATAGGGGGATGGGATTAGCTAAAGGTCAATATATCTATTTTCTAGATTCTGATGATATCCTTACAGAAGGAACCCTTTCTTTTTTTAAACATATTATTTTACAACATCCGACTACAAAAATGTTCTCATTTGGGTATATAATGAAAAGAGGAGATGTTCTTGTTAAAAAATATATTTCTAATGAGTTTGATGATGTTCTGCTTACACCTGTGATATTACAGGAAAGTTTTTTTTCGAAAAAACTTTCCTGTAATATATGCAGTTGTATATATGACAGGTTTTTTTTGGAAAGCCATGCGATCTCATTTACTAAAGGTGTCAAAATCGGTGAGGATGTGGAATTTATTATAAAAACTATAAATAAGACAGATTCATTTTATTATTCGAAAAGAATCTGTTTTATATATCAATTACGCGATAATTCTGCTATGCAGGGATATAAAATATATACGCCGGATCGTATGAAATCTTTTGAAATTATTCGGAATGCTGTTCTTTCTACTAGTATTGCTGATAATAAGCTTACCCCTCTGTTAAATTTTTTTATTGCAAATCTGTATGTTTCTAATCTTGTTGCATATTTGTTTAGTTCCGGAGATAAAAATAGTGAGATTGAAACATTTTTTCTTTTAAATAAAAAATATATATATTATCCTGTGCAAGGGAGAATTTTAAATTTAATTGCTATTTATCTTGTGCGGTGTGTTCCATTAAAACTTTTGTTTAAAGTTTTTAAATATTCTTAGTATTTTTGATAGGATTATTAGTTATGTTCTTATCTGTTTTAATGTCCGTTTATTATAAAGAAAAAACGCAGTATCTTGATGAATGTATGAAAAGTTTATCTATGCAGACTCGTCCAGCAGAAGAGATTGTATGTGTGAAAGACGGGAGTCTTACGCCTGAGTTGGATGCCATTTTAGAAAAATGGAAAGAAAGATTGCCACTTAAAATTATCGGATATGAGCAAAATAAAGGACTTGCATATGCTTTAAACTTTGGACTGCAACACTGTGCCGGTGAGTTGATTGCTAGAATGGACTCAGATGATATAGCTTGCACTGATAGGTTTTATCGACAGATGATTTTCATGGGAAAAAATCCGAATGTTGTGCTGTCTTCAGGGTATGTTAAAGAATTTTATGATGATCCTAATGAGAATGGCCGCATTAAAAAGTACCTACCGGTTATACAAATATAAGGCGCTATGCTCATTTCCGTAATCCATTTAATCATATGGCTGTTTGTTTCAGAAAGAAAATAGTCATTGGTCTGCAAGGATATGCAGATATTCATTTTTTTGAAGATTATGATTTATGGATTCGTATTCTGCAACATGGATATGCTGTAGATAATATTCCGGAAGTACTTGTATATGCAAGGATTGGTAATGATATGATAGGGCGGCGGCATGGATTGTACTATGCAAGGGATGAGCTGCTTTTTCTAAAAAAACATTTAAATAGTGGTTTCTTTTCAAAATGTGAGTATTTGAAATTACTTGTTGTTAGAGTTTTCCCTAGAGTGTTGCCGAAAAAAATCTTTACATATATTTATAAAATATTACGTAAATAAAATATGAGCAATGTTTTATTTATGGGAGAGGTTAATAATGATTATAGCAATAATAGGCGGTTCCGGCTTTATCGGAACAAGATTGGCTCGGCGGCTCTTAGCTGGCGGACATACAATTAAAATACTTGATAAGCAGGATAGCAAGTATTATCCTGAATTGCAGACTTTTGCAGATGTTAGAGATATTGATTCCCTAAAGCAAGGGTTAAACTCCAATATCGAGTGTGTCATCAATTTGGCGGCTGAACATCGCGATGATGTTCAGCCTAAAAGTTTATATGATGAAGTCAATGTTGATGGTGCCGAAAATGTATGTAAAGTGTGTTCGGAACATGGTATCAAAAAAATTATCTTTACAAGTTCTGTTGCCGTATATGGTTTTGCGCCTTTAAATACAAATGAGACGGGGGAGATAAATTATTTTAATGATTACGGAAGAACAAAATGGTTGGCGGAGGGAAAGTATCGTGCATGGTTGAATTCCGATACGAATAATTCGCTTACGATTATTCGCCCTACTGTTGTTTTTGGTGAACAGAACAGAGGCAATGTATATAATCTTCTACGGCAAATTAGTTCCGGTTTTTTTCCCTTTATCGGTGATGGAAATAACAGAAAATCTATGGCGTATGTTGAAAATATTGCTGCTTTTATTGAATTTTCTCTTGCTAATGCTTCCGGGGAACACTTATTTAACTATATAGATAAGCCGGATTTTAATATGAATACTCTTACCAAAGAGGTGTATAGTATACTGGGGAAGTCGCATCATAAAATTTTTCATTGGCCGTATTGGTTAGGGTATTTTGGGGGACTTTGTTTTGATCTTCTTGCCAAAATAACCGGAAAGAAATTAGCAATTAGTTCTATCCGGGTAAAAAAATTTTGTGCAAATACGCTTTTTGATTCAATTAGTATTCAAAAGACTGGTTTTAAACCTCCGGTTTCATTGAAAGATGGTTTATATAATACGGTTAAATACGAATTTATTGATAAGGTTCAAGGACATTATTTTTATAGTGAATAACTTCAATACCCCCGTAACTAACGTCATTCAAAAAAGGACTAAGGAGATCGTAGTGGAACATGATATAAATAACGATAGTGATGAAATATCTTTGCTGGATTTAGCCGTTGTATTGTGGCGATGGAAATGGCTGATTATTGGTTTAACCTGCATGATTTCGGTGGCTGTTTTTACCTATGTTCTTATTGGTAAAAAAATGGAGCCGGAAAAATCCTTTATGCCGGATGTATATACAAGCATAGCCTTTATGCGAATAGAAAACAACAGTAGTGCTTCCGGTGGTGCTTTAGCTTCTTTCTTACAACAAAGTAATTTAGGCAATTTAGCGGGGTTGGGGGGCAGCAGTGGAAATACTACACAGCAGTTGGCGCTCTATATTGCCGGCAGTAATGCGTTCCTCGATACTATTGCCCAAGAATTGCATATTGCCGAAAAATATAAAGTTAACAAGTTCATCAAAACCGAAACTCGGAAGATCGTAAAAGGTTTACTCAAGGCAAAACTGGACGATAAAAGCAGAATATTCTCATTAGCTGCTACCCACATCGATCCTGAGTTTGCACAACAAGCGGTCTTGGCTGCTGTTGACTATTATGAAAAACGCTTCACAGAGCTGGGACTTGATACAAAAGTGCGCACGAAAGAGAATTTAGAGAAAAGTTTGAAGCAATCATTTGATGAAATAAAACGTTTAGAGCAGAAAGCCGGCGATTTGGAAAATAAAATAGCTCAATCGGGTGGTATGCGAGGTTCGGCTCTTGCAATAGAACAAATTAAGCGTGAAATTTCTGTTCAAGAAAGAGTATACGGGCAGTTAAAAGCTCAATATGAACTTTTGAAAATAGAAATTGAGGCTGAAACTCCGGTTTTTCAAATATTGGATATGCCTGAAGTACCTGAAAAAAAATCTGGTCCGTCGCGAGCAAAAATATGCATCATTGCCTTTGCCGCAGGCCTCTTCTTATCAATCTTTCTTGCTTTCCTTTTGAATGCTGTGCAGGAGATATATCGCGACCCTAAAGTGCAGACAAAGTTCTTACGGAAAAAGGACAAGCATCATGAAGCATAAGCTATTTCTAACGATAATTCTATTCTTTACAGCTACCGTATCCTTATTGTGCGCAGCTTCAAATTCTGATGCAGAAGTAGAGGCAAAACGACTTGCTCAACAAGCAATGGCGAATCCCGATTATCGGGTTTTGCCGGGGGATATATATCAACTTGGATATACGATTGGGCAAACGCCTGTGAGTTATCAGATTGTTGTGGATTCAAGCGGCATTATCCGTGTTTCTAATTTAGGTTCGGTAAATACAAACGGCAAGACCTTTATAACTGTTAAAAAGCAGGTTGAAACACTTGTTTCACAAAACTATCCGCTCAGTGTTGTTCAGTTTGTACTTACTGCTCCCAGTACTTTTACTGTAACGGTGAGGGGAGAAGTGAGTAAAACAACAGAAGTAAAAGCATGGGGGCTGATGCGGGCATCTCAAGCTATTACCGGCTTATTAACGGATTTTGCTTCAAGTCGTTATCTCTCTATTACGGGACGTTCAGGAAAAACAATTGAGTATGATCTTTTCCAGGCAATACGATTTGGCGATCTTTCCCAAGACCCATATTTATCACCCGGTGATGTTATTACGATTCCGCGTATAAAGCGGCGTGTTACTCTTTCCGGAGCTGTCGAGCGTCCCGGAACGTATGAATTGGCTGAAACAGAAACAATTACCGATCTTATTACCGTTTACGGCAGTGGATATACCGCCGGAGCCAATAGAACACAGGTTAAAATAACCCGTACAACAAACACAGAAGACGGAAGTACAAAGTTTGATTCTTTTTTTGTTGCGCTCAGTGAGCAATCAGGTGGAAGTGAACCTCTACGGCATTTAGACAAAGTATATATTGATACTCAAAAAACGCTTCGTCCGTTTGTGTATCTTGACATTCCGCTCGATGTTGAAACTCGACGTACAATTTTAGCAGATGGTCAAAAAAGTAATACAATTGGTATTCCTTCAAGCCAAACTGATGCAAGTACAATAAATAAAGATGGTGATCTTAAAATTGTTGCTACGACTATTCCTATTCCTTTTAATGAAGGTGACGATCTTATTTCAATCGTTCGCGAGCGGTTGCCGATATTCACTAAACCGTGGGTTGATGTTACAGGAGCATATATCTTTCGGCAAGGAAAACAGATACCGATAAATTTAAGTCCGCTGTTATTCGATCAATCCTATCATGCAGTTATTCCAATTGAGGCAGAAGACCGGCTGATTGTTCCGGAGATTAAACAAACCGTAACAGTGAACGGTGCTGTAACAAGTCCTGGCGCATATCCGTATACCCCCGGCCGTAAAGTTGACTTTTATATTGCGTTAGCGGGAGGTTTTGACTATCAGCGGAATTCCGGCGGAGCTGTCGTGATTAGAGATGTGTATGGTAAAAAACTTGACAAGGATGCGATTATCGGGCCGAATACGATTATTACGGCAAAAAGCAATGCCTTTATGTATAATTTCAATATCTATGTACCGCTGATTACGGTAACAGCAACGATTTTAACGATAATTACTTCTATCATTACCCTAACGAGGCGATAAATTTTTTATTATTTCTTTAGAGTGTTTCATCTTTTTTGAGGCAGCCGCATTAAACATATCCCGTGCGGTTGCCCGGATTTCTATTATCCCTCCTCTTTAAAAATCCCACAAAATAGTATATGCTTTCTTCATGAACAATGCAAAAACCGACGGAGATTTTCTCTTTGCGCTTGATTATATATTGAATAAAGCGAATCTACGCGAGATTGACGCATTTGCCGCAGCGGTTGAACGCCGGCAAGGTCAGCTTCAGGGAGCGATAAACGGCAGCATCCCATTTACTCCGGAAGAAGCAGCCAAGAAAATGTCGGAATCGATCTACGCTTCTATTGATGCGAGTATGGATGGTGTCCGGCATACTTTTCGGGATTATGCCGCCGATATCTTGCAAAAAGAAGCACCGGAACTTTCTAAGGAACAGATTGCCGGTCTGGTCGATTCATGGATTCCGCAATCGAGCGGGACAGGCGGTAAAAACCGCCGTGCTTCCTTGGTAAAGAACGGTTCGGTGCAGGGTATTCCTGCCGATCTTTTGTACGAAATGGTTATACAGTTTGTTTCCTATAGTTTGGGAGAAATGCCGGTTGAAACACAGCGCAACCTTACTGCTGCAATGCATGATTGGACGGGCTCTTATTGGCGGCGCTTCCCGACCGGAATAAAACAAGAAATAAAAGCTTTTTTGAACGGAGAGACAACATCCGGTGAGTTTCAAGGTCATCTACGTGATATGTTAAGGTTAGCATAAGGAGATTTACATGCAGGAAAACGAGCAGCCGTTCGAGGCGTGGACCGGATATTATAAAATAGAATATCTTGATGAAGAACCAAAAGTGACGGAAAAAGAGCTCTTTGATACGGTATTTGCCAAGTTGGAAAAAATACAAAAGCAAGCGATACTGGAAAAAATTAAAAGATCAGAAGCTCTGCTTATAAGTATGGAAGAGGAATTGGATATATTTTTAGCACAAAGGTAATAAGCGTCTGTGTTTTAAGTTTTTTTCTCATAGGGTAAGCAATAGCGTATAGCAGATGTCCAGATTTCAATTCGAAGGAAGATATATGACTTTTATCTATTATCCTAAATGCACGACATGCATGAAAGCAAAAAAAATGGCTTGATGATCATCATATTGATTATATTGAACGACACATCAAAGAAGAAAATCCGTCTGCAATTGAATTACAGACCTGGCATCGGCAGAGTGGAGTACCGCTGAAAAAATTTTTTAACACAAGCGGATTACTGTATAAAAGTTTACAACTTAAAGATAAACTTCCCAGTATGACCGATGATGAAATGTATAGTATCTTGGCATCGGACGGTATGCTTGTAAAAAGACCGCTTATTATTACGCAAAATAAAATTCTTATCGGCTTTAAAGAAAAAGAATGGGAAGAAAGTTTGTTATAAGAAGATGTGTTATTAATTTTTGTGACAAAGCAAATGTATGGAGAAATATTGTCTTTTAGGAATTTAATTATCTCAATTTATTCCATTTTTATCTCACCTCATTTCGCTGGCTTGATTTGCTGAAAATATTCCAATTTAGTCAAATATACAATCTTTATTCTTTTCGACATATTCTTGTAAATATTCACACAAAGATAGATAAAAAGCTCCATATTTCATGTCTGTTTCTACAAAATCATCTTTTCCCCCTTCTTCAAGAGCCTTTATATAATTATTGGCAATTTCTTCGTTACTGATTTCAATTAATGCTTCTTTTAATTCTGTCGGATTTATAAGTGGATAGTGATCTTTGTATAAACTAAATCCCCCATTATTCATTGATGCATCATAGTTAAAACAAATTACTGCTTTTCGTTGTATTGCGGATAATGTTGATAAATTTCTAGAACATACATTGTCAATAAAATTATTCCAACGTTGATCTTTTTCAGTTAATATATAAGAGCTCTTCTCTTTGTTAAATAAATTTAATAATTTCATCTTTTGGAATAGATTGATTTTCGTATTTTGAGGGCACTAGAACTTAGCATTTGACAAGTAAAAGGTACTTCATGTATAAATGAGTGAGATATTTCTTTATTTTTCATTTTTTCCTCTCTGCCGGAAGGTGCATTCTAACATTGTTTTAAACCGCAAACGGGTTTAGTCCCGTTTGTCGGCTTTGAAAACGGTGTTAGGCGAATTCTATAAAGAACCTAACTTTTTTAATATTTCCTCTTTTTCCTTTTCAAGAGCTTTATCTGTGATATCTATGGCTGGTTGAAAAATATTCATGTCCATTTCAAAATGATTAAATTCATTTAATAGAGTTTTCTTTGATAAGAAGAAAATTCTATTCTTTGTATTTTCCAGGTCTTTTTTGCTACTTGGGAAAGCTTTATTTATTATTTGATTTAGCATACAATTATTTTTTGTATCTACCCCATATTTATCAACAAGTTTTTTTTCGACAGTCATTCGCAGATAAAGGTAGGTAAAGCTGTGCATTAGCGTTTTTGCCAACAATGGGAATTTATCCTTTTTTAAAATATTTAAATCATCAATATCATAAGATAAAATATCATGTACTGATATAACGTGTTCATTTTCTATAATATTTGTTTGGAATAATTCATTATATAATAAAGATAAATTTACGCTTTCTGTCTCATATCCATGCATTATTTTTGTCAATTTGTCTTTTTTTTCATTATTTTGGATTAAATAGCAATAACCTCGAAGAAAGGGGACGATTGATATAAGAAATGCCTTTTCATTCAATATTTCAGGTGCAATGTCTGAACAAAAAAGTTTAATCAATGATGGAATATATAATAATATACGTTTTTCATGATCATTTATTTTTAAGAAACCGTTATTTTCACCTTCAGTATTGTTCATATAGTATAAGATAAAAGAATTATTTAATTGATGCTCTAACAATTTTATTAAGTCAGTATTATGTGTAAGAATTAAAGAATATTTATCACTTAAAAATTTGATTATGGCATATGCAATTTTATTTTTATAAATAGAATCAAAGCTTGAAATAGGGTCATCTAAAACGACTAATTGTTCGTTGACTTTTTTTGCTTTCAGTAGTTCAAATGATAATGACAAAAAATTCTGTTCGCCATTACTAAGCTTCAAGCTTGTTCTTTCCTGGTTTAAGAATTCTTTATTATCTAATAATAAACGTATATTCTTGTTTTCATCACGAGACAATGTTATCTTTTTTTCTAAGCAACTGTTTAAGAAGCTTTCTATAAAAATAACATCTTCATCCTCGAATTCAGGTTTTTCAGATACTATTTTCTTGTATTCATTATAAATATTTAATAGATTTGCGTCTTTTATAGCATTGATAAATTCATTCGTCAAAAGATTTTTGTATAAAACTTCATACGTTTCAATTTCTGCTAACAACTTATCTAAAATATCCAAATTACCTGTAAAAAAAATTTCTTCCAAAGCTTTTTTTATTTCAAATTTGTCATCTGCAGGGACTTTCATAATAATCCCATCTATTATTTTTTTGAATTATCTGATAGCGTATTATAAGCATTTTTATTTTCGTTTGATTTTTTTTGCTAATAGAGCTTCTTGATTTATATCGTTATCGCATACGATGCAATTATGTATATTTTGATATTTTTTTAATATTGATATAGCATCGTTCGTCTGTTCAATTTTTATATATTGCTCTTCTTTACAGAATGTATCTTTTTTAAGTTGTCGTAAAGCATTTAAGTATGAGGTTTTGTCTTTTTTATTATCAACAAAAAAATAAAATTTCTCATCATCATAAGATGATACGTCAAGAGCATTTTTTTCGTTAAAATAATTTAAAAAATCTTCCTTATCGATATTATTTCCTTTTTGCTTATTATTCGCTAAATCAGAAATATAGTCTTTTAACTTATCATCATCCAACAAAGATAAAAATACAGAGTTCTTTGTTGTAATACCAAATCTAACTTTTAATACATTTATTAATGAGTCATATAAATTTCGAAATCCTTTATCTAATTGTTCTTTCAGTTGATATTCTTTTTTTATGTTATCTCCAAGTATAAAATCTTCAGTTGAGCCTTCTATTATATTTCTTCCGTTTTGGTCATGAATTATATGAGCGAAAGGTTCTCCATTATTTGTATATCTTATGTTGTTAAATTCAATATCAAACTCAGAATTTGCAGCTTTTTCTAAAATTGAAGATAAACTTGTTTTTCCAGTTCCATTTGGACCATATATTACAGCAATTTTATTAGTGCTGAATTCTATTTCATTATTTTGGGTAAGTTTTTCATATTCTGCACAAAATATACGTTCCCTTTTTAATTTGAATATTTTCATCATGATATTATATTCCTCCATAATAATAGCGCAGCGAACCGTCCGCCTAACGGGGCGGCGGATAAGCTGCAAGAAGCGAGAAAGCCGAAAGGCTTTTGAGCTTTGCCGTCAGCTTAATTCGCGTGTTGGACGGCGCTGTGCGCCGGACGACAGGCGGAGGTTCCGCCGCTCCGTTGAACGGGCGCGCAGCGGCCGTTCAACTAACGCTTAACCTGCATTTGCGGCTGTCCGCAATGTCAGGTTGAAGCGGGTGTTAGGCAAAAAATATTATCGGTCATTAGCTTTAATGCTTTTGTTTTGCACTTTTTTCTGTTTATTTCTTTTGCACTTTTTGAATGGTTGATAATATCTCCATACTTCATTGTGGATGAGAAATATTTATTTCCTAAGGTATCATCTATTTCAATTCTTACCTTATCATTTGCCTCTAGTTTATTGCCAATACTATCAAGTAAGCTATCTGTACCCATGTCATCCTTAAATATCTCGTTTTTTCGTAATATGTGAGGTAATTTTGTTTTTCCTGACATATCAATACAAGCAACTGAATCTGCTTGAACTCCCATTAGTTCTATCTTTTTTCCACAAAAATTAAGAGCAATTGTTTTAATATGAATTTCTTCTTTGCCAAAGTTTGTAACTTCTGTTGATAATACAGCAACAACTGGTGAGAAGTTTCCAAAAACATCTTTTGTGAATACTATGTTAAATTTTGTTTTAATTTTTATTTTTCTCCTATTGTTATTAACAGAAGAAATAATATTCCAACTTAGCGAAACTGTTGATACAACAGCAGCATAAATTGCCACCATAACTTTTGGATCCACCCAATCATTTGTAGTCATTCTTGAACTCCTTTTAATAGTAATAATTTATATTCCTAATATCATTCTCAGAATACCCCGTCGTATTTTTCTTTTCAATAATCAATGCAGAAATATTTCCCTCCGCCGGAGGCGTGTGCCTAACTTCTTTTCGCCCCTTCCTCATAATATCATACGAACGCCCCATTTGCAATCTAAACTATCGCGGATTAAACCAATAACATCTTTCTTCTATAATATTCCCAAGAACATATCATCAACAGCTAGATTAGGCCTATCTTCACTAAATAGGATACATTTTCGGTTGATAGGGCATGAAAATCGACTGCAACCACTTTGTAAGAACAACACTCCAACATGCGGATAAAAAGACCTCAGTCATTCCTGAGCAAAAGAGAAAATATCTTTACGGTTTCCTCACGACTCAGTATACCAAGCAGTTGCTCAGACTTTTTTGGCATGGATGCCATTGTTCGGCGAATGTGCATCCATGCACATTCCTGACGGCGAGTTTTTGTTCCACAAAAACATCACTTCTGCTTGGAACCATCGGCATTCTTGTTGGAAATGATACGTTTAATATTTATTTTTGTGCAGCACGAAGTAGATGCACCCCTTCCGTAAGCTTTTTGAAATAGACGCCACAGATGCTAGGAGCCTAGCCGAAATAAAGCGGAGACGTATCGGGTATACGTTGAGCATTTATTTCGGCGTAGCGACAACGCAGATGTGCCGTATATTTCAAAAGGTATGAGGGAAGGCCTTCTGAATAACCTCCTCCATCCTTGTAACAGGATGGAACTGAATGCCTTTCTTGATGTGCTCGGGGATTTTTTCGAGGTCGCGGATATTTGCGGCGGGGATGATAATCTCCTTGATACCGTTGCGGCGGGCGGCGATGGTTTTTTCTTTTAAGCCGCCGATCGGGAGTACCTGACCGGTCAGCGAAAGCTCTCCCGTCATAGCGAGCTTCGGTTTAATCACCTTACCGGACAACAGCGAAAGCAGTGCAACAGTCATCGTGATGCCGGCGGAAGGGCCGTCTTTGGGTGTTGCGCCTTCCGGAATGTGCAGGTGGATAACGTGGCTTTCAAACCACTTAACGCTTGCAATACCATGTGCGTCGGCAAAGTGGCGCACCCATGTCCATGCAATCGAGGCAGACTCCTTCATCACATTGCCCATCTGACCGGTCAGGCGGAATTGCCCCTTGCCCTTATTCGGCAAGGCTTCTATCAGCAGGGTATCGCCGCCCATGCTTGTCCATGCAAGCCCGATCGCCGTGCCGGGAACCTTTGCGTATTTGATGTCATCGTCGCGGAAAATGGGTTTGCCGAGCATCTTTTCGATTTCGGCGGTATCCGGCGCAAACACATCTTTTTCGTCGCGCTCGCCGGTAACCAGCTCAACGGCGATTTTCCGGTGGAGCTTATCGAGGTTCTTTTCAAAGTTGCGTACCCCCGCCTCCCGTGCATAGCCGTTCGCAATATGCAGCAGTATCTGCTTGGAATATTTTACCTGCGCTTTCTTTAAGCCGTTTTTCTCAAGGCTTTTCGGCAACAGGTAGTTCTTTGCGATTTCTACCTTTTCCGAATCGATATAACCCGCGAGTTGAATAACTTCAGCGCGGTCGAGCAGCGGACGCGGAATACCGTCAAGCGTGTTCGCCGTCAGAATAAATACGATATGCGATAGGTCAAACGGCAGATCGAGGTAGTGGTCGCGGAACGAGACATTCTGTTCGGGGTCGAGCACTTCAAGCAAAGCGCTGGAAGGGTCACCCTGATAGCTTTGCCCCATCTTATCGATCTCGTCAATCATAAAGACCGGCGCCTTTGTTTTCACGATTTTTAATCCCTGCAAAATCTTGCCGGGCATCGCGCCGATGTACGTTCTGCGGTGACCTTTAATTTCAGCCTCATCCCGCATACCGCCCACCGAGAACCGGAAAAACGGTTTATTCATCGCACGGGCAATCGACTTGCCGACACTCGTTTTACCGACACCGGGCGGTCCCACCAGCAAAACAATCGAGCCCTTCGTATCGTTTTTTAGCTTCCGTACCGCAAGGTATTCGATAATCCGCTTCTTTACATCCTCCAGCCCGTAATGATCCGCGTCCAAAACTTTTTTCGCTTCTTCTATATTATACGCTTCCGGTTCGGGAGGATTCCACGGGAGCGTTAGCGCGGTTTCAAGATAATTCCGTCCGACAATGTACTCAGGCGAATTCGGTTCAAGGAACTTGAATTTTTCAAACTCAGCTTCTATCGTCTCTTTTACTTCACCTTCAAAATGGAATGAGTCGATCAGCTTGCGGAATTTCTCTTCATCGGCATCCTTCGGATCGGAGCTCAAGCCCAGTTCTTTTTTGATGCTTTTGAGCTCTTCATGCAGAAAGTATTCGCGCTGATTTTTTTCAATCCGCGTATTCAGATCGGCCTGAATCTTCCGCTGGACATCGAGCAACTCTTTTTCTTTTTTGATATGAACAAAAACTTTTTCCATCCGTTCACGGACGTTGATCGTTTCCAGTATTTTTTGCTGATCCTCTTTCGGGATGTTTAAAATGCTGGCAGTAAAGTCCGCAATCTTTCCCGGATGGTCGATATTGACAATGTTGAGCCGCATCTCTTCCGTAAAGAGCGGGTTGTTTTCGGAAAGTTCTTTCATCTCTCCGATAAGCCCGCGCAGCATCGCCTTTACCTCAACCGTATTTTCTTCTTCATCTTCGAGATACTGAACCGCTACGACAATCGGTTTTTTCTCGTTGACAACTTTGCGGATTTTGAACCGCTTTAAGGTTGAAATAAGAATATTGATACCGCCGTCAGGCAGGTTGATTTTTTTGATAATTCGCGCAGCAGCTCCGATTTGATATACATCAGAGGCTCCCGGATCTTCCGTCTCGTTTTTTAACAGCGAAAGACCGATAAAACCGGTGCTGCCGTACGCTTCTTCGACAGAGCGGATATCATCGGCGTCGTTTATCAAAAGCGGGGTAAAAATCCCCGGATAAATAGGCCGGCCGTTCAGCGGAATAAGATTGATTTTTTTAGGCAAAAGTTCTTCGATTGGAATAACCGCCTTTGCGTCTTGTTGAGTTGACGTATCTGCCGCGTTCGGCGTATCTAAAGTCTTTGAAGTATCTGAATCCATAGCTCTAAATATCGTCATTATTCAACGAAAAGTCAATAAATGGCCTTTTATCTATTGGAAAAATGCGGTATACTGCCCCGTATGGGGACAAGTATTGTTTTTGTTAATCAAAAAGGCGGGGTAGGGAAGACCACTTCAGCCGTCAATATCGGCGCATACTTTGCACAGGCAGGGAAAAAAACGCTGCTTGTAGATTTTGATCCGCAAGGAAATATGTCGTCGGGTGTCGGGATTTCCAAAAAGCAGCCGAGTATTTATGATGCAATTGCCGGAAAAATTCCTATCCAAAAAACGGTCAGACCGACGGCGGTTAAGGATTTGTATGCAATCCCCGCCGATATCAATTTATCGGGTGCGACCATCGAACTGGTTGATCAGCAATCCCGAGAATTTTTTCTCCGCGACAATCTTGCGCTCCTTAAAGAAGAATACGAATATATTTTAATTGATTGCCCTCCGTCATTGGGGATTTTAACGCTGAACGGACTCGCCGCTGCGGATGAGGTATTTATTCCGTTGCAGTGTGAGTATTTTGCGCTTGAGGGCTTAACGCTCCTTTTGCAAACCGTTAAAAGAGTACAGGAAAAAATCAATCCCCGCCTTAAAATCGGCGGTATCTTTTTCACGATGTACGATTCCCGCACAAAGCTCGCGCAGGAAGTCGTGCAGCAGGTTACGGCTTATTTTAAAGACCGCGTATGCAGTACGATTATCCCGCGTAATGTCCGCCTCTCCGAAGCGCCCTCCCACGGGCTTCCCATCTGCAAGTATGACGATTCTTGTATCGGCGCCCGCAGCTATGCAAAACTCGCTCAGGAGGTGCTTGACCGTGCCTAAATCTGCACTGGGTAAAGGGCTCGATTCCTTGCTTTCTCCCGACATCACGGATTTGTACTCAAATGATGCTACTGCACAATCCTCGGATGTACAGCCAAATCACGGGCAATCTGCCATCGGGCAAACGGCGGGTGGCCAATCGGATAGCGGTTTGTCTGTAATGCAGCAGCAGGGTATGACGCAAGGGGCTGCTGTACAACAAGCCGGTACTCAAAATCGCGCCGATACGGTCGGTTCTGCTCCGGTTGAGCTTGACCCTGCGCTGTTAAAGCCTAATCCGTTTCAACCCCGCCGTACCTTTAACGAAGAGAGTTTGCAGGAGCTTGCCGCTTCCATCAAAGAACACGGGATTATTCAGCCGATTATCGCGGAAAAAAACGGCGATGAATACTATATTATTGCAGGAGAGCGGAGAACGAGGGCGGCGCTTTTAGCGGGGCTTACACGGGTTCCGGTTATCTTCCGTGAATTTGAAAACAGCAAAAAGCTTGAAATTGCACTTATCGAAAATATCCAGCGGGAAAACCTCAATCCGATTGAAGAGGCGAAGGCATATCAGGAGATTATGCAGCTGTCCAACCTCAGTCAGGAGGAAACCGCCAAGCGGGTAGGGAAGAGCAGGCCGGCGGTTGCCAATGCGATGCGGCTGTTACAGCTGCCCGACGAAATGCAGACGGCGCTGGAAAAAGGCTCCATCACCGCAGGTCATGCGCGGGCAATCCTCTCGCTTATTAATCCGGCGGATCAAACGCTGCTGTTTACCCGCATTACGGAGCAGTCGCTTTCGGTGCGTGAAGCGGAAATGCAGGCAGCTCAGTTGAAAAACGGTAGCCGCGCCGGACAGAAAAATACGGCACCGCAGCCGGTAAGCCGGCCGGAAGCGGATGATGCACAGCTTGCGGTCAAAGATATTGAGCAGCAATTTATCAATGCGCTGGGTACAAAAGTGGAAATTAAAGGCAACCTTGAAAAAGGCATCGTGCATATTTCGTACTTTTCGCAGGCGGATCTTGATGCGCTATATAATAAAATTGCCGCAAAATAGCATTGCAGGAACATAACCTTCGATGGCAAACCTTTCCGATTATGTAGTTTGGCGCGGCGATCTTCCCTTTGAGGTGCGTCCGTTCAATGCGGTAGACGCGCTGGTGCTGTGTCAACTTTCTTACCTTAACTTTTTCGATATTGTTCCAGCCCAATTTGGCGGCGGTATTACGCTGCGGGAAGCTGCCCGTATCTATGCCGCCGATTCTACGCGCGGAACCCCCGAAGAGTTCGGTGTGTTAATCAACCCGCTCACCGCTGATTTGCTCAAAACTGCTGGGGAAACGGAGCGCTTCGGTTCCATTCTTTTAAAAGGCTTTGTGAATGAGATTGACCGCAGTGCGGATAAGCAGTTTGCCGCAATTACAGCCCTGCTTCCAACGGGGGCTGCCTGTGTTGTCTATCGAGGTACGGATGACTCGATTATCGGATGGAAAGAAGACTGCCTTTTGAGCCTTTCCGCCCCCATCCCCTCTCATGCTGCAGCGGCGGATTATCTTTCGGCGGCTGCGGAAGCTGCCGTTGTGTGCAGCACCGAAAAGCTCTATATTGCGGGGCATTCTAAGGGCGGAAACCTTGCGCTCTATGCGGCTGGGACTGCCGCCGCTTCGATACAGGAGCGGATTGAGCGGGTGTTCTGCTTTGACGGTCCGGGCTTTGCCTTTGATATTGAACAGCGGAGCGGATTTCAAGCGATTATCCCTAAAATCTCTTCCTTTATTCCGCAGTCGTCTGTTGTCGGTGTGCTTTTATCCTATCTGCCGCATTATACCGTTATTGAAAGCGCCGAAACCAACACCTTCTGGCAGCATGATGTATTTTCTTGGCAAATTAAACGGGATGAGTTTGTAACCTATCAGCAAGGGCGGACAAAGGAAAGCTATTTTGCGGAAAAAACCATGCAAGAATGGCTTTCTCATCTTACCGATACCGAGCGGAAAGAATTTATCGAAACGTTGTTTGCCGTTCTGTTCGGCACCGGTGCGGAAACACTCAGTGAATTAACGGCTAACGGACTTGCTCATTCACTGCATATTTTAAAAGAGCTGCATACGGTAGATTCTGACCGGCGGCGAGAGCTGTTTGCCGTTATCAAGGCCTTTTTCGGAGCCGTTTACACGCATTTCCCCTATCCGTAATGCCTTAATTCGTGCGAGGGGGTAATACCCCGATGCTTTGCGTCGGGGTTGTTGATTGTAAAAGTTAGGAACAGCGCTCGCAGTCCGGATTTTTACCTCAAACTGCGAGGAGTTGCATTACCCTAGTCGTTTTCTTCCGCTAATTCAAGGCTTTCAATATTCGGTTTGAATGCCTTACTACAGATAATAAAGCAAGCAAAGCTAACCGCCAATCCCGGAAGAATGGGGTCAAGACCGAAAAGCGAAGTCTTTGTTTGTTCAAGAATGATAACGACAATGCTGCCGGCAATGAGTGACGCTATAGCACCGATATTTGAAGCCTGCTTCCAATAGTGCCCCATAACATACGGGAAGAAAGCTCCTGCTGCCCGTAGTGTAAACGAGAACATCAGCAGCTTAATAATACTGCCTGTGTTAAACAGTGCGATGATCATACCGAATACACCGACTATCAACATGGTGATTTGTGTAACCCGCATAACTTCCTGGTTCGTTGCATTGGGTTTGATATAAATTTTGTAAATATCGTTCCCGAATATGGAGCCTGCGCCCAGTAAGTCAGAGTCGGCGCTCGACATCGTTGCAGAAATAATACCGGAAAAGAGAAGTCCGACAATCAATGCAGGCATTGTTGCCATCGCTAAATGCGGCAGCGCATATTTCGGACCTTGGCTCAGTATGATATCTCCATCTATTTTTTTCATATTGATAAGTGCCAACGTAATGATACCGAGAAGCGTTGGAATAAAGGCATACGCAAAGTTCAGTATTGCAGAAATGATTGACCCCTGTACGGCAGCTTTTTCATCACGAGCGGCATAGTAGCGCGAAACTGCCTCTTGCCCTACCGAAAAAGATGCAACATACATAATCGTCATCGAAATAATCGCGCCGACGCCAATGCCCTTAAACGGACTGAATGTGTCGGGCGGAACATTTGCTACGACGGCTTGCATACCGCCTGCAAGATTGAGAGAGAACGGCAACGCAAGTGCCATACCGATGATAATCAAGAATACCTGTACAAAGTCTGTAATGGTAACGCTCCATAAACCGCCCATAATCGAATATACGGTAACAACAATCGCAACGATGATAACCGCTACGGAGTAATTTATGTTCAGCATAAAAGATACGATTGTCGCGGAAGCGATAAACTGAGAGGCTGTCAAACCGATCAGCGGTAAAATCATAATAATTGCGGTAATCAACCCTGCCGAGCCGCTGTATCGGCGTCTAAAGTATTCGGGTACGGTTTTAACCATTGTCCGGCGTAGACGGGGGGCAAATACGGCAAGTACGATATAGGCAATACCCATCGTTGCAACATACCAAAATGCGCTCAATCCCCAATTCGTAAAGGATTTTTCTGCGACACCGAGCGAGCTTCCTCCTCCGATTTCCGTAGCAGTCAATGTTCCTGCCATTAAAATCGGTCCCAGCCGCCTTCCGGCTACCATAAAATCTTCGTTCGTTTTAATCTTTTTTGAAGATGCCCAGCCGATGAAAAGCATCAATAAAAGATATGCGACAACAATGACCAATACTATCGTATTCATAGCTCCTCCTGTTTATGGGCATCTCTACAGGTGATTAAAATTTTAGAAATGCCATAACTATATTACTATAGTTTCTTATAATTTGCTACTTCCGGTTTTTTACATATTAAACCTGTTCGGAAAATTGAAAATTATTGACATTTTGAGGTATTCAGTATAAAGTTTAAGATGACAGTTATCTACTGTTATAAGGAGCAAACATGACTGGAATCATGATGGTGATCGTTTGTATTGCTCTCGTAATTATCGGTTTAATTCTTGGATGGACGATTCGCTGGCTGTATGCCAGATTTCAACTATCTGCTTCTGAACAGCGTGCAGAGCGGGTTTTACAGGAGGCTATAAAAGAGGCTGAAGCTCAAAAGAAGGATATTCTTCTTGAGGCAAAAGAACAACTTATTCGGGAAAGAAATCAACAAGAACGAGAGAACCGCGAACGGAGAAGCGACCTTCAACGGATGGAACGCCGCTTAACCCAAAAAGAAGAACAGCTGGATAAACGGCTGGAATTGGCAGAAAAAAATGAAAAGCAACTCGTTGAGCGGAAGGATGCGCTTGACGAACGTGAAAAAGTCTTGGATGGGGAGGAAGAACGGTATAAGGAAGAACTGGAGCGGATTTCCGGTTTAACACAGGCGCAGGCCAAGGATTTAATTATCCAGAGCCTTGCAAATGAGGCGAAGAAGGATGCGCAGGTTCTTATCAATAGAATAGAAGAAGAAGCCAACCTTACCGCTGAAAAAAAAGCGCGTGATATCTTGGTTACGACCATTCAGCGGCTTACTACGGAGACAACAAGCGATATAACCGTTTCTACGGTGAGCTTACCGAGTGATGAAATGAAGGGGCGGATTATCGGGCGTGAGGGGCGCAATATACGTGCGCTGGAAACCTTGACCGGCGTCGATATTATTATTGATGATACGCCCGAGGCTGTCGTTATTTCCTGTTTCGATCCGGTGCGGAAAGAAATTGCCCGTATCGCATTGGAACGGCTTATTCTGGATGGCCGAATCCACCCTGCGCGGATTGAAGAAATTGTGCAGAAGGTTACGCGCGAAATTTCGCAAACCGTGTATGAAGAAGGGGAAAAAGTGCTCTTTGACCTCGGTATTCACGATATGGGACAGGAAATGGTGCGTGCACTCGGACGCTTGCATTTTAGGACAAGCTACGGGCAGAACGTATTGCAGCATTCCAAAGAAGTCGCTATTTTGGCAGGTACGCTTGCCGCAGAAATCGGCGCGAATGTGGAAATCGCAAAACGCGGCGGTTTACTGCATGATATCGGTAAAGGTGCCGAAGCGGATTCCGACAAGAACCACGCCGAAGTTGGTATGGAGATGACGCGGAAGATGAGCCTCGATCCGCGTATCGTCAATGCGGTTGGTTCGCACCATAATGATATTGAGCCATCCTGTGTGGAATCCATACTGGTGCAGATTGCCGATGCTATTTCTGCCGCACGGCCGGGTGCCCGCCGCGAAACGATGGACAATTACGTCAGACGGCTCGAAAACCTTGAAGCAATTGCAGAAGGGTTCCAAGGCGTTGAAAAAGCGTATGCAATCCAAGCAGGCCGCGAGTTACGGGTATTGGTAAACAATGAAAAGATACCCGACCAAGAAGTGAAGGCCTTGGGCAGGGATATTGCGAAAAAGATTGAAAATGATCTGAAATATCCCGGCCGTATCCGCGTAACGCTCATCCGCGAAACACGTATTATCGAATACGCACGATAACGGAAATGTTCGGTAAAGCAATTCTATTTATCGATAATCGGTAATGAGTAGTAAAAGGCCGTCCTTAATAGGGCGGCTTTTTTATTATTTACTACATAAGTTCTATATAAATTTTAATCATAAAACCCGTAATAACTATATGACCAATAATAGCAATAATAAAATTAATTATTTTGTAGTTTAAGCTTGAATAGTCATTTTTTTTACCGATTCTGATTACAAAAATCTCATTCACCATTTCTAATGTCTGATAATATCTGGTACAAATCAGTATTAACTGGCTAAGAAATATCATTATGCAAAACGGCAGAAGTGAAATCACTAAATATTCAGTATTGAAACTTTTTTCTACTATTGTTCTATTAATTGAGAGTATGATGAAAGGTATATTTATTATCAAAGAATAAATTATAGAAAATGTAAATAAATGTATATATTTCAATTGGAAGTATTTTTCAACGAAATATAAAAAGGAACCTTTTTTATATTTATTTTCTTTTAAACTTTCTTTTTTATCTAAAACAATATCACCTGATAATTTCTTTCCGATTTTATTTATTTCAATCAAGACTTCATCGTAAATATTTTCATTTACAAATAATTCGTACTTTCCTGAAGCATTTCGGATTTCACTTTCATAATATTTATCATTTAAATGATTTTTTAAGAAGCTACTTTCTCTTTTATCATTCGTTTCAAATACTTTTTTCATATACTTACCTATTATAAGTCACAAAGTCACTTACACCTTAAATATAAATACTTCCGATAGGAACTTTATGCTCGGGGCTGTTCATTTGTCTGAGATTTAAGTCTGATGATAGTGATGTCAGAGTTGTTCGGACCATATACCCAGCAAATTATGCTTGAGCACTCATTTTTTGCTTCAAATAATTACAAATCCTTAGCGTCATGGAAATTTTCTACATAAATTTGAAGATGTATCTCTTTGCCTTCTAATGTTTTCACAAAGATATCATATACCTGCAAATTTCTAAGTTTAGTAAAAGTATTCGTATCCGGTTCTTCTGCAGTTCCTGCCATTTCTGAATCTAAATCCTTTTCGCCAAGTGTATTAAGCAAGGTGGAGAACTTTACTTGATTCTTCTTAACTTGTTTATTCAGTTTTTTGAGTGAAGATTCTTTTACGGTAAATAATGTAACCATATAAGCTACTTCATTATTACTTGCATCCAAGGCCTGTACCATAGAGGTGCATTTCATTCCTGTTATTTCAAATTTTTTTTCTGTCGCAGATGTTATTACAATATCAGCTTTTCCTTGAGGTACGATATTGGTCTGCAATGCTGTTACCCCTGTTCCTTTTGCAACCACGCCTCCCAAATACATTGCAACATCATCATTCACTTCCGTAAACATTTTTTTAGGTTCATACTCATTGGGGAAACCATGGCTTCCAATAACTACCAATACTAATAATAAAAAGAGTTTTCTCATTTTTTCTCCTTCGCGCCGTAGGTGTCAACCTAACATTATTTTAAACCGTATTACATGAAAGTACAATATCGGCTTCAAAAACGGCGTTAGCCGTTTTGTTCTTTAGTAATAATCCATTTATTTTTTGTTTTTGAAGCAACATATCCTTTTGGCAATATATACATTGCTTCATACAATGGATATTTAATAATTATTTCTTCTAATGCCACAACTCTAGCATCTTCAGTATTCAATTGTCTGCCAGATAAAAATTGCCAAGATTCATCTTCATTAGAATATACTACTAATTTTATTTTTTCATTATTTTCGAGAACATATTTATCTGTAAAAGTTATCGAACTTTTTGTTTGTAAAAATTTCCATTCTTTTTTATCGATAACGAAATTATATGTATTAATTAGTAGAATCAGCAAAACCATCCAATAAAGATTATATAAGATGCAAATTGCTTTGTTGCTAAATAATTGACCCTTTAAAATAAAAGAAATTATATTAAGAATAACATAAATTACAATTAAATATATAGAGACTTTATAACTAAAATATTCTCTTTTCTTATTTTTCCATAAATTATTTAAAAGCATTTCATAAATTTCAATATTTTCGCGCACGAATTCATCAGTCTTTTGAATATTAGATTTTTTTCTTGCATCTAATTTTTTTTTACTCACTTTATTGCACAATATTGTCACACATAATCCAACACATATTAAAGCAAACGAAATCAATAGGTAATTTATTGAGGATAACAAATTATGATCTTTAATAAAATAATACATTTTTACCCCTTAACTTCCAGCGCGGCGCACTGTGCGTATAACATTCGCTTAATCTGCACTTGCGGTCTGTCTGCAATGTCAGGTTGAAGCGGTGCAAAGATGCGGAAAGCAACTTTTGTGACAAAGGTTTTATCGGCTTTGAAAACCTTGTTATGCTTTTTTTATTTTTACCTTGCCAGTTGATTTTAATAACTGAATCATATTTAGTAAAATACAAATACCACACAAAAACAACGATAAATATATATTTGTAAGTAATTCTCTTTTGACTTCAGGTTCTCTTACTGATTCAAAAGAAAGCTTTACAATTTCAAATATTGGATACCCTTTTATTTCTGGAAGCTTTAATACTTCTTTTATAATAACAGCAATATAACTTAAATATACTCCAACAGCCGTATATACCAAACTTATTAAAGAAATTATAAGTACACCTATCTTGTTCATTTTGCCTTTTGCCCAAACATAGCCTTTTTGTGAAAGATAAAAATATATTAAACCTGACGCACCTGCGATTCTACCTAATAAAAATAAAATGAATGTTACTAATATTCCAGGAATAGAAAAAACTATTGCTGCTATTGAACCTTGAAGATAATTATTTGGTTGGAGCCTAAAATCTTCATACGCATTGTTAATTTTAGTTTCTAATCTTTTTGCACAAGAAGAACACATTGGAACCGGAATACCATCAACATCAAATAGATTAAGTCCATCTGTTGCTGTACAGTTATCTCCACTGCATTTTGATTTTTCTTGTGGGTATTTTTGTTTAATATACTCAGTTATGTCTTCAATTACTTCTTTTATTTTTGAAATTTTGAAAGGTAAAAAATATTCTGCAAATATAATACAAACATTAGAAGACTGATCGTGAAAAAAATCTATAGTTTTTGCATATCCTTTCCTTTTCCAAGATAAAATTTTCTTTTTATCATCTTCATTTAATTCAATTGGAAATATGAAATTCACATTTTTCTGATTCGCCCCATCTGCAAACATAACATATGTATTATTTATAAATCCATAAAAATATGTTCCGTTATTTTTGAACCCAAATTCTTTGCCCAATTTTTTTAAACCTGGAAAAACCATCCTATTCCCCCTTTTTCTAAAAACCACGCCTATAGCGTGTGAGCATAACATTGTTTTAAACTGCAACGCAGCTTGTCTGCGTTGTCAGCTTTGAAAACGGTGTTAGGTTCTATCTCTCTACGAATTTGAAACCTTACTATTTGCAAGATTTCCTTTTTGTAAATTGCTCTTTTTCAGAATCTGTTAACGAAGAAATAGGAACCCCCTTTCTCTTTTGCATAGTTACGCAACGCTTTCATATTGACTCGCCTTAAAGTTCTATTCCATTTTTTAATCGAGATTGAGTCGATTAAAAAATATTCTTTATTTAAATTCTATATCACAGTTTATATAACTGCTGTATACAATTTCTAGGGTGGATAAATCTAAAACATTTAGCATAAAAGATTCTATTGTTGAAACTCGTTGTTCTCTGGAATTTCCCATTCCTATATATACCAGATAAAATTTATTACCTTTTTCAACTAGATTGAATCCCCATTGTCCTTCATTGATTTTTAAAATTTCTCTTTCGTCTTCAAATGCTTTTCCTTCGTTTTTAAGGACTTCACCCCTTCGCTTATAAATAATTATCTCAAAATTAGAAGCCATGTAACCAACCGAAGTATAATAAGGTTTCGCGATGATTTTTTTATCTAAAACTTCACGCTCAATTATTTCAGGATGGTCGCCTTTGAGTCCCATGAATGAATAATCAAACGTAGCCATTTTTTCAATTATGCCAGAAGAAATCCATTTCTTTTCATCATTTGTAAGATTATAAACATAACAGGCTCTTGCCGTTGATTCTTTTTTCCATTTTTTATTTTTAAATGAAAGAAGATTATATGCTACAAGACGTCTATTATCAAAATTACGTTCCTCTTCAAAAAATAAAGTTTTTCCTGTAATGGGATTTTGAACAGGATAGACTAACCCGCAATTTCCAGCTGAGCCGTCACCGTAATAATATATAATCCATTTTTGTTTTTTACTGTCAAAGCGAAAAATCGTAAGATAGGGGAATCTGCCGCTTCCTTCAATCTGCATCATCGCAATTAATCTGTCTTTTACATCATCAAGATATATTTCTGTGCAGTAAAGATTAGCATTCTTAGTATAAGATATTTCATTTGGAAGGAAACCACACTTTTCACGATCAGAAACTTCTATTGTGGTATAGTTTAATTTATTTTCATAATTCTCATAAGTTGTATATTCATGATTTTTTATCCAATTTGCGTAATATAAAATATTATCAATTTCAGATTTCCGAGAATTTGATGCAAATAGATTTAATGAGGCTATTAATATAAAAAGTAATACTAGAAATATATCCTTTAATTTCATTTCTTTCCCTCATACCAAGCACCCCACGGGGGCAGTCTAACGTTCACTTAACCTGCATTTGTGCCTTTGTCGACGCAAAGCGTAAGGCAAAGTTGGCGCGAAAGTTGCATTAAAAAGGGAGCTGCACTAGCAGCGACCGATTCCAGCAACTTTCGTGACAAAACAAATGTCAGGTTGAAGCGGGTGTTATGTGTTAATTTTCAATTTCCCTTTTAAATAAAATTATAAGCAAAACTTTTATATCTTAATAGTTCGATTAAATTCTTGCCCCCACTCTTTTAGCTAAATATCAAAAACCTGATTATCATCATACATATTAAAAAAAATATTTTACATTTTTTTCTACTTACTCAGCAAATTGAGTAACTGTATAGTAAAGACAATAGTAATGTAATCAATATGCGAACTATAATATGAGACCATTCTAAATTCCCAACCACATAACCGGTAAAAATTACTAATGGAATCATTAACACTAAAGAAAGATATACAAGCCATGGTAGATTCGTAACCGCAGCCGAAATCAACAAAATAGATCCGACAAAATACAGCAAGTGAACAGTTTTAAAACCTATCCCCTTAATTTCTGCAATCACTGCAATAAGAGTCAGAATTGCATAAAATCCGATAAATCCTCTAGAAAAAATATTAAGTATAGTTTTCAATTTTCTCCCTCTTTAAATAAAATTATAAGCAAAATTTTTATATCTTAATAGTTCGATTGTAATTAAACTAAGTTATTTGAGATGATGCACATATAGGTAACATTATCATCATATATGAAATCGTATTATACCCTATATGAGCAAGGATACAAGAAAATATAGAATCAGTATAAAAATAAAGCAAACCTAAAATTATGCCGCATATAAATGAAGGTACCATTTGAACGATATTAAAATGGAGTATTGAAAAAAGTGTAGCAGATATGAGCAAGGCAACAATTTTCCCGTAGTTTGTGCAAAAACCGTTAAGCAAAAATCCTCTCATTAAAACTTCCTCAAGAATAGGCGCAAGGATACAAAAATCAAAAAAAGTGGCAATCGGCGATATCTTTATTAAGCGGATAGTTTGTTGATAGTTTTCTTTACTTGATGGAAATAAATTTTCAAATATGGGATCTAATCCCTTATCTAAAAGAAAATAAAATAATATGGAACACCCTAATGCTAATATTATTCCTTGAAAAGAAATATTTGAAAACAAATGTAGTTTGAAATTTGTTTTTGTCATTAGTAGATTAAGAAATATTATTATACATAAAGCAACAGTAATTAAGTTTAAAACCCTACTTTGTTCAGGGGCAATCTTTCTCCATATTGAAATATCAAGAATCGTATACAGAATCATAAAGCCAAACCAAACAAGCATCCATAGAATTCCTTTTCCAATAGATATTCCATTACTCATATAATCGTTTCTCCTCAATAATCTCTAACTTAAATTTTCTCTTTTTTATTTTAGCATAAATTGATAATCCTTTCAATTTTCGAAAAGATATGCAAATCCTTTTTTTGACTTAGTCTTTGTATCTAAATTATATTTAAAAAAACAAAGTGCTTGCTGACTATAAAAAAATAAATAAACATCATAAAAAATAACTTTTTTTATGCAGAATGGCTGCTCTATTAAAATCTATATAATCTTCCAAACTTGATTTACCTTTTAAAACATATTCCATTTTTTTCTACCCCGCGCCCTACTAGGTGTCCACATAACATTGTTTTAAACCGCAAACGGGCACAGTCCCGTTTGTCGGCTTTGAAAACTGTGTTATGTGTTATTTTCTTTAAGTTTATAAGCTATAATATTAACAGTTCCTTTTCCTTTATATTTAGTCATTTCATATAAATCAGATTTTCGTTCAATATATTCAGGCAATTTTTTAACACCATATTTTGATATGTCAAAATCAGGTTTTACCCTTTTTATATATGTTCCTGCGGAACTTACATTTGTATATCCAGTTTCGTCATCTTGATAAGAATTTGCAGCAATTTGTAACAATCTATCTAATTCGTCTATTTCTGTTTCTTTGTTATTTACATTATTTTCAACTTCCTCAATAACTTCATCAGAATCCATGTTAAGTTTTTCTAAACAAAGATATAGATCACAAGATTGTTTAAAAGCTTCTGAGGCAGACTCTTTACCTACACCTATCACGAATTTGCCTGATTCACGCAGTTTAATAGCTAAAGGAGTAAAATCGCTATCACTTGAAACAATTGCATATGTATCATAATTGGAAGTATATAGAAAATCTAAGGCATCTATTACTAATGCCATGTCAGTTGCATTTTTACCTTTTACATAATCAATCTGTTGGATTGGTTTAATAGCGAGATTTCTAAAATCATCTTCCCATTTCTTTAACACTTCTTTTGTCCAATTACCATAGGCTCTTTTTACAACAATTCTACCGTATGCTGAAATTTCCATTATTACAGATTTCATTTTTTTTCTTGCGTATTATCAGCATCGATTAATAAAGCAATTATTTGTTCACTATTTATCATTCTTCGGTTCCTCCTCATCTGCTCTAGTAGAGCAGTCCACATAACATTGTTCCGACCCTTCCTCATAATATCATAAAAACTACTCGTTCGCAATCTAAACTGTTACAAGATAAGAAATTAAATCTTTCTTCCATAGTATCCACCGGAACACACCATCAACAGCCAGATTAGGCCTATCTTCGCTAAATAGGATAAAGACAAATCGCATTCAATCTATAGGGCTTTGAACACCAAGCTCACCGCGGTTGAGAACGCGGGTACCATAGCTGCCTTAATATCGTTAGGATCGAAAAACTCTTGGATGGTGCGGATATCGTAATCTGATTCCAGTAGATGTGTTGCTCATAGCGATGTTATCTTGCACTCCAACTATCCAATAAATAATAAAATGGGAATGTTACAAAATGGATAAATGCAATTTTTAATTTTATTCTATTTTCTTGTTTTATTGGAAATGGCGATTTCAATATTACTACAGAATCCAGCTCTTCATCTGATAATTCTCTATTCAGTCCCCAAGCAATAGGATACACAATTAATAATACGCTCGGTACCAAAAGTACAAACAATCGATTTGCCCGATAAAAACCATAACCGAGCAAGAGGCTGAAAATGAGGTTGTCAATAAGTGAAAGAAATCGATGTACTATTTTGAATCTCTGTGTAAATCTATATAAAATAAATAAAATGAAATTTACTAATGCATATAAAAATATTAGTGAAGTAAACTTTTCTTCGGTCATTTAGTTCTTTGCTTTTGCAGGCTATTATAACCTCAAGGATAATATCACAGTATCAATAACATACCCCGACGCAGAGCGCCGGGGTGTAAGGGGTAATTTTTTAATACGGTTCTCCGTTTGCTTTGGGAGCGGCGGAGTTTTTACTGAACAGCACGAGGGCTATCAGCGTAACAAGATAGGGGAATATCTTGAGCCATACCGGCGGTATGCCGCTTAAAGCGGGGATAACCTGCGAGACGTTCGCAACGGTACGGGCAAACCCGAAGAAGAAGGTTGCGCCGAGGATGCCGAACGGTTTCCATTGGCCGAAGATCAAAGCGGCGATAGCCAAGAACCCGAGGCCGTCTACGCTGCCGTTAAATTCTCCCGAATAGGTTACGAGGATAATGGCACCACCTAATGCGGAAAGTGCACCGCTCGCACATACTGCAAAGTACCGCATCCGGTGTACATTGATACCGGCGCTCGCAACAGCGGATGGATGCTCGCCGCAGGCACGCAGCCGTAATCCGAATGACGTCTTATACAGCAGTATCCATGATAAAATCAGTATCGCCAATACTAGCCACGTACTCCAGTATGCCTGCGAAAAGAAAAGTGGTCCTAATACGGGAATTTTTGAAAGCCCGGGGATGTCCTGTCGGATAATGCTTGCAACACGCACGTTGCCTGACCCCGTTACGGTACGGGCAATATAAATCGTCAATGCGGCGGCAAGCATATTGATAGCGGTACCGCTGATAACCTGATCCGCTTTTAGTGTAATCGATGCAAAAGCGTGTAGCAACGAAAAAAGGATACCGGCTATAGCCGCTGCGAGCAATCCTATCGGAATCACAATCCCTGCCGGAACGGAGTGCTGCAATAAATTAATTACAACTGCTGCGGAAAAACTGCCGATCAGCATAAGTCCTTCAAGGCCGAGGTTCGTAACACCGCTCCGTTCGCTGTATAATCCTCCGAGGGAAGTAATCAAAAGAGGAATTGTGTATGCAATCACATAGGGAAAAATTAAGGTTAAAATATGCCACATACGTTATACCTCCTCTGCAGAAAGCCCTGCTGTTTGGCGTGTGCGTATCTTTTTAGAAATCATTCCCCAGAAGCGTTTAAAGAGCAAACTGGTTGCAGTAAAATAGATAATAACCGCAATGATAGTGTCTGCAATTTCCGGTGGAACAATAGTGTTCGCGCTCATAAAGCCTTTGCCGACGTGCAGCACACCGAAGAAAATTGAACTGAGTGCTACTCCGATCGGTGTCCCTGCTCCGAGTAAAGAAACCGCGATACCGTCAAACCCTTGCGAAGGCATTACGCCGATCTGCATATTCAGCGCATAGCCGGTGTAGTAGGTGAGCCCGGCCAAGCCCGACAGACCTCCCGCAATCATCATCGAAATAACGATATTCCGGTTTACTTTAATCCCTGCATATTCCGCACAGTTGCGGTTATATCCGACTGCTTTTAATTCAAAGCCGAGGGTTGTCTTATCCAAGATGATTTTAAGGAGAATCATTGCAAGAATGCCGAGAAAGATACCGTAGTTTACGTATTCGCTGCTGAACAAGTTGGTAAGCCATGGGGTACGAAGCGAGCGGGTAACGGCAATGGATTTACTTTCCGTTTCAAGATATTCCGCTTTTAAGTAACCCGGTACGATATAAAATACCAGCCAATAGGCAATCCAGTTCATCATAATAGTTGAAACAACTTCGTGTACGTTGAACAGCGCTTTTAATAAGCCGGGAACGACACCCCAAAGAGCACCGCTCACAACACCGATAAGAATCAGTAAAATAAAAAAGAGCGGCCGAGGCATAGCGGTTGCAGATAAGGCAAACATACTGCCGAGCAATCCGCCGATCAGCATCTGCCCCGAACCTCCGATATTAAAGAGACCGGTTTTAAATGCAAATGAGACGGAAAGACCTACTAATAAAAGTGTCGTTGCAGTTGCAAGCGTATTTCCGATACGTTCGATGTTCATCAAACCGCCGCGGAAAAGGTAGGTAAAGGCAATAACAGGATTTTCTCCGATAAAAAGGATGAGAATTGCTCCTGCAATTAAACCGAGCAATACGGCAGAAAGGCTGATTACAAGGGTATTATCCGCAAGAGCCGTGTGTTTTTTTATCATCACTGTTGGCCTCCATGTTTGTGCTTATCTCCGGCCATCATCAAGCCTACTTCTTCAACGGTCGTTTCTTCAGGGCGGACGATACCGGTTAAAGCGCCGCGGTGCATGACCGCAATTCGATCCGACAAGTTGAAGATTTCGTCCAATTCAAAAGAAATGAGTAAAACAGCCCGTCCTCTGTCGCGGTGCTTTACCAATTCTTTATGGATTGCTTCGATAGCGCCGACGTCCAAACCGCGGGTAGGCTGCACGGCGATCAGTAATTCGGGATCGAGGGCTATTTCGCGTCCGAGGATAGCCTTTTGCTGATTACCGCCGCTCAAGTTCCGTGCTGCGGAATAAACGCCTTCGCCCGAACGGACGTCGAATTGTTTGGTGATATCGCCTGCAAATGAGAACATCTTGTTTTTATGCAGGAAGCCGTGCTTTTGGAAAGGTTCTTTGTAGTACGATTTAATGATGGTGTTTTCCGCAATGGAATACTGCATAACCAAACCGTGCTTTTGACGGTCTTCGGGAACCAAGCCCATACCCGATTCGTTGCGTTCGCGGATTGATGTTTTTGTGATATCCTTACCGCAAAGCAGAACAGATCCTTCCGCAACCGGCATTAAGCCCGAAAGTGCATGAACAAGCTCGCTTTGCCCGTTTCCGTCTACACCTGCGATACCGACGATTTCACCCTTGCGTACTTGCAGCGAAAAGTCATTGACGGCAGGTACTTTTTTTGCACCGATAACTTTGAGATTTTGTATATCGAGTACGACTTTGCCGGGTTGTGCCGGCGCTTTTTGCACCTTAAATTCAACCGGACGTCCGACCATCTTTGCTGCCATCTCATTTTTTGAAGTGGTTGCAACGTCTATCACATCGATAAACTTTCCTCTCCGTATAATGGTGCAGCGGTCTGCAACGTCCTTAATTTCCTGTAATTTATGGGTAATGAGGATAATGGATTTTCCTTCTTTTACCAGATTCCTCATTATTTGGATAAGTTCTTCGATTTCCTGCGGCGTTAAAACGGCGGTCGGTTCGTCAAAGATGAGCACTTCCGCATCGCGGTACAGCATTTTTAAAATTTCTACACGCTGTTGCATACCAACCGTTATATCCATAATGCGTGCATTAGGATCGATTTGTAATCCGTATCGGGTGCTTAAATCTTTTATTTTTGTCTCGGCCTTATGCAGGTCAAGAAAAAAACCGCCTTCTTTTCCGAGTATAATATTTTCGGTAACGGTAAAGTTATGTACAAGCTGAAAATGCTGGTGTACCATACCGATACCGAGTTCATTGGCATCATTCGGATTATTGATAACCGCGTGTTTACCGTTGACGAGGATTTCTCCCGCATCGGGGTGATATAAACCGAATAAGATACTCATAAGAGTGGATTTACCTGCGCCGTTTTCCCCGAGAATTGCGTGGATTTCCCCTTTTTTTACCTGCAATGTTATATCATCATTTGCAACAATACCGGGGAATTCCTTGCGGATGTGGCGCATTTCGATAGCATATTGTTCAGACAGATCAGGCCTTCCTTTATTTACACTGTAAACTTTTATCTAATTATTGGTGTTAAAAACCTCTGTTTTCAGAGGTTCCTTATAAACAATTAAAGAAAAATCCGAGGTGTATACATTCATACAGCCTCGGATTCGCAAAAAGAAATGCTTATCGATTAACGGAATAAATCGCCTTGCTTGTCGGCAACAACGATAGCATTAGATTTGATCTGCTGATAAATTTCATCTACTTTCTTTTGTACATCATCGGAAAGGTTGGGATTTTCAGCAGGAATACCGACCGCATCTTCTTTTGCAGTTAAAACAAGTGTCGTTCCTCCCTGGAATTTGCCGTTGAGTTCATCTTTGATCATATCATAGGATGCACGGTCTACATACTTCATTGCAGAGGTTAGAATAATCGACTTTCCATCGGGGAGTAAGCCTTCGTTATACTGATTAACGTCAACGCCGACAACCCATACGTCTTTTCCGACCTGACGGCGTGCTTTCGCTTCGTTGATAACACCAACGCCGACACCGCCTGCTGCTGCGTGGATACAGGTAACACCGCGGTCAAACATAGAAGCTGCGATCTGCTGGCCTGCCGCAATGTCGCTGAATGTTCCCTGATATACGAAATCTTCCGGATGCATTTCGATGTTTGTTCCGAGATTTTCATTGGCGTATTTGATACCCTGCTGCCATCCCCAGTTAAACTTCTGGACAGCCGGAATTTCCATACCGCCGATAAATCCGAAGCGGCCTTCTTTTAACTGAAGTGCTGCGGCAAGACCTGCTGTGAAACCTGCTTCCTGTTCGGCAAAAAGAATACCGATGGTATTCGGACCGTTTTGAGCGTCATACGAATCGGCGGGGTGAGCGTTACCGTCGATGATAACGAGCTTTGCATCAGGATATTTTGTCTGAGCCTTGAAAATTGCAGTTTCAAACTTGAATCCGGGGCAAACGATGAATTTATACCCTGAATCATAAAGGTTGGAAATTTCTTTTACATAGTCCGCTTCAGTTGTTCCGACCGGCTTTAAGTATTTAATTTCAACGCCGAGTTCTTCTTTTGCACGGATAATGCCTTCCCATGTCCCCTGATTGAATGATTTATCATCAATCGTTCCCGCATCGGTAACCATACCGACTTTCATAGCTTTCTTTGCCGGTTCTTCGCTCTTTGTACATGAGCAAATGACAAAGGCACTGAATACCAGCATGGCTGTTCCCATTACTGTTTTAAAGCTTATTTTTCGCATATTTGCGCCTCCTCAAATAAGTTTATTAAGTATACCCCAATAAAAATACCGTGTCAAATCGTTAATATATTCTTTTATAGGATAACCGCATCAGAGTTTTTTGAATATCTCAGACCGTATGTCGCTGCTGGGAACTACCGCCATCTCGTAGTCAAAACTATACACGGATGTATAGTTTTGACGGTAGATGTGCCGTATATTTGCAAAAGATGATAACCCTGCTATACTATTGCTATGAACATTACCCGCAAACTGCCGCTCGGCGTGCAGAGCTTTAAAGATTTACGGGAAAAGGGTTTCCTTTATGTGGATAAAACGGAATACCTTTTTCGGTTAGCAAACAGCAGTAAGGTGTATTTCCTCAGCCGTCCGCGGCGATTTGGTAAGAGCCTCTTTCTTTCAACCTTAGCGGCATATTTCCGCGGGCAAAAAGAGCTGTTTAAAGGTTTGTATCTTGAAAAAGCAGAAGAGGAGCAGGCTGCACAAGAAAACCGAACCCCGTGGCAAGCATATTCGGTGCTGTATTTTGACTTTAATATTGGACAGTATCTTGAAAGCGAAGCTTTGAGCGAACGGCTCGATTCTTTATTAAAGGAGCAGGAAAGCCTATACGGTATACTCGTTGCAAAAGAGGAAAAGCCGTTTTTTGCCTCACGTTTTGAACGGCTGATAAAGGCTGCCTATCAACAAACCGGCAAGCAGGTAGTTATTCTTGTAGACGAATACGATAAACCGCTTTTACAAACGATGGGAATAAATGAAGAGCTGAATGAACACTACCGTAATACGCTCAAAGCATTTTACTCGGTGATTAAAACCTGTGATGAATATATCCGCTTTGCCTTTCTCACTGGTGTTACCAAGTTTAGCAAGATCAGTATTTTTAGCGATTTGAATAATCTCAAAGATATCAGCCTCAATGAAACCTATGCTGGCATTTGCGGTATGAGTCAAACAGAGCTTGAAACAAATTTTCAACCGGAGATACAAGCACTTGCAGAAAAACAAAAGCTCGACTATCCGCAGGCACTTGCAGCCCTAAAGCAATGGTATGACGGCTATCTGTTCCATCCGGCAGGGGAAGGAATGTATAATCCCTATAGCATTCTCAATGCTTTTGATGATAAAGAGCTAAAAAGTTACTGGTTCGGTACGGGAACGCCGACTTTCTTAGTCAACTTTTTAAAAGAAGCGCATTATTATATCCCCGATCTGGACGGAAAAGTTGAACTTGATGAGGATGGCTTGCAAACCTACCGGGCAGTAGCACAAGATACGTTGCCTATCCTGTTTCAAGCAGGGTATTTAACTATCAAGAGATATATCAACGATTTGAGGCTGTATCAGCTGGGGTTTCCGAATGATGAGGTACGGTACGGTTTTTTACAAAACCTGTTACCGGCATACTCCGATATACCGTTCGGTCAAACAGGGGTATGGATAGGACGCTTTGTACAGGACATCCGTAATGGCAAAGTGGATGAGTTTATGGAGCGGATGCAAGCGATTATCTCAAGTATTCCATATGACAACTTCACCGCAGAAAACCTGAAACTGCGGGAGCAGAACTACCAAACAGCAGTGTATCTCGTCTTTGCGCTGATGGGGCAGTTTGTACAGACAGAGGTGCATTGTTCAACTGGTCGGGCCGATTGTATAGTTACGACTGCTGATAGCATCTATGTCTTTGAGTTTAAGCTCTCCGGTAACGGTAGCGCAGAAGATGCCCTCGTGCAGATAAAAAAGAACGGTTATGCTGCACAGCACAAGGCAGACGGGAAAAAGATTGTGCTCATCGGTGCAGGATTTGATGAAGAAAAGCGTACCATCAAAGAGTGGAAAGTAGAGCTGCGGTGATACAAGCTAAATCCCGTACCGATCCTTTTTGTGCAGCACGAAGTAGATGCACACACCGCTACCGCTTTTGAAAACATACTCTCCGTAAGCCTTTTGAAATAGCCTGTCCAGAAGTGTACATCCGTGTACACTTCTGGACGCGAGTTTTTGCGAAGCAAAAACGTCGCTTCTGAGTGGAACCACGGACATCCTCGCCCAAAATGAACACGGATGTTCATTTTGGGCTACGAGTTTGTAAACAAACTCGCTTCTGAGTGGAACCAGTGGCATCCGTGCCAAGTTCAAAAATTGACCTCCTTGTCAATTTTTGAACGCGAGTTTTTGCTGCGCAAAAACATCGCTACTGCGTAGAACCACGGACATCCCTGTCCGTTTTGAAACGTCAAGTATTTATTTTTGTGCAGCACGAAGTAGATGCACACACCTCTACCGCTTTTGAAAACACATTTTCCGTAAGCCTTTTGAAATAGCCTGTCCAGAAGTGTACATCCGTGTACACTTCTGGACGCGAGTTTTTGCTGCACAAAAACATTGCTACTGCTTGAAACCACGGACATCCCTGTCCGTTCTGAAAAAAGCTCTTCCGTAAGCCTTTTGAAATAGACGGTGTAGATGCTAGGAGCGCACAAAAAACACCCGCAGGCGTACTTGTTGTACGTCGAGGACTGTTTTTTGTGAAGCGACAACGCAGATGCACCGTATATTTCAAAAGGACTCGCTGATGGCCCCAAGAGCGTCCACGGCCGCCTCTATCTCTTCCGTCGTATTAAACGTAGAAAAGCTGAAGCGGACAATCCCTTGCGCTTCCGTTTTATAGCTCTGGTGCACAAGCGGAGCGCAGTGGGCACCCGGACGGGTTGCAATGCCGTATCGTTCATCAAGGAGGCGGCTCACTTCAGAAGACGGCACGGTTCCAATGTTCAGCCCGATAACAGGACCGGCATTTTGTACGTTCGGTGCATAGAGCGTGATAAATGGAAGGTCTGCAGCGAGCTTGAAAAAGTATGCGCGCAGCTTTGCTAAATACGCAGCGGCGTTCTCTTGTCCAAGCTGTTCGATATATGCACATCCTGCCGTCAGTCCCGCAAAGGAAGGCACATTCATGGTACCGGCTTCAAAGACATCAGGCATTGTTGCGGGGTGTGTTTTGTCAAAAGAATGAATGCCGCTGCCGCCGGAAAACACCGGCTTAAAAGCAAAGTCGCCGTTCACGACGATGCCGCCGGTACCCTGCGGGCCATACAACCCCTTGTGTCCGGTAAAACAGACAATGGTTTGTTCATACTGCGAAATATCCATCGGCATGGTGCCGGCGCTTTGGGATGCATCGATAATCAGCGTCAACCCATTCTTTCTGCATAAGCCGTAAATTCTCTGCATATCGGGAACGGCGCCGATAACATTGGAGCAGGCGGTAACAATAATCGCCTTGGTATTGCTCCGTATCTGTGCTTCCATTGCCGTATAGTCAAGTTCGCCTGTTTCAAGGTCAAAGCCGATAATCGAAAGCTCCGCCCCCTGATTTTCCAGCTGATAGAGCGGACGCAAGACGGAGTTATGCTCGAGTGCAGTGGTAATGAGGTGATCGCCTGCTCCGAACAAACTTTTGAGCACGAGGTTCAAAGCTGCCGTTGCATTTTGGCACAGTGCAACTTGCAGCGGGTCTGTTATATGGAAAATACGGGCAACGGCAACACGGGTTTTATACAAAGAGGCGAGCGCCGCATGGGCGGTTTTATGCGCAGCACGTCCCGGATTTGCAAACTGCTGAGAGGCAATCGCGTTATACACTGCGTCCGCAACACTGTCGGGCTTATGGAGCGTTGTCGCACTGTTATCAAAATAAATCATACTACTTACCCTTCTGACTATTTCCCAGACATCTTCACCGCGGTTCTGTCTGCACCGTGGACGGTAAGGGTATACACATCCTGATACGCGGCTCCGCTTGTTTTTAATAAGTCAACCGCTTTTTCAGCATCTTCACGGTTGACCCGCAGCGCCATGCCGCAGCCTTCTGAAATTTCCGGAGGGAGCGGGATCAGGCGGGCGCCGGATAGACCGGTCACTGCCATTTCCGCTGCGATTGCCTGATGAGTACTATCAAATGAAATAACGCAAAATACTTCGTTCTGCATAACTTAGGGCTTTACGACCTTATTGGTACGCATAATTTCCGTAATACGGTACATGTTGGTAGCCGAACCGACCTGCAGTTTCTCTTTTAAGCCGTAGAAATCCAAACACAGCCCGCACGCAAGCACTTCCGTCCCCTTTTCCTGCAAGGTTTTTAAATCGTTGACGGTTTTTTCGTTCTCGGTTGCAAGGCGGACACCGGAGTTATACATTACCACCATTTTAGGAATGCGATCCTGTTCAGTCAGCGCATACACAAAGTTTTCCAACAGCTTTGTGCCGAAGCCTTCATCACCGGTGCCCATCTTATCAGAATTGATTACCACAACATATTCGTCAGCGCCTTGTTCCAACACGCTTGTGTCGTTCAAAATAGCACAAGCCTCGCAGCCTTGAAAGTCGTAGAGTACGGTATATTCCGCATCGTTCAGCTTGGTAACGCTTGCTTTGATATTCAGCTGCCCTGCCATCTTGGTCAGGTTCTGAGTCGCAATTTCGTTATCCACCCGTATCAGGATGTTTTCTCCTGCAGTGTTTTCGCGCAATACTTTTTTCGTCATAATGACGGGAATGGGACACACTTTGCCCATCGCATTTACTTCAATCATCATTTCCCTCCATAGATATTGGTAACCATTATTTCACCACAATCGGATAATCCGCACGCGGTTTTATACATCACATTCTTCAGGTTTGCTGTTAGGAGCTTTTTGTAAAACAGCTAAAAACTTTTCTCGCGATCCGTTTTTTGCCCGTTGCTCAATATACTGTTCCGTTTGTAGTGCCGATAATTTTTCTCCTATTGCAGCGGCAATAAATTGATTTATTGAAATGTTATCGATTTTAGCAACTTCTTTTATCATTGTGTGATATGAATCCGGGATTCTAATACTCAATGTGCTCATTTTTGACCTCCATTTAATATATCCATAAATTCCCGCGGTGTTAGCGCAACGATTCCTAACTGTTCCGCTTCTTTGAAATCTTTTTTATTAAATGTTATTATCATCTCACTGTTTGAATGAATCGCAAGCTCCAAAATATGATCATCAAAGCCATCTCTTAAATATGGCCGCCACAAATAGAATAGTTTTATATGCTTTCCAATCTGACATATATAATTTAAAAAATCATTAATATCAGCATCGGAATAGTATGCTCTATTTAAGTGTTTTTTCAAAACTGCTTCATATTCTAAAATAAGCGGAACTGAAATAGCAAAATCAAATCTACCGGTACCGATTTCTTGTAATAACTGATTTGACTTTCCATTTACACTTTTTAATGCCGATAGCATAACATTTGTATCTATAACGACTATTGGAACATCCATAATTGGTATTATATATGATACCAATTATTTGTCAATGTTAATCTTGTAAGCATTTTCCTCCATAGATACTAAGTAACCATTATCTCACCACAATCGGATAATCCGCACGCGGTTCAATGGCACCGATTTGGAATAGACTGATGCCTGCCTCGGCAAAGGCTGGTCTGATTTTTTCCGCTTCGGCAGGGCTGACGGCAAAGAGCAAACCGCCTGAGGTTTGCGGGTCAAAGATGATTTCTTCGAGCGCAAAATCTTTTATGCCGAAGTGAATTTTTCCTTGGGCAAAGTTCCGGTTCCGCTGTCCGCCGGCGGTAAGCAAAAATTCACCGGCTGCCTGATACGCTGCCTCGATATAAGGAATACGGTTTGCGTCAAGGCGGGCGGTAAAATCCGTGCCGGTCATTTCCGAAAGGTGTCCGCTCAAGCCGAAACCGGTTACATCAGTGCAGGCATGAACGGTAAACTTCCGGAGAACCTCGGCTGCGTACTTATTGAGGTAGGTCATTGAGGCAGCGGCTTCGTCAAAGGCAGAACGGGGGACTTCTCCTGCGCTGTAGGCGGTGGTGATAATCCCGATCCCCAGTTTTTTGGTTAAAAATAACACATCTCCCGCCTGCGGGGTGTTGTTCCGCCAAATGCGCTCAGGGTGTATTGTTCCCATCACGGAAAGTCCGTATTTTATTTTGGGGTCGTGAATGGAATGCCCGCCCACCAGCGCAGCGCCTGCTTCTTTTACCTTTTCCGCTCCGCCGGTTAAAATGCTTTGCAGCGCCGCGTATGCATTATCGCGGGTTGCTTCCTCAGGATAGCAGACAATATTCATTGCACATACCGGCTCGCCTCCCATCGCGTACACATCGCTTAAAGCATTCGCTGCTGCAATCTGCCCGAAAAGGGTAGGATCGGTTACCATTGGCGGGAAAAAATCAAGGGTCTGGATGACCGCTATATCGGGTGTCAGCTGAATAACAGCCGCATCATCGGAGCTGTCAAAGCCGACCAATAATCCTTCGTGTGAAGTCTTGGGGAGTGCTTTCAGTAAGGCGCTCAAAACACCGGCGCCGATTTTTGCATTGCATCCGCCGCAGACAAAAAGCGCCTCGCCCTGTCCGCTCGCGGATTTATTATAATTTTCCACGGATTTATTATAATATATGGGGATGCTTTTTACAAGCAAATTTCCGACTACACCCAGGATAAACGCATCAGGCCGTTTTTTTAACACCCCCCACGGAAAAATTGAAACTATTCGACCAGAACTGCCAAGGATGGCAGTAGTTCCACGCAGCAGCGATGTTTTTGCACAGCAAAAACTCGCGTTCAAAAATTGACAAGGAGGTCAATTTTTGAACGTGTCACGGACGGCGGTGATATTACATTCTTTACTGCGTATTTTCGTGTACCCGTACCAAAATCATAGAAATAAACTACAGAATACAGTACAATCTCATCCATTATGAAACAGTTTAAACTGATGGCGGATTATCAGCCTGCGGGTGACCAAGGCGATGCGATACGGCAGCTTGCGGACGGCATACTTGCCGGCGACCGGTTCCAAACGCTCAAAGGTGTTACCGGTTCGGGCAAGACTTTTACGATGGCGAATATCATTCAAGCGGTGCAAAAGCCGACGCTGATTATCAGCCACAACAAGACGCTTGCGGCGCAGCTCTACCGCGAGTTCAAAGGTTTTTTTCCGGAAAACGCCGTCGAATACTTTGTTTCATACTATGATTACTACCAGCCGGAGGCTTATGTCCCGGCGCGAGACCTCTATATCGAAAAAGACGCTGCGATTAACGATGAGATAGACCGGCTGCGGCTTTCGGCAACATTCAGTTTGATGGAGCGGCGGGATGTTATCGTTGTGTCAACAGTGTCGTGCATTTACGGCTTAGGTTTGCCCGAATCGTGGCGCGATTTACGCATTACCATAGAAAAAGGGCAGACCGTTGATCCCGGTAAACTCAAAAAGCAGCTGATCAGTCTGCAATATGAGCGCAACGATGCAGTGTTGGAACGCGGACGGTTCCGTGTGAAGGGCGATGTGATGGAAATATTCCCTGCTTATATGGAAGAAGCCTACCGCATCGAGTTTGACTGGGAAGAGATTGTGCGTATCCGCCGCTTTAGCCCGCTGACCGGCGAAGTGAGCCAAGAATACGAAGAGCTTTCGATTTATCCGGCAAAGCACTTTGTTATGCCGGAGAATGCTATCCCCAATGCCATCGAGCGGATTAAGCAGGAGCTTGATGCCCGTTTGGAAACGCTCACGGCGCAGGGAAAGCTCTTTGAGGCTGAACGGCTGAAAACCCGTACCGAATACGATATCGAAATGCTCTCCGAGATGGGGCATTGCCCGGGGATAGAAAATTATTCAGCGCCGATCGCAAACCGCAAACCCGGTGAGCCGCCTGCAACGCTTTTTCATTACTTTCCAAAAGACTTCCTCCTTTTTATGGATGAAAGCCACGTAACCTTTCCGCAGATCGGCGCGATGTACGAAGGCGACCGCAGCCGCAAGCAGAACCTTGTGGACTTCGGCTTCCGGCTCCCCTGCGCGCTGGATAATCGCCCGCTCAAAATCAATGAGTTTGAAACAATGCTCAATCAGGCGGTTTTTGTTTCCGCAACACCCGGACCCAAAGAATTGCAATATTCTACCCGCGTTGTTGAGCAGCTCATCCGCCCGACCGGTCTGTTAGACCCGCTCATCGAAATTCATCCGAGCGAGGGGCAGATGGAGCATATCTACGGTGAGGTGAAAAAGCGCATCGCAAAGGATGAGCGGAGTCTCATTCTCACCCTCACCAAGAAGATGGCGGAAGACCTTACCGACTACCTCACCGGTCTGGGCTTAAAGGTAAAGTACATTCACAGCGAGGTGGAAACCATCGAGCGGGTAGAAATCCTCAAAGGCTTGAGGGCGGGTGAGTTCGATGTGCTCATCGGAATTAACCTCCTGCGGGAAGGCATCGACCTACCGGAAGTGTCGTTTATCGGTATCCTCGACGCGGATAAAATCGGCTTTTTGCGGTCAACCACCAGCCTCGTACAGATTGTCGGGCGGGCGGCGCGTAATGCCAACGGCAGCGTGGTGATGTATGCCGACCGTATCAGCGACGCGATGAAGGAAACAATAGAAGAAACCACCCGCCGCCGTTCAATTCAGCAAGCCTACAACGATGAGCATGGCATTACGCCTAAAACCATAAAAAAATCGATTGAAGATATTTTGGTACGCGAAACGGAAATCAAAAAAGAAGCCGCCCGCGCCGAAACCGAGCCACTCGTCAACAGTTTTAATATTCTGAACCCCGCCGACCGTAAAAAGCTTATCAAAAAGCTCGAAGCGCAGATGGCTGAATACGCCGATATGCTCCTCTTTGAAGAGGCGGCGGTTGTACGTGATAAGATTGACGAGATTAAAAGATTGGGCTCTTTTTGAAAATATACGGCATATCTACTGCGTCGTACGGCAAAAAAGTGTCCTCAACGTATCAGAACGGACAGGGATGTCCGTGGTTCCATGCAGTTGCGACGTTTTTGCCTAGCAAAAACTCGCGTTCAAAAATTGACAAGGAGGTCAATTTTTGAACTTGCCACGGATGGCGGTGGCTCTCCGCAGTAGCGTGTTTGCATCGCAAACACGTAGTCAAACAATGTACAAGGATGTATATTTTTGGGTGGGGAATATCCGGTAATATCTTATGCGGTCGCCTTGAATTCCTCTTGCGTCGAAATTATCGATTATGCTAGTATACGGCCATGTTTAAATATCCTAAAAGATACATATTCGCTCTAGTATATGTACTCTTAGCAACGCTGCTCTCTGCTCAAACGGTAAGCGGTAAAAAAGATATTGCAGTTTTTAGACTTTCTCATTCAAGATATATCCCTTCCGAAGTTGCCGCAAGAATAGATCAACGGATTATGGGTGTTGTGACTTCTTTTAAACGGTTTAATGTGATTGGTATGGAGTATCGCCTCAACTCAAACAATATTGTGTCCTTTATCGATCAAATCAAAAGGATGAAAGAGCGTCAATCGGATATTTCGGAAACCGTGTTATCGGGAGAAGAGGCTTTTACCCGTGCCGATTGGGAACGGCTTACCGGAGCTTTTTTGGTATTTGCTCCCCGTATTACCGACTATGATGAACGTCTTATGTTTGAAGAAACTGTAGTTGAGGGCAAAAAAGTTATAAAAAAGTACTGGATAGTCAGAATAGAAGGGGCTATATCTATCCTTGACGTTTCCGGTTCCGCGAGTGAGCGGGTTATACCGCTGTCCGTTAGAAAAGTTGCAAAACGGCGTTCCGATGCGGTTGACGAAGCAATCGATTCTTTAATAAGTTCGGTTTATACGGCAATCAAATTTGAACCGGAGTTTGCATTGGCAAGCGGAGTACTTGCCGTTGACCATGAAAATAATACCGTTACAATCGAGCTGGGAAAGGATATCGGTATAAATGCAGGAGATGAATATATCCTTCAAAAATCTATCTCAGTTGCGGGGAAGCAGTCCGTAAAAGAAACCGGTTTGTTAATTATTTCGGAAGTACACGATACTTTTTCAGTTGCAAAAGTGATTTATGCAGACCAGCCGATTGTCGAAGGAGATCCTGTTAAAGAGCTTTTAAAGTCCGGTATTCTACTGCAAGAATATGCAGGTATAACGGTTCCCATTACCGGCGTAATGACAAAAGATTCAAAGGAGTTTTTGCGTGTTCAGCCGACTTTCGGTATACGGGCTGTATACAAGGCAAATTTTCATCTCAGTATATCGGTCGGATATGAGTATGCCATACAACAACCAACCGGAGCATCCGCTGTATTGAGTGCAAAACCGATGCGGCTTACTCCTTTCGGAACAGGATATTTAGGTATCGGGGTTTATAATTTCTATACATCCCGTTTTAAGATTACACCGGAATTACAATTTTGCTTTTCGGGTACATCCGTTGCCGCGCAATCAAATTCAGCAAAGACTTATA
Organism: Treponema sp. OMZ 838; assembly: GCF_000775995.1. Taxonomy (NCBI): domain Bacteria; kingdom Pseudomonadati; phylum Spirochaetota; class Spirochaetia; order Treponematales; family Treponemataceae; genus Treponema; species Treponema sp. OMZ 838. The sequence continues at coordinate 625,338 of NZ_CP009227.1, read as the reverse complement.
CCGTTACTGCAACTCAACTCGGTGGGAGGGTGCTTGTATCGGCAGATTACTTTATTTCGCGGAATTGGACGATAGGCGGGAGTGCCGGATTCGGCTATATGCATAATTTACTGAGTCCCGCGCAGGCGGCTGAAAAATTGAAAAAAGAAAGCCTATTTCCCCAGCCGGAACTCGATAAGGTTAATAATTATGTATGGGATGTCCTATCATCACACATGAACTTTCATGTTTTTATAGGAATAACCCGCAGGTTCTAGGCACGTATCTCAATCTAAAGAAACTGTCCAAAAACGAAGTTTTTAGACAGTGGTCTGATATAACTCACACGATAGGGAGAAAACTATGAAAAGAAACGTTGTATTATATGCACTGCTGTCGGTGCTTTTGACATCATGTACCGTTATGCCGCGGGTTCCACAGTATACAGGCAACAACCCTTATTATGCCGGTTCCGGAGAGGGATATACGTTTTTGGAGGCACTGACTCAGGCAAAAGCGAATACCCTGCGGCTTGCCGTTATCGACCTTATCGGGGAGACGGAAGAAATGCAGAACCGCAGTAAGTTACATTCCGCTTTTTACGCCGGGACAAGACCGAATGCTTACCTTGAAACCGACTATATGCGTATTTTGCGACGTGCTCAAACGTATCGCGGATACTATTGTGAGATCACCGTACCGGTAAAAATGGATGAATTACGCCGTACACTCGATATGATCGGTACCTATTCTGCAAAGGGCGGCAATATTCTATCGAGTCCTGAAGTACGTGAGGCAAAAATCAAGAGTGAATTGCAAGGAAATAATGTCGGATTTATCACACAGTATGTCGATGGTATGCTGTATATGGTTGTGCCAAATCAAAAGGCAAAAGACGGAAGTACATTTTCCAAGTCTGCCGTCAACATGGCGAATAAATACCTGCTTGACAACGGGTACCGTGCCGTTGATTATGCTGCGGTAGAAGCATTAAAATCAGATAGTGCTACGCTGTTTACTCAAGAACCTGATACGGCTGATCTTTCGGTTGTACAGTGGATTGCACAAAAACTTGGTGCTGATGTCTATATTGAAGTGGACGGTTTTGTGCAGGGCGGTCGAGAAACAGGCGGTTACTATGCTCAAGCTGAAGTTAACTTGAAAATGTACAATCCGTCTACGGGAGAATTACTCGGCGCTGTACCCTATAGCAGCCCTAGGACGTTCGACCGCGGAAGTACCGAGGCTGCGGCGCAGAACGCGATAAAGTCAACAGTCTTTAAGGCAATGAGTGTTGCTGTTGATCAAGCGAAAAAAGCATTGGTGCGGGATTATGCGCAAGGTATTCGGTATGAAATTACTATTAACAATAGTTCCGACAGTAAACTGATGAACAAGTTCCGAAACGTATTGAACACTAAAGTCGAAACAATACGGGTTATGTATCAATCTACCGCTCAAACAAAGTATGCGGTACAATATTTCGGCAGAGTTGAAGACATGGAAACTATTGTCTATTCGGCAGCAGAAGGTGTTCCCGGTATGGAAAGTATTTCACTGGTTATGATCCGGGGCAAAACACTCATGTTCCGGTTAGGGCGGTAAAAGAACGCCGAAGGTATATCTTCTATATTTCGGTGCAGTTGTCCTGTGTGTGCTGCTGCACATACTCTTCCGCCCGTTTAAAGTCTTCAGGCGTATCGATGTCGAAGGCTTCCATTTCGGAACGGAGCGGGGAGTACAGAATCAAGTCTGGGTGAGCGTTCATCACGGTTCTGCCGCCGATGCTTCCGTCTAAACAGCTGAGTTCATTAGCTAGTACTGCCGGGAATATAACCGGAGAGCAATGCCTGCCGTTAAAGGCTGCCGAGACGATGCTGCCGGAATTGCGGCGGAATACAGAGCAGAGGTCGCGAATGCTATCGGCTTGCAAAAAAGGTTGGTCGGCAGTGCAAAATAAGAAGCCGCTTGGGGTATAGGCAGAGGAGGTATTTGCGGTTGCGGCAAAACCTTCGGCATAGCCGCGGCAAGCGGCTTGTACTGCAAGAGCCGCCGAATGTCCCTGTCCCCGCTCCGGTTCCGGATTAAAGACAATATCACAGTGGAATGGACTGAAGATTCCGCTTCCGGCAGCCGGTTCTTTTAGAGACTCGTTTTGCCCCCATTGGTTTTGTGCGAGGTGTTCTGTCATTTCTGTTATGGGCTGCTGTGTTTCGGCATTTACCGTAATCACCAGATGTGTAAGCCCTGCCTCAAGCAGTGTTTCAATAACGTATTCGATTAAAGGTTTTCCGCAAAGCGGGAGCAGCTGTTTGCAGCAGCCCATACGGGTAGAAAGCCCTCCTGCAAGGAGAATTGCAGTGGGGAGTTGGGTAGTGCTTCCGATAGTGTAGGAAACGTTTTCTCTTGTGATAGTATTCTTAGCAGTCGGTATCATTTTTTAGCGTTTGAAGATTCATTCGGCACCGATGGCATCTAAAAACGATGTAAAATTTTGCGCCTGTTCAAGCCGTTCATATAGTTTTATTCTATTTTGCAGCGTTAGCCGGTATACTATGGCTTCCGGCATTTGTTCCAAGACCGGTAAAAAGCGTGTTCCATGCGGCTTTACGGCGCCGATGATATAATAGCGGGAGTCGGAAAGCAGATCGCATACGGCTCGGAAAAAAAGCTCCGCCTCCGCTTCCATAAAGCCGAGTTCATCCATTAAGATTACCGGCAGAGCAGGGGACAGTGACGCTGCATCGCAATCGGCGTCGGAATGTTCGTCGCCAATCGAAGAAAGTATTACCTCCTCCGCTTGCTTCAAACACATAACCCCGAATATATCAAATATCGGAGCAAAACCGATCGGTTTTTGCTGGGGACATATTCCGACTTTGTTGCCGGTTGTGTATCGATATATTGCGGTACCGGCGACAACCGGATGCATATATAACGCAGGTTCCTTTACCGCTTCTTCTTTTTTTGTAATAAAGCCTGACGGCTGAAGAGCATATTTTTGCATAAGGGCTGCAAGAAATGTAGACTTCCCGCAGCCCTGTTCGCCGGTAACAAAGAATATCCGCTTTGTAGTAATCCGTTGCAAAGTTTTACGCGCCTTCTTTTTCTTTGGGTAGCACTATATTTAACAGAACTGAGGTGATAAAAGCTCCGACTATTGCCTGTTTAAAAATATTTTGGAACCAATTCGGTAAATGCTGCATAACGTGAGGGACGTGACTTAAACCAAACGCAATACCTAGCGATGCCGCAATAATGATAATATCACGTTCTGTGATCTTTCCATCTTGGTATATCAGATTTAAACCGCTTATGGTAATCATACTAAACATCAACAACATACCGCCGCCTAATACGGGATTGGGAATAGTTGATACGACTGCGCCAAGTTTAGGAAAGAAACTACACAGTACCAGGAAACCTGCGCCCATTCCGATTGTAAAACGATTGACTACTTTCGTCATGCCGATAAGCCCGACATTTTGACTAAATGAAGTTGTCGGTAAAACGCCGAAAAGGGCAGCAATCATACTACCGATTCCATCCGCATGAACCGCACCTTCTAATTCTTTATCGGTTATATCTCTTCCAAGTCCCCCTACCGCGATACCGGTATTATCGCCGATTGTTTCTACCATTGTCGCGAGATACACAAGCATAAAGGGTACTATTGCTTCCCAATAGAATGCAAAACGGAGATGTCCTGTGGCAAAGAACGGCAGCGGAGCGGAAATCCATGCCGCATTTCTTACCGGAGAGAAGTCAACCATACCGGCAAAGACTGCAACGATATACCCTGCGACTAAACCGATAAGGATGGATGACACACTTAAAAAACCGGTAAATAGCTGACGGATAAAAATAATCGCTAAAAATACGAACAGTGCGATCAATAAGTTTTTCATCGAACCAAAGGCTGATGTCCGTTCAATATCGACGCCGCCGCCTACAAACCGGATACCGACCGGAATAAGTGAAATCCCCAAGGTTGTAACAACGGTTCCGGTTACAACATGCGGTAAAAATTTATGGAGCGGCTTAACAATAAATCCGAGCAAAAATTCCATAAATCCGCCAATCAGTGTGGCTCCGAGAATGGCAGCATAACCGCTCATCCAATCCCCGCCTATCGCAGCAAATTGAGTGCCGACTCCGATGATAACAGGAATAAATGCCGAACCGGTACCCATAACAGTCGGTAATCCTGAACCGATTTTCCAAATCGGATGCAGCTGTATAAAAGTAATGGCACCCGCTGCAAACATCGCATTTTGCAGCAGCGATACTTTAATATGCGGTGGAATATTTAAAATTCCGGTAACTACTAAAATCGGTGCAAGGTTTCCTGCATACATGGCTAGAACATGCTGCATACCTAAGGGAATCGCCGTTCTTAATGGAACACGTCCTTCAAGTCTATAAATATTCTCTTTCGAGACGTCCATCGTTTCCTCCTAGAACTACTTTTTATACCCCCGATGCAAAGGAAGCCTCGGGGTATAGATTCAATCTTTTGCACTGTATGTGTGCTATCCGATATGGGGTATCGGTGTATTAAACCTTAGCTTAGCGCTCCTCATCATGTTGTCTCATCTTTTTTTGACTTCGGCAGCAGGAGGTTCAAAATAAGTGCGGTAACAAAGGCGCCGACGATGGCCTGTTTAAAGATGTTCTGGAACCACATCGGCATATGCTGCATGACTTCCTGTACGTTGCTTAAACCGAAAGCAACACCGAGCGATGCTGCGATAATGACAATATCACGTTCCGTAATCTTTCCGTTTTGGTAAATCAGGTTTAAACCGCTCATTGTGATCATACTGAACATCAGCAATACACCGCCGCCCAATACCGGGTTCGGGATAGTCGAAACGATTGCTCCAAGTTTGGGGAAGAATCCGCACAATACCAAGAAGCCTGCGCCGATTCCGATTGTAAAGCGGTTGACAACCTTTGTCATACCGATAAGCCCGACGTTCTGGCTGAATGAGGTGTTCGGCATAACGCCGAAGATTGCCGCAAACATACTGCCGAAACCGTCCGCATGAACCGCCCCCTGCAATTCTTTGTCTGTTATGTCACGTCCGAGACCGCCGACTGCGATACCGGTGTTATCACCGATTGTCTCTACAGTTGTCGCAAGATAGACGAGCAGGAATGGGACAATAGCATCCCAATAGAAGGTGAGGTTCAGGTGCCCTACTGCAAAGAACGGGAGCGGAGCGGAAATCCATGCGGCATTTCTTACCGGTGTAAAATCGACCATACCGGCAAAGATTGCAACAACGTAACCTGCAATAAGCCCGATTAGAATGGAAGAGATGCTCAAGAAACCGGTAAACATTTGCCGGATAAAGATAATTGTTAAAAAGACGAAAAGTGCAACTAACAGATTCTTTATCGAGCCGAATCCGGGTGTTTTTTCAAGACCGACTCCACCGCCGACAAATTTAATACCGACGGGGATAAGCGAAATTCCCAAAGTGGTAACAACGGTTCCGGTAACAACGTGCGGTAAGAACTTGCGGAGCGGTTTAACGATAAACCCGAGCATAAACTCCATTAAACCGCCGATAAGGGATGCCCCAAGAATAGCAGCATATCCGTTTGACCAGTCTCCCATTGCGGCATATTGCAGTCCTACTCCGATAGCAACGGGGATAAATCCTGAACTGGTTCCCATAACGGTGGGGAGTCCCGAACCGATTTTCCAGATAGGTCGCAACTGTACAAACGTAACGGCGCCGGCAACAAACATAGCGCTTTGCAGCAGCGAAACTTTAATATCCGCCGGGATATTAAGAACACCCGATATAACGAGAATCGGGGCAAGGTTTCCGGCATACATAGCCAAAACATGCTGCATACCGAGAGGGATTGCCGTCTTTAACGGAACACGGCCTTCGAGCTTATAAATATTTTCTTTTGAAATACTCATAATCTCCTCCTTAACTATAATACATATCACCCGCGTATTTTTACTCTATGAGTATATACTGATAGAGATGCGAATGTTTACTCATTCTATCAGTATAACTGCGAATATGGTAAATAGCAAGAAAAAATTGTAAGATTACCTAAAAATTATTTAGTGAACCTGTTCACCGGTTAAACCGGTAAGTTGTTCTAGAAGAAAACCGGTATCATCTTCAACGAGGACAACCAGTTTATCTCCGGGGTACAATACGGTATTTCCGTCGGGAATGGTTTCCTCTTCACCGTGTATAACGCCGACAATACGGCATTTTTGAGGCCAGTCCGTTTCTCTGATTTTCTTTAAAGCCACAATCGATTGGAGCCCGATAGGTAATTCATAAAGCTGCGGGCGATATGTTCCGTGTTTACCGCTCAAAGAATGCGTGTTACCTTGTTCGGCTTCAAATATTTGCGCTAATAAGATATGGTCATGCGCCTGCGAACCGATAAAACTTGCCGTCAGATAAGCGGTAAAACAAGTGAGTACCAAACCGCTCAGCTGATGGAACGCCCCGCTTGTTTCAAACACAATAACGCAGGCGGTAAGCGGTGCTTTAATAACGGTGGTAAAACAGGCAGCCATACCGAAAAGAATCATGGTAGTTACGTGTTCCTGCGCCAATAGGCCGAAATGCACAAGCACGGTTGCGTACAACGCACCGCTCACTGCGCCACAGGCAAGAAGCGGTACAAAGATTCCTCCGATTGCCCCTGATCCTGCGGAAATACCGGTAAAAAGCAATTTGACGATTAAGAACATCAGCAGCATTGTAAGCGGAAAGGACTGCTGTTCAGTCAGTGCTTTTATCAGCCCGTCTCCACCGCCGGATGCATAACTGTGCCACAAACCTATCGGCAGGGATAGCAAGAACGGAATCATCGGCCGCAGAATCGGCGGAATATGAAACGTTTTATAGCATCGCTGAAAAAAATAGATTGACTGTTTGAATCCGTGCCCGACAAGCGTTACAAACATCCCGAGTCCTATCAGCCATGTAAATTGCGAAAGCGGGAATTCTACGGTTGTAAAGAATCGAAAAATCGGGCCGGAACCTAAAAAGATACTTCCGGCAAAATCGCCGGCAAAAGACCCTGCCATAACGCAAGCTAAGAGTAACGGCGTTAAATGATGATGAATATCTTCCAGAGCAAAAACAATTGCGGCAAAAGGGGCATTAAAGGTTGCCGAAAGTCCGGCGGCGGCACCCGCAGTGATAAGGCATACTCGTTCGGTAAACGATCGTTTCCCCAGCCGCTCAACGGCATCTCCGACATAGGCACCAAGCTGCACGGAAGGCCCCTCGCGCCCCATCGAAAGCCCCAAGCCGATACTCAATACACCTCCGATAAACTTGAGCGGGAGTTCACACAGCGGCGAAAACTGCAATTTTTGCATAAACACGCCTTCTATCTGTGCAACTCCGCCGCCTTTAATCATCGGCCACTTTGTGATAATAAAACCGGCAAATAAGCCTATCAGCGCCAAACTAACCAGCGCAAGAACAACGCCAAGCGCACCTGTTGACTGTATGACCCCGTATAGTGCAACACGGATATTTTTAATATAAGAGATCGACAGCCTGAAACCCGTAATAACCAGTCCCGTCAATAGGCCCGTTAATAGGCTTTCAAATACCAAAAGCCACTTATTTTCTTGTCTGCTTTTAAGCAATGTACCTGTTTTTGAATATTGATTCATAATAATTATTATAACTGGATCTGGATACCGCGCGCTGCGGCAACCGCTTCTTTTAATTGACGGGCTGTACGGGTAATCGATTCAAAATCACCGGTTTTTGCCCCCTTTGTTAGTGCTCCTCCGATACCGAGTACTGCAGCTCCGGCTTTAATCCACTCGGCTGCATTTTCGGCAGTGATACCGCCGGTCGGCATATAGGTTCCCTGCGGAAGCGGTCCCTTAAAGGCGCTGATGATTTTCGGCCCGAAAAGCTCTGCCGGGAACAGCTTGAGGATATCAGCACCGAATTCAAGCGCTCGCACCGCTTCCTGCGGAGTCATCACACCGGGAATGTACGGCACCGCATACCGATTGCAGAGACGGGCGCAGCCTTCGTCAAAAGACGGCCCGACGATATATTGTGCACCGGCAAGGATACAGGCACGTGCTGTTTCCGCATCGAGTACCGTACCCGCTCCCAGTAATACATCCGCACCGAATACTTCGCTTAGCTCACGGATAATTTCGTCGGCGTGCGGTACGGTCATGGTAATTTCGATTGCCGTGATTCCTCCTGCACGCACCGCCTCCACGATTTTAAGCCCCTGCGCTTTATTTTCCGCCCGAATAACGGAAACCGCCCCCGCCTCAATCAACGCTTGTATCAGTTCGTATTTTTTCACTATTTCCTCCGCTCGGTCAATCTCATCAGACAGTTGCGAGAATATCCCCGCAGAATAATGGAGGCTGTCCAACCAGAGTTGAACCTCTTCGCGGTTCAAATGGTCGTCTAACCTCCATTCTTCTGCGATCCTTATCTATATTCTCTGATGAGATAGGCCTTCTTCTAAAATAAACTGTGCAAAATTTTGCCTAAAATTTTGCACAGTTCTTCCAAGGAAAAGGTAACCACACCGAAAATATTGCAAGCGCTTACCTTTTCTTTTGCGCAAAATTTTTTAAATTTTGCGCATTTTTTCATGAGAAGGATAAACACATCAGGCTGCTAGATAAAGATCGCAGAATAATGGAAACCGGGTAAGCATTTGAGCCGCAAAGCGGCGAAACTCTGCTTGAACGGTTTCCTTTATTCTGCGGGGTTTTAAAATACAATCTGATGTGTTTATCCTGATCCGCTAGTCTACTTGGATGGTAAACCGTTCCGATTTTTCATTGCCAGTAATATCCCGGGCTGTAATTAATATATCGGATTTTCCGCGGTTTAAGATAATCTTGCCTAAATAGAGTCCATTCTTTCGCCGGTATAGCAGCGTATCGGTAAAGGCGGTATTCCCCAGATATGATTCACCGTCTTTTTGGGTAATCGTTTCAAAGGGCAGTGTTCGAATATTAGTGCCGTTTACAAAAATCGTAATACGGAAAGGATTAAAACTCCGCCCGCCCGGTACAGCCGTATCGGAAATATCCGCGTATAGTTCATAGCTTCCCTGCCGCACATTTTTTTGCCCGCTCATTTGAAATACGGTATTTTGCTCATTTATCAAAATGATGTCTTGTATCTGCGGCGCTATTTTATCGTTGACTGACGGAAGTAGTAATAACGGATTGATATATACTTTTTTTTGATTATCGCTGACTTGAAAGATCAGCTCATTAGGATTTCCCCATCCGCTGTTTCCGGTTTTCCCGATAACAGCTGTTGATTCAGCGGTTACCCTGTTACGGAATACCGTGGTATCGTCAAGGTTTCCATAAACCGTTTGGAGTCCGTCATCGTGTAAAAATATCAATGCATTTCCAAGTGTAGAAGGGAAAGCTCCGGAGCCGTATTTTTTATCTATGACAATTAAGAGAATTCCGTCATCCGCAGCGCGTACCGTCGCCGCATCTTCAAAGGTCAAACCTTGTTCAAAAGTATTTTCACCGATGCGTTGCCCGAAAAGCCGTAAGAAATTTTGTGTATCGGCAGGCCATTCCAATGCGAATAATTCCGCAAAAAATACCGTTGCGGCTAAGAGGCAAAAGAAAAATCGTTTCATATCAGTATCCTATTTTTCACTTTATTTTATATCGATACGGGCTAACTTCGTGTCGGTTGCAAGGAATATCGTTTCCCGTTCTTGTACAAGGAACGTATTTTTTGAAGGAAAGGAGGTGTGTCCAACGACATAAAAAGGCGCTTCGATAAACGACAATGTTGAGCTTTGTTCTTGTCTGCTGATAATCGCCATCATATTCTTATACGGATTTTGACCGCCGGAAATGACCATACCGCGCTGCGGCATAATACCCGATATCAACCGATCGCAGTCGATAAAGCCGATACCTTCGGCACATTCAAACACGGCGTTATCGCCTTTTATATCGAAATCAACAAAGACCTGCCTGTGAAGATTTCCTTCCAATTTCCGGTGATGTATGATTTTATATTTATTACCGTCTATCCGTATAAGCAATGCGCGTTGACTGTTAATGCCGCACACACAGGCGGCAAGTTTTCCGTCGGTGGAGATTGCTGCTCCCAGTATAACCTGATAGTCACTGCCGCCCGGATAAAAGTCCGACCGTACATTACCTTCGGAATCAAGAACGACAAGTTTTCCATCAGAGAATCCGATAATAGCTCCGCTTTTTGTGCTATGAAAGGCGGTAATCGGCGCGGTGTGCAGATAACGCCAGCGCGGTTTCCCGTCGGCACCGTATTGCTTAACGGCGCTTCCTCCCGGCTCAAATAAGTAGAAACGGTCTTCGTCGATGTATACAAATCCTTGCTCTTCGATGACGGTTATCAGCGAACCGTCGGGGCGATAAATCGGTGTTTTAGCGGCATCGCTTCCGTATTCCGTCCACGCTGCGGAAGAAGCTGAAATGCGCTGGGTTACGGGAGATGAGCGGAGTAATTCACCGTCGGCAGTAAAGTAACCGAAGCGGCTTTCCGTCAAAAATACTTTCGGTGTTTTACCGGCAAATTGTTCCGGCGCCGCCTGCGAGACTGTATTTTCGGTTTCACTCCCCATGCCTTCCAACTCGGCTTGCGCACTATCCGGTGTTATGGTGCGTACCCACACAGGCTTTAGATAAAGATCCGATCCGAGCGGTACCGCTGCTGCAAAGATATATATGAATAAAAAAGAATAGGAAAAATAATAAAACGATTATCGAAAGCTGTAATTTTCATAGTCTATATGGTATAATAGTAGTATGAAAGATTCAAGTAAGTATGACCATCTCTTTGAACAAGCTATGAAGGCAGCGGAAAATGCATACGCCCCTTATTCTCATTTTAGAGTAGGCGCTGCATTACTGCTTGATGACGGGAGTGTTGTTACCGGCGTGAATGTTGAAAACCGTTCTTACGGATTGACCAACTGCGCCGAACGCACTGCTATTTTCCGTGCCGTTGCAATGGGCAAAAGAAACTTTACGGCTATTGCAATCGCAACCCCCGATGCGGATTATCCGGTCGGGCCGTGCGGTGCTTGCCGGCAGGTTATTTCCGAGTTTATGCAGCCGGATGCTCCGGTTATATTCGGATCATCCGCCGGTAATCGAATCGAAACAACCGTAAGCGGTGTCTATCCTTTCGATTCACTCCACGAGCTGCAACAAAAATAAGAAAATTCAACTGCCAAAAAGATTAGGAGGAAACAATGCGGCAAGAACATGATCTTTTAGGGTATCGGGATGTTCCCGATGAGGCGTATTACGGCGTACAAACGCTTCGTTGTATGGAAAACTTTAATATTACCGGCGTGCATCTTTCCGCCTATCCGGGCTTTATAAAAGCCCTTGCGATGGTTAAACAGGCGGCGGCACAGGCAAACTATGAATTAGGTTTGCTGGAAAAACCGACAGCAGAAGCTATTATCGGTGCTTGTAAAGAAATTATTGCCGGTAAACTGCATAATCAATTCCCTGCGGATATGATTCAAGGCGGTGCGGGAACGTCTACCAATATGAACGCAAATGAGGTGATTGCGAACCGTGCACTTGAATTGCTGGGGCATAAAAAAGGCGAATACCAATTCTGCCATCCGAATAACCACATCAACCTTGCACAGTCTACCAACGATGCGTATCCGACGGCAGCGAAGCTCGGTATCTGCTTACACACGGAAAGCCTGATTACCGAGCTTGAAAAGTTGATTGCTTCTTTCCGTCAAAAAGGAAAAGAATTCGGCGGGCATATCAAGATGGGGCGTACCCAGCTGCAGGATGCGGTGCCGATGACGCTTGGTCAGGAATTTGAATCGTATGCGGCGAGTTTGGAAGGGGAGGTGCCGCATATCCGGCATGCTGTTTCCGGCTTACTCGAAATCAATATGGGGGCAACCGCTATCGGCACCGGTATCAACAGCGACCCTGCCTATGCGGATTTGGTAACAAAACGGCTCGCAGAAATTTCCGGTTATCCTGTTACAAAGGCGAAGAATTTGATTGCCGCAACAAATGACACTACCTGCTTTGTTTCCTATTCGGGGCAACTGAAGCGCCTTGCGGTAAAAATTTCAAAGATATGCAATGACCTGCGTCTGCTTGGCTCGGGGCCGCGCGCCGGTTTGAACGAAATACATCTTCCGGCAATGCAGCCGGGTTCATCGATTATGCCGGGTAAGGTCAATCCGGTTATCCCCGAAGTGATGAATCAGGTATGTTTCCGTGTTATCGGAAACGATACAACGGTAATGATGGCAGCCGAAGCAGGGCAGTTGGAGCTGAACGTTTTTGAACCGGTTATCATTTACAGTATTTTGGAATCGATTTCGATTTTAAACAACGGTATGTCTACGCTTCGGCTGCGCTGTATTGACGGTATCGAAGCGAATGTAGAGCGGTGCAAGGAGCTGACCTATCGGAGTATCGGTTTGGTAACGGCGCTTAATCCGGTGCTCGGTTACGAAATCTCAAGCGATATTGCCAAGACTGCCCTCAAAGATGATCGCAGCGTCTACGACCTTGTGTTGGAACGCGGTTTATTATCGAAGGAAGCGCTCGACGAAATCCTGAAGCCGGAGAACATGACGCAGCCTAAGAAAATGCATAAACTGTAGGGAACGGGGCTGTCCAAAAAACTCAGGTTTTAAATAAACCTATTCGGAAACTTCCGTTTCCGAATAGGTTACCTTGAAATGCGATGTTCTAAATCGTGCTATTTGTGCGATTTAGAACTCGTCGACCTATTCGAAAACGCAGTTATCGAATAGGTCTAACGTATAGCCTATACTAACGCGCAAAAGAGCAGCGGTGCAGGCATCGTCCATGCATCGCTGTTAAAGCCAAAAGGGTAACTATAGATGATTATAAAAGAGAGCGTCTCTGTAGAAGATCAAATAAATATTACATTAGATATGTGGAAGCAAACAGGTATCCTAAGTAAAAATATCAAAAAGCGCAGAATACTTTCAACCTGTGTCATTATCAGCTTTCTTGTGCTGGTGCTCATGCTAAGTAAAGGCTACTTATTCCAAAGGATTATCACTGTCTCCTATATTTTATGGGCTCTCGCGGAAATTATTTTTGCAAAACAAATATATTTACGGAAATTGAAGGAGAATCTGCGGAAGCAGTATGCTCTGGCTGCCGAAAAATTTAATTTGCCAAAAGACAAAATTGAGGTCATTACAGAAATAACAGATGGTTATGTTGAGGCAATAAAGTTAGGAACATCGACGAAATTTTTATTAAAAGATTTTTTATTTGATATCGATAATGAAGCATTTTATATTTTAGAATTTACAAACGGACGTTTCTTGTATTTCAAAAAAGATGCATTTGAGACTAAAGAACAATATGAAGAACTGCTTGAGTATATAAAAAGATTTACAAAGAATAGTTAGCGATAATGCTTCAGCTTTTTGTTTGTTTTACACTTGACAGACAAAAAGAAAACCGATATGATACATTCCATATTTATGCCAACTTAGCTCAGCTGGCCAGAGCACGTGATTTGTAATCTCGGGGTCTAGGGTTCGAATCCCTAAGTTGGCTCATCAATATGGGGAGATTCCCGAGCGGTCAAAGGGGGCAGACTGTAAATCTGTTGGCTCCGCCTTCCAAGGTTCGAATCCTTGTCTCCCCATTTTTTATTTCAAAATAAATACAGGCGAATGTACCAGCTGAGGTTCGCCGGTTTTCATTTTCCATTTTTTTCATATCATCAATCACTTAGATGCTTAAAGTTTTTTAATTTTAAAATATGTTGAGTTTATTTGTACAAGGGTTTAATACCCGCCGTTCTTCTCACTTATATTGGAGCATACAATATAAAATCAACGGCAGCTATAAAATATATAATAAATAATAGATGATAGTGGAAATATTGACAGAAGATTAAAAAACACTGAAAAGATTAAATAATGCCGTCGGACAGAATCGAACTGTCGACACAAGGATTTTCAGTCCTTTGCTCTACCGACTGAGCTACAACGGCAAAAACAATAGAAAACTTATATCCGATTTTCCGATATGTGTCAAGTACCTGCTTGCAGTTTATACTTGACACTCAGAATAGGTGAACTTGTTACTCTATATCGTAGATAATTGTTGCCGGCGGTTGTTCAAGCAGTTCCGGATTTTCCAGATATTTATGCAATTCATGGAAAGCGGAGGCATAATAGAAGCCGTCACAAATCCGTTCATCGGTGGTAACGGCAAGGTCAAGGTTTCGTATATTGGTAACTGTACCGTCCCGTGCAATTTCTTGTGATCTCCGCATCGCGCTAAAAGTGATAAATACGGGTGCATTACCGAAGTCGTACAAATGATGAAATATAGGGCGGATACCTAACGAGCCCATCGAGGAAAAGACAACGGAACAGTGAAAAGGACTGAGCAGTCGCAAGCTTTCCGGCAACAAGTTATGGAAGTCAAGCCAGTTCAGAAATGCGATTGCTGCACGTAATTGAAAATTCGGCATAAATCCGAGTTTACGCGCAATTTTATCAAAGGCACTTTCTTTTTCTTCACGTTTATTTCGATACTCTTCTATTTTCTGAGTCATCTGGTGATACACATCGGTGACGGTTGCGCTTCGGTCAAAGAAAAATTTCATCATTGTTTCTTCGGCTTCCAGCGACATCTCTTTCTTAACGGCCATGACCACTTCTATGTTATGGCGGGCATAAAGTCTCAATCCACTTAAAAATCGATTAATACCCGGCCGCTGTGATATTGTCCGCACATAGGCTGCAACCAATACATGCATGATGCCGAAACCGATAAGGCCATCGGCTCTTTTTTTATGTACGAAATGTTCTATCGCAGCGACATTGATGCTGTCTTGAAATAAATTTTGTGCTCCTATTCTTGACGGCATAATAAAGGGAGCTACTACCGCCATGGGTTCTATCGAACGGATACGCCGTCCTTCTTTTCTATCGCCGAATCGCCGTTTGGTTGGAATGTCCATAGTTGTTTTTTTTAGTTCCGATTCAGTTTGTTTGTCTTCCATATTTCCTATTTCCATTAGATTTTATATTTCTTATTAGAGATGCTTTATTATTCATAAATTCCCGTTTTGTACTAGAGAACTGAATCGACCAGTGTTTTAAAAGAGCTATTCAATGCTTCGTTGTATCGTTGAGGCTGCACCATAAAAAGGCCGTTTTTAACGATAATTGCAGCATGTTCTTCTTCGTCATTGAGAGAATCGTTTTTCCGGAATTGCTGTGCTTTTTCTAAAAGCCCTGTTTGTTTATCAATTGCTTGCCTTTGTTGCACAGTCATCATTTTTGAAAGTAAATTCGCAAATTCGAAAAAGTCATCGGGAAATTTCTCCATAAGTGTGCGGCCGACATCCGCATCAGCTGTTTCGGATAACAAATCAGCAAACTCATCCCAATGCTCATTCAGAAAATGTATAATAATCTCTTTTTCCATTTTTTCCCTTGCTATAGCACTCTCTTTTTATATCGGCATAAGATGAGGGGCTTTCAATAATAAGAAAAAAAATCATCAATTAGGAAAATAGAGTTTTAGATACTGTTGGGTAAAAATATGCTTCCATGAAAATTCCGTATGGAGCGCTGTGCATGCTTGTAAAATAATATTTTTAAAATACGGAATATCGGTGAGCCTTGCTTTATCGGTTGCAAAAAAAGATTCTGCTTGGTTCAATACGGCTTCCGTCAATGCACTGATATGTATGTCGGTGTTTTGTTCTTCGCCATTCGGAAGCGTATATAAGAAGCCTGTTTTCCCGTTTATGATTTTTTGCAAGCCTCCTTGTGCGTTCGCAATCGGGATGGTACCGTAAACTTGTGCGATAAGATCTTCCAAGCCGCATGGCTCAAATAAACTCGGTAAAACAATAAAGTCCGCTGCCGCGGTGATGAGCCTTGCCGCATTGCGATTATATCCCTTGCAATACACAAATTTTCCGGGTAGTGCGGCAGCGAGGGCGATTGCTTCGGCTTCAAGTTCGGGATTTCCCTGTCCCATTACGATAAACCGCAGGTTAGGAGAGCGTTCCAGTATGCGGGGAATTGCTTTGAGTAATACATCGATGCCTTTTTGCCGAACCAACCGGCCGTGGTACATCAGGTAGAGTGTTCTCTTCTCTTCTTGTGTACTCATGCTGCCGTATTGTTGTATGCCATCATACAGCGGCGCTGTGCAGGTCTGCGATTGTAGTTTGTCCAGTAAAAATGAACGGCAGGCATATTTTCCTTCAAACTGCTCTTTTTGTATGTCAAACGCGAAAGGGAGTCCCGAACACTCCATATCGCAAGGATTATAGGCTCCAAAATCGATTCCGTTGGTAATGCCGGTAATGTGAATATGCTTTTGGGCGAGGGTTTTTGAAAAAAGATAAGAATACGGCGAATGTTCGGGTGAAATCAGCTGCTTTGCATACCACGGAGACACCGTCGTTAAATCAGCAAAGGCGGAACCGACAAGAAAGGGTTCGACCGTATAATCGACTCTGCCATATTCCAATACTCTGTGAGGAAGATCGGTTAAATGTGCCGCATATTCGAACGAATAAAAGGTTTGGCGGTAGCCGTCCCCTGCGTTATGGATGGTGATAAGTGTACGGGTATGCCGAAATAGCCGCCTGCCCGTACATCGGGCAGAGATGAACGCAGGAAGCAAAGCGGTGTGGGCATCATGGCAGTGCAATACCTGCGGAGCAGTATGGTTGCGTAATCCGTAACAATAGACCGCTTTTTGAAATAATACGTTCATTTCGTGGTTGTCGATGTAACCGTCTCCTTTTTTAAGATCAGGCCGGTGCAGCTTTTCCCGAAAATAATCGAGTTCTTCGGCGCAGTAGGTATAAATATCTTTTTTTTCCGTGAAAATACCGGAGTCGATAAAGATGAAACGGATGTTTTTCCTGAAAAGTTCAAAATATCTCACCAAATGCGGGGTATCACCGACACGTATCTGTGCTTCTCCGATGCAGTTATCGAGATCTTCGCTATTGTTTCCGTAACGGGGCAAAAATACCGTAACCGTAAGACCGTAAGCTGCCGCTGCTTCTGCCAATGACTTTACGACGTTTTTTACGCCTCCGGCTTCTGCAAAGCCGGCATATTCACGGCTTACAACCCATATCAATCCATTATTTTCCTTGGTGCTCATAAAACTGGAATATCCTTAAAGAAAGTAAAGGGTACCTCTTAAAACCGAAGTTTTCAGAAATATCCGCTATGTTGTGCGATGAAACAGATCCGGCCTGAGTTTTTCCGCCCCGCCCAAATAAACCGGTATCGCTTTCTTTTTTCCATAGTAATAGAAAAGGAAGCGAATGATACCGTGAGGACTGCCGTCGATATCCGGTTCCGTACTGCAAAAAAGGGCGACCGCAGAAGCATAACCGGCGGAGCGCAATAAAGTTGCAGGATTTGCCGCTGTTATATCGGATGTAATCGAAAATTGTAGGGAAACGATATCTTTTTCATGCAATCTGTTGAGTTCCAAAAAGCGTGTGTACGCCGTAACGACGGCTGTTTTGATCTGCTCCTGCGTATTTTGAGTACATACGGCTGCTCTTCCTGCGTACAGTTTTTTCCAAAACATCATTGTATGTCCTTATACCAGATTAAGACCGCTCGAAAGTAAAAGAATAGCGGAGGCTGCAATTGCAATTACGAGTCCGAATATACAAGCAATACCGCTGATAATACAGCGTCCGAGGTAGTAGGGCTTCCGTAAATAGATATTGTAGTTGATTTCAAACAATAAAGCAAAAACGGCAACTAAGAACAGTAAAATGCCGCCTGCGATAAGAAATTGCAGAATAATAATCTGGCTTGAATCCAAAAAGTTCTGAATATTCCCTAACACGAATAAAACGAATAAGGCAATCAGAACGGTAAAGAGGAAAAGTACGGTTCTATGCAAAAAACGAATAGTAACTTGTTTTCTAATTATCGGAGATGCCATCACTGACCGAGTATAACTTGTCCGATTGGAACATGCAAGCCCTCGCATTTCGGTTAGATTTTTACGTGAATGAATATGGACCTTTTTAGTGCGAAATTTTTCCTAAAATTTCGCACCTTTTCCTAGCAGACGGGTAAACGCATCAGGCAGAGTAAATAAAAAGCGCAGAATAAGTGAGGCTATGAGACCATTTGAACTGCAGAGCGGTTCAACTCTGGTTGAATAGACTCACTTATTCTGCGGGGCTACTAAAAAACGGCCTGATGCATTTACCCTGTCGTGTGCAGGTCGGATAAACATCAGTTCGGTGATGGGGTGCGCTTTATTGAGGCCTTTTTGTTCAAACTTGGTTTTGGGACGCCATGGCTGCGGAGGGGCGAACCCTTCGTATTTTGACCGGAGCCCTTCAGTGGCCGAAAGTTCGGCAAAGGCATCCTCTGCATAGTCGTACCAATCGGTTACCATATAGAGGTAGCCGTTTTCTTGCAGTTTTTGGGCCAGCAGGTCGGTTCTTGGGCGATGGAGCAGCCTCCGTTTATGGTGTTTTTTCTTTTGCCATGGGTCGGGGAAAAAGATATGGAAGCCTGCGATTGAGGCGTCGGGGATCATCTTTTCCAATACTTCAATAGCGTCGTGTTCGATAATGCGGATATTTTTAAGCCCGCGCTGCTCAATTTCGTTTAAGAGCTTTCCGACCCCTGCTTGAAAAACCTCAATGCCGATATAGTTGATTTCGGGATGCTGCGCTGCGATTTCAGCTGTTGCGACCCCCATGCCGAATCCTATTTCGATGATGACCGGATGATCATTCGCAAAGATTTCTTTAAAAGAAAGCTGTTGCGCTTTGTAGGGGATGCACCAGCGCGGCGCATATTCCGCATACGCTTTTTTTTGAGCCTCGGTAATCCGCCCTTTCCGCAGTACAAAGGTTCTAATGGGTCGTCCCTGCGGCGGCATATCGGCTACGCCGGTTTGTTCACTATGGTCTGTCTGTTCTGTTATCATGGTATTCCTTCTCTTAATTCGTTTTTTCGATAAGCGAAAAATACAAGGGGCCTGCTCCCCCGCAGGTATCGGGCAAAAACCGGCTGCCGAACAGCGTTTTTTCGCCGAGCATCAGCGGTGTGCTGTTTTTGCCGGCTGTTTTGGTATTGGTTGCGGCAAATTCCATTGCTGCGGTACCGCTATGAATGGCGGCTTCGGTTCCGTATTTTTTTAACAACTTTTGTACGACGCCGTCGTTTTCTGCATCGGCAAGCGCACAGGTTGCGTATACTAAAAAGCCGCCCGGTTTTAATAGTAAGAAAGCTGCCGAAAGGAGCGCCCATTGCCGCTGCACCAGCATTTTAATCCGTGCAGGTGTCCAGCAGGCAAGGTATTTCGCATCGGTAAGCACATGGCGCTCCGAAGAACAAGGCGCATCCAGTAAAATGCGGTCGTAATACGCTTGCCGATAGCGGGGGAGGGTAGCGGCGTCATAGCCGGTAACTTCGATGCGGGCGCTTATGTCCGGCGGCAGGTGCTCATCAAGTACGGTGAGCAGCCGCGCTCGGCGTGCCCGCGACAACTCGTTTGCCTGTATCTGGGCTTCCTGTCCCATACCGGAGGCAAGCACCAGCGTTTTGCCGCCCGGAGCGGCGCACATATCTAAATAGCTGCCCTCATCAATCGACGGAAGCGCCTGTGCCGCATAGATACTCGCTTGGTCAAGATAATACGGCTTTCCGCCGCACACCGAAAACGCCACCGGCTGCGTCTCTTTGAGAAGCGCTTCCCGAAGCGTCGGCCAACGGTCGCCGAAAAGAGCGCTGTAGTAAGCTTCAAACGCGGCTGCCCCACTTACCTGCTTCGACCGCTTCACGGGTGCCGCTCCGCGTCTATTTGATGGCTTGTAGGTAATGTAGCTGGAGCGGTTGTATCCGCACCTGCGTCCGCTTCTCCTTTATTTGTGAATATTATGCTGTTTGCGCATGCCGCCATGCAGGCATGCCAAAGGGTGTCGGGCTGCATAGGCGGCGCTTCAACAGTAATGTTTTGGTGCGTAACCGGATGGATAAACGAGAGCTTGTAGGAATGCAAGCGTATGCCGCCGCTCGATTCACTGCGCCGCGCTCCGTATTTTAAGTCTCCCTTGATGGGATGTCCGGCGGCTGCCATCTGTACCCTAATCTGATGCGTGCGCCCTGTTTCCGGCCTAATACGGATAAAGTCGTACCGGTCGCCTTCTCCGCACAGCGTCCAATATAAAACGGCTTTTTTAAGCGCCGGCTTCTTATGCTTTTTAGGTTTTGTGATATCGGCAGACGTTGCCTTTGCAGGAGTTATATCGATAGGAGCTGCGCCGATAAAGGCTTTTTGTGTTTTGGTATGAAAGCCGAGCCAATGCTCCAGCCGCTGCGGCTCCGATACTTCTGCGGGATGTTCTGTAGACCGTTCACATATTGCCCAATATTCTTTTTGCACAGCTTCGGCTTCAAATGCACGGGAAAACAGCGTTTGTATCTGGGCAGAAAAAGCCAGCAATACGATGCCTGACACGGGAGTATCAAGCCGGTTGACCGGAGCTACAAACGGTTTATGCGGAAAAAGCAGCGCGAAAAACGTCTGGGAATTTTCACCGCTTGCTTTATAGGCAACCGCACAGTAATCATCTTCAAAATAAATACGGGTAGTTTCTTTACACATAATTCAAGGATAACAGAAACGCATTATAGTTGTTTTTTTCTACCGAGACAATATGCTTGACAAACCATTATACGAGTGCTATGGTGATTTCAGAGGAGAAGATATTATGAAAAAGTGTATTTTTTATAGGATTACCCCCCCCCCCCCATTGGGTGTGGATTTATTGATAGTAAATTATCCGTTAGGAAAGAGTATTCGTTCTTTTGCTTCTGTTGATGACCTATACAAACAGCGGATTTCGGAATAGTATACTATGCTTGTAACTATTACGAAGGATGCTTTCTTTAACTAAGAAAAAAGTTAGGGCTGATATGGTATACAGAACAAAAACAGTAGAAGATACTATCAACTTTGGTCGGGCTTTAGGCCGCTTACTCAATGCAGGCGATGTGCTTGCTCTGCAAGGGACGCTCGCAGCAGGAAAAACGCAGCTGACAAAAGGCGTTGCGCAAGGGCTTGATATATCCGAAGCTGTTACCAGTCCCACCTTCACCATCATATCGGAATATTACGGACGTTTACCGCTTTATCACATGGATGTGTATCGGCTCAGCTCACCGGAAGATTTTTTAGATCTCGGTGTTGAGGATATGCTGTACGGTCAGGGCGTGTGTATTATCGAGTGGAGTGAAAAAATTATGTCGGAATTACCGGCACGTACCGTACTTATTCATATCAAGCCGGAAGAAGATACGAGCAGAACTATTACCATCACGAACTGGCCGTATGAAACGGACAGCTTAATCGAATATGAGGCAGCACCATGAATATACTTGCAATAGATACCCTCACTTCAACCCTTTCAGTTGCGGCATACGGTCCTAACGGATTAGTTACGCAATCCTTCGCCGGTAACGGTCCGTCCCACGCAGAACGGTTGCTCCCCCTTATCGATGCAGCCGTATCAGCCGCGGGATTTACTGCCGCCGATACGGAAACGGTATTGGCGCCGGAAGGTCCCGGTTCTTTTACCGGCCTAAGACTCGGATTTGCAGCGGCGAAAGCATTACAGCTCAGCAGTAACAGCTGTTTTATTCCTATTCCTACGCTCCCATGCATAGCATCGCAGTATGAGGCGTGGAACGGAAATATTGCCGTAGTAATAGATGCAAAAAGAGAACGCTTTTACGCTCAGCTTTTTAAAAACGGAACAGCGGTAACAGAAGCTTTTGACAAACCGGCGGCTGATTTACTCCCGCACTTTTCGGAAAACGAAGAATGGCTGGTTACCGGCTATGGAACGGCGGCGTTTAGAGACGCTGCTGCAATTTCACAAAGTAGTATCCGCTTTCATTTTATTGAAGCGGATGCCCTCTCTTTTGCATATTCGATGATTAAGTATATGCAAAAGCACGGTAATGTACTGAAGAATGCTGCAGACTATGCAGGGCCTCAGTATATTCGGAAGAGCGATGCGGAGAAGGACTAAACTATGGAAAAAAGTATATCGTTGGAGCGGAATCAGCAGATTACAAGAGATATGTCGGCAGAAGAACAACAGGTGTATTTTGATGAACTTTCTGAATTAACAAAGGCAGGAAGTATTCCTACTATGATTCTTGACAGTAATTTAGTTATACGCCACATGACCAAAAGTGTGTACACATTATTTGCAGGTTATTACGCATTGGAGAAAAAGCCGTTTTTTAATGTATTCGGTAGGGTTTTTACTCAGGCGGAGATAAAAGACTTTTTTGAAAGCATACGATCGCGAGAAAAAGGCTGGTCATGGATCGGCAATATGGTGCATAAATCGCATACGTTAAAAACGCTGTATACGCGAGTACGATTCCATCCGCTTTTTGATAAGGAGAACCGTTACCTGCTTGGATACTGGGTGATTATTGAAAATATAACAGCAGAGCAGATTGGAATGTATAAAATGATGCTAAACGGTTTGTTGCAAGCTTCAATGCTGAAAGACAACGATACCGGAAACCATGCACAACGGCTCAATTTCTATTGTCAAGAGTTTGCCGAATATTTGTTTTCGCTTAATCAATACCCGCAAATTACACCGGATTTTGTTGATAATATTTCTTTTTTGGCCGCTATTCATGACATAGGCAAGATCGGTACACCGGATTATATTCTGCAAAAACAGAGCAAATTAACCGGCATTGAATGGGAAGTGATGAAGGAACATACGATCAACGGTGCGCTCATTGTGTCATCTTATCCTATTGCAATGGCAAAGGAAATAACATTAAGCCATCATGAACGGTGGGACGGCAGCGGATATCCGTTTAAGCTTGAAGGTGAGATGATACCGCTTTCGGCAAGGATTGTCGCAATAGCCGATGTATATGATGCACTGCGTATGAAACGATCGTATAAAAGCGAGCTTTCACATGATGAAGCTGTCCAATATATTTTTGAGAACGCAGGGAAGCATTTTGATCCGCAGCTCGTAACATATTTTAAAGAGATTCACCACGTATTTGATAAAGTATGGCACACTCTCAAAGATGATGAGACGGAACATTCACGCGTACCTGAGGATCGGGCTGTAGTATAATCGGCGACTGCAGCAGGTGATCGGGAAGGCATCGCAGTAATGCAATGCCCCCATATTGTATTACCGTTTTTTACTTTAATCCCAGTTGAGCAAGCGAATCGATATTGCCGGTCGCGAGCGCCGCTTTATTTTCACGCTGAATTTCGTCGTAAATTTCTTCGCGGAATACTTTGACGGAGCGGGGGGCTTCAACGCCGATTTTAACCTGATCGCCCCGTACTTCGATAACGGTAATTTCAATTGAATCGCCGACGCGGATTTTTTGGTTTGTTTTTCGGGAAAGGATTAACATGACGAACCTCCGCGTTTCATTTCAGCGACGATATCATGCTTAGTCTTCCATTTTTCCCCGCCGAT